>JBMTVN010000026.1:0-24874 GCA_049451415.1 Limisphaerales bacterium | reverse complement strand
ACCCGATCCTGCGCGGATGGCACGGATACTTCCGAAGCAGCGTCCGTGGCGGGCTTGTCCCGCTGGATCAATGGCTGCGCAGACGGCTCAGAGCCTTATTGAGCAGACGGATCCGCCAGCGAAGCTTCGGCGTCAGTCCCAAAACCCACCAGCGATGGCCGAACCGATGGTTTGCGAAACAGGGGCTGTTCAGTCTGGAACACAGCTCCTGTGACTATGGTTAGTCTCACAGTAGACCCCACTGACCGGAGAGCCGGATGCGGGAAATCCGCCCGTCCGGTTCGGAGGGAGGGGTGGCGCCAACGCGTCATCCCTACCCCTATCTGAGCGAGATTGGTGCAACAGATTGGGCTGACGGATGAGGGCAGGATCGGGCTTTTCTCTCATGGGTGGAGGGGTATGGTGGCGGGGATTTCATTATTGGCGAGGTGATTGATGGGAAGAGAGGTGGAGTATGCGTCATGTTTATAAGTGGATGTGGGTATTGTTGATGGTGGTGGGGTTGGGGGTGGGTTTGCGGTTGACGGTGATGCGGGAGGAGGCGGTGGAGGTGGTGGTGGCCCGGGTGGAGCCGGGTTTAGTGGAGGCGAGCGTCGTGAATTCGCGGGCGGGGACGGTGAAGTCGCGTTTGCGGGCGGGGATGAGTCCGGCTTTGGCGGGGCGGGTGGTGGAGGTTGCGGCTCGGAAGGGGAGTCGGGTGGTGGAGGGGGATGTGTTGTTGCGATTGGATGATCGGGAGCATTTGGCGCAGGTGGCTTTGGCGCGGAGCGTGTTGGAGGGTGCGCGGTTGAGGTTGGAGCAGGCGGGGTTGGAGGCGGAGGAGGCTGGGCGGCAATGGGAGCGGACGCAGGCGTTGGCGCGGGAGCGGGTGGTATCGGAGACCTTGATCGATGCGGAGCGGACGCGGTCGCAGGTTTTGGGGGTGGTATTGAAGGGGGCGGAGGCGAAGGTGCGCGAGGCGGAGGCGGGATTGGAGGCGGCGGAGGCTTTATTGGAGAAGACCGTGATGCGGGCGCCGTTTGACGGGGTGGTTTTGGATGTGACGACGGAGGTGGGGGAATGGATTAGTCCGGCGCCGCCGGGGGTATTTATCCCGCCGGTGGTGGATTTGATTGATCCGGGTTCCTTGTATGTGAGTGCACCGATTGACGAGGCGGACGTGGAGCGTTTGCGGGTGGGGTTGCCGGTGCGGGTGACACTGGATGCATTTCGGGGTCGGTCCTTTGCCGGGGAGCTGACGTATGTTTCGTCGTTTGTGGAGACGCGGCAGGAGCAGAACCGGACTTTGGAGGTGGAGTCGAGTTTTGTGGCGGAGTCGTTACCGGCGAACTTGTTGCCGGGTTTATCGGCGGATGTGGAGGTGATATTGGATCAGCGGGAGGGGGTATTGCGGGTGCCGACGTATGCCTTGATGGTTGGGGGCAAGGTGTTGGTTTTGGCGGGTGGGCGGCTGGAGGAGCGCCGGGTGGAGGTGGGGTTGCAGAACTGGAGTTATGCGGAGGTGATAGCGGGGTTATCGGAGGGTGAGAGAGTGGTGGTGTCGTTGGATCGTCCGGAGGTGGTGGCGGGGGCATTGGCGGTGGAGGGAGGGGAGGATGAGCCGTGATTGAGTTACGCGGGGTGAGTCGAACCTATGAGGTGGGGGGGAGTCCGGTGCGGGCTTTACGCGGGGTGGATTTGGACATTGGGTCGGGGGAGTATGTCTCGATCATGGGGCCGTCGGGGTCGGGCAAGTCGACGTTGATGCATGTGTTGGGTTGTCTGGATCGGCCGAGTGCGGGGTCGTATCGGTTTGAGGGGCGGGAGGTGAGTGGTTTGGGGGAGGGTGAGTTATCGCATTTGCGGCAGTCGCGGATTGGTTTTGTGTTTCAGTTTTTTCATTTGGTGCCGCGGTTGACGGCGGCGGGGAATGTGGAATTGCCGATGGTATTTGCGGGGGTGGATCCGGGGGAGCGGAGGAGTCGGGTGGAGGAGGCTTTGGAGCGTGTTGGGTTGAGTGCGCGGGCGGGGCATCGTCCGGACCAGATGTCGGGGGGACAGCAGCAGCGGGTGGCGATTGCGCGGGCGGTGGTGATGCGGCCGGCGGTGTTATTGGCGGATGAGCCGACGGGGAATTTGGACAGCCGGTCGGGTGGAGGGATTGTGGAGTTGATTGAGGGGATGAATGCGGCGGGGTTGACGTTGATTGTGGTGACGCATGATCCGCGGATGGGGGATCGTGCCCGGCGTCAGATCCGGTTGATGGATGGTTTGGTGGTATCGGATGAGGAGCGGTGAGAGCGGTTGATTTGATTCGATATGCGGCTGGCGGGCTGAGGGGGCATCGGCTTCGGGCGGGTTTGTCATTATTGGGGGTGGCGATTGGGGTGGGGTCGGTGATTGTGCTGACTAGTTTGGGGGAGGGTGCTCGGCGTTACATATCGGGTGAGTTTGAGTCCTTGGGGTCGAACCTATTGATTGTGATTCCCGGGAAGACGGAGACGGCGGGTTTGGCGCCCTTGGTCAGCACGGCGCCGCATGATTTGACGCGGCAGGATGCGGAGGCGTTGGTGAGGCGGGTGCGATCGGTGAGGCGGGCGGCGCCGGTGGTGGTGGGGACGGCGCCGGCGGTGGCGGGTGAGCGGAGTCGTGATGTGACGGTGGTGGGGACGACGCATGAGGTGTTGCGGATTCGGCGCGTAAGGATGGCGTCGGGCCGGTTTTTACCGCCGGGGCAAGTGGACGGGGTGTATTGCGTATTGGGGTCTAAGGCGGCGCGGGAGTTATTTCCCGGGGAGAGTCCACTGGGTGGGTTGGTGCGGATAGGGGAGTGGCGGTTTCGGGTGATTGGGGTTTTGGCGCCGCGGGGGGTTTCGATTGGGTTGGATTTGGATGATGTGGTGGAGATTCCGGTGGAGACGGCGTTGCGGTTATTTAATCGGACGACGGTGTTTCGGATTTTGGCGGAGGTGGATTCGCATCGGGAGCTGGACCGGGCGCGGGAGTTGGCGTTGGAGGTATTGAAGGAGCGGCATGGGGGTGAGGAGGACGTGACGATTTTGACTCAGGACGCGGTGCTGGGGAGTTTTGAGCTGATCCTGGCGGCCTTGACGGCGGCGTTGGCGGGGATTGCGGCTATTTCTCTTGGGGTGGCGGGGTTGGGGATTATGAATGTGATGTTGGTATCGGTATCGGAGCGGACGTATGAGATTGGGTTGATGAAGGCGGTGGGGGTGACACGGCGTCAGGTGGTGGGGGTGTTTTTGGTGGAGGCGGCAGTGTTATCGACGTTGGGGGGGGTGCTGGGTTTGGCTGCGGGGTTGATGACGGCGCCGGTATTGAGGTCGGTGTATCCGGATTTTCCGATGCATGCACCGGGGTGGGCGGTGGGTGCGGCGGTGGGAGTCTCGATGGGAGTGGGGTTGTTGTTTGGGTGGTTACCGGCGCAGCGGGCGGCGGGTTTGAACCCGGTGCAGGCATTGATGAGGAGGAAGGCATGAGTGGGCGGGACATTGTGCGTTTGGCTCTGCAGTCGCTGTGGTTTCATGGGCAGCGGTCGGTGCTGACGATGCTGGGGATCCTGATTGGGATTGCCTCGGTGATTTTGCTGACATCGATTGGGGAGGGGACGCGGGTGTATGTGATGTCGCAGTTCACGCAATTTGGGACGACGTTGATGGCGGTGAGTCCGGGGAGGATTGCGACGTCGGGTGCTCCGGGGGCGTTGGGGACGACGGTGCATCCATTGACGTTTGAGGATGCGGCGGCGTTGGGTCGGGTGTCTGGGGTGAGTTGTGCGGTTCCGGTGGTGGTGGGGACGGCGCCGATTGAGCAGGGTGGTCGGACACGGAACACTTTTGTCTATGGGGCGACATCGGAGTCCGTACGGGTGTGGGGTGCTCGGGTTCGGGTGGGGCGGTTTTTACCGGAGATGGATATGGATCGGGGTGCGCCGGTGGTGGTATTGGGGCCGAAGTTGAAGCGCGAGTTATTTGGGGGGGAGAATGCGTTGGGTCGGTATGTGCGGGTATCGGGTCAGCGGTACCAGGTGATTGGGGTGATGGAGTCGAAGGGGCAGTTCTTGGGTTTTGACATGGACGACAGTGCGTATGTGCCGGTGGCGGAGGCGCGGCGGTTATTCAACCGGGAGGCGTTGCAGGAGATTGATATCCTGGTGGCGAACGCGTCGTTGATGGATGTGGTGGCCGAGCGGGTGCGGGTGTTGTTGAAGGATCGGCACAAGGGTGAGGAGGATTTTACGGTGACGACGCAGACGGGGATGCTGGAGACATTGGACCGGGTGATCCGGATCGTGAGTTTGGCAGTGGTGGGGATTGGGGCGATTTCGTTGCTGGTGGGGTGTATCGGGATTTTGTCGATGATGTGGATATCGGTGAACGAACGGACGAGTGAGATTGGTTTGGTGCGGGCGATTGGAGCGACGCCGCGTCAAGTGTTGTGGTTGTTTTTGGTGGAGGCGGTGTTGTTATCGACGTTGGGCGGGGTGTTGGGGTTGGGGAGTGGGATGGGGCTGGCGCAGTTGATCCGTGTGAGCGTGCCGGGTTTGCCGGTGGAGACGCCGTGGCAATATGTGGTGCTGGCGCTGGCAGTTAGTCTGGTGGCGGGGCTGGCGAGCGGGATATTACCCGCGCGGCGGGCGTCGTTGTTGGATCCGGTGGTGGCATTGAATGAGGAGTGAGGCTGAGTTTGCGTTGGGGGGGAGCTGGGAGTGCGGAGTTTACCTGTTGCTGCTGAAGGTTTAGTGGGCGGAAGGGGCTGGATCGGAGGCACTGTAGGCGAGCTCGATTTGGTAGCTGAGGTGGTAGTCGCAGCGGCGAGTATCGATGCAATGCCTGCTGGCCCAGCCCTGGCAGGAGGATTCCCCCTTGACGATTCTGTGGTGTTGGATGGCGGCGGTGCTGAGTTCCTTGCTCAGGTCGAAGTCACCGCAGACGCATTCGGAGTTAGGGCAATCGAAGCGGAGTATTGTTTTGGCGTTCTTGAGGTTGATGTTGTAGCGGATGGTGGAACCCTTGCTGGAGTTGTCGTGGTTTTTGAAAGTGAGCTGGATGGCTAGTGAGGTGATATCGGGGAAGCGGTTTGCGAGGGGTTCTGCGGCGTTTACGCGTTCCCTTTCGCTGATGCGGTATTCCTCCCGTGGGCTGAGGTGCTTTTTCTTTGTCATAGGTTTGGGAACGGAGGGTTTGCTTTGCATGTTTTATAGACAGAAGAAGCGCCGAGTTGCATGCCATCCAGCCGTGCTGTTCCTGTCGTCATTCCCACGCGGCCCGTGAGGATGCTGGTGTTTTCAGGGAGAATACCCGGACATCCATCCGGAGTTCGGTCCACACGTTGATCAGTCAGCTGAAGAGAATACCCGAGGCGTCAAACTGCATGGGTCACCATCGTTGAATATTGGGGATAAGCAACAACCATCTGGATGTTCTTCGCTTTGGGATAGATTACGCCGGGTGCGGGTGGGCGGGGTTGGGGCTTGGAGTTTTTCGGAGGATCCTGCTATCGCGGGATAGTATTTGAAGTGTAGGGTATTGTCGATTTGACACTAAGAAACTGTTTTCGTTCCGTCTTCTGCGCGGTGCATTGCTGCGCTGACGCTTCGTTTGAGAGAGTGCTTTTTTGGAGGGGCCTGTACCGGCATGCGATTCCGCTGGCTGTTTTCATCCGATGGTTTAATCCCGAGTTTTTTCATGACGACGACGAACTGATCCATCGGCTTGGCAGGGATACCACGATGGATGAGGTGAGGGATGACCTGGAGCATTTTGAGTATGGGAACCGGGTGCGGCGGCACTGGTTGCGGACGGGGTTGTGCATTCATGTGAGTCCCAAGCGCTTGGCCAGATTGGCGAATCGCTGCATGACGACGTTGGTGGGATGAGGTTGTTGGCGCGGGGTGTGGTTGGGCAGGCTTTACGTGGGGTTTTGTCCATGGGATACGAGGGGATGCGTTTTTGGGTTATCTATTGTTGGATGCTGTGTGTGACGGTATTTGGGGGTGAGGTGGGGCCGGTTCCGGAGGCGGTGCGTGAGGAGTGGGAGCTGGACGCCTTCTATCAGAAGCATCTTGCGGCGGGGGGATTGCCGATTGTGAGTTCGGCGAAGACATCGGACTACGCGTTGTTGGAGGTGGGTTATTTGGTAGAGCGGATGTTGTCGGGACGGCCGGAAGTCCTGGAGGCGTTGGTGGGGGCGAGGGCGAAGGTGGTGGTGATGGCACACGACGAGTATACGACTGATTTACCGGAGCAGCGTGAGATGTCGCCGAAGGTGTATTGGGATCGTCGGGCGCGGGGTTTGGGTGGTTTGACCTGCAGTTGTGCGGAGGAGAATATGCTGTGTTTTCCGGGGGATCCCTATGCGACGGAGAACATCTTTATTCATGAGTTTGCGCATGTGATTCACGGGCATGCGATGCCGCGGGTGGATCCGACCTTTGGTGAGCGTTTGGAGCGGGCATTTACGGATGCGATGGCGAGGGGGTTATGGGAGGGGACGTATGCGGCGGTGAACGTGGAGGAGTATTGGGCGGAGGCGGTGCAGGGTTGGTTTGACAACAACCGGGCGAACGATGCTTTGCACAATCATGTGCACACGCGTTTGCAGTTGAAGCAGTATGATCCGGCGGTGGCGAAGCTCTGTGCGGAGGTGTTTGGAGATGGTGCCTGGCGTTATATCAAGCCAATGGCGCGTGAGGAGGCTGAGCGCAAGCATTTGGCGGGATATGATTTCAGTGCGTCGTCGAGGTTTGAGTGGCGTGAGGTTTCGATTACAGAGAGGCCGTTAGTGTGGATTGAGACCAAGTTGGGGAACATTGAGGTGGAGCTGTATGCGGCGGAGGCTCCGGTCACCGTGAGGAACTTCCTGCGGTATGCGGAGCAACGACTTTACAACGACGGCGAGTTTTTTCGGGTGGTGAGGATGGACAATCAACCGGATGACACGGTGAAGATCGAAGTGATCCAGGCGGAGGCGAGTCTGGCGCGTGAAGCGGAGTTCTTTCCTCCGATTCCGCTGGAGCGGACGCGTGACACAGGGCTGAGGCATCTGGATGGTACGGTCAGCATGGCGCGGGATGGTGCGGACACGGCGCAGGGGAGTTTCTTTATCTGCATTGGTGATCAGCCGGAGTTGGATTTTGGTGGGCGGCGCAATCCGGACGGGCAGGGGTTTGCTGCGTTTGGTCGGGTGGTGAAGGGGATGGAACTGGTGCGACGGATTCAGGGCGGGAAGGTGGAGGGGCAGAGGCTGGCACCGGTGGTGCAGATTCAGCGGGTCATCCTGAATTCGCCCTGAGGGGGCGAATTCAAGGGGAGAGAGGAGAGAGGAGAGAGGGCGAAGCGGCAAGCGGGAAGCGGGAAGCGTGGTGCAAGGGTTTGGCGGATGAAACACCCTCCTTCGCTCGTTGAGCTGCGGCGGAAGCGCGAGGGATTGGACCTCGCGCAGGGAAGGGAGGGACGGATTAATGTGTGACGTCGAAGCGGTCGAGGTTCATGACCTTGGTCCAGGCGGCGACGAAGTCAGTGACGAATTTGTCGCTGGCATCGGCACTGGCGTAGACTTCGGCGATGGCGCGCAACTGGGAGTTGGAGCCGAAGACGAGGTCGACGTCGGTGGCTGTCCACTGCAGTTCTCCGGTTTTGCGGTTACGGCCTTCGTAGAAGTAATCGCACATGGGGGACTTCTTCCATTCCGTATCCATGTTGAGGAGGTTGACGAAGAAGTCATTGGAGAGTGTGCCGCGGTTTTTGGTGAGGATACCGAGGTCGGGGTAACCGACGGTGGTTCCGAGGACGCGCAGGCCGCCGACGAGCACGGTCATTTCGGGGGCGGTGAGTGTGAGGAGCTGGGCGCGGTCGACGAGGCCTTCGGCTGCCGGCCGGGTGGATTTCGGATTGATGAAGTTACGGAACCCGTCCTCTTTGGGTTCGAGGACCGCGAAGGATTCGACGTCGGTCATGTCCTGGGAGGCATCGGTACGTCCCGGGGTGAAGGGCACTTTGATTTTGTGTCCGGCTTTACGGGCGGCGTCTTCCACGGCGGCGTTACCGCCGAGGACGATGAGGTCGGCGAGGGAGACGCGTTTTTTACCGCGCTGGGCGTTATTGAATTCCGTTTGGATTTGCTCATAGGCGGCGAGAGTTTTGGCGAGTTGAGCTGGTTCATTGACGGCCCAGTCTTTTTGGGGTGCGAGGCGGATACGGGCGCCGTTGGCGCCGCCGCGTTTATCACTGCCGCGGAAGGTGGCGGCGGAGGCCCAGGCGGTGGTGACGAGTTGTTGGTGGGGGATGCCGGACTTGAGGATGGTGGCCTTGAGTTTCCCGGCGTCTTTGTCGGTGATCAGAGGGTGATCGACGGGAGGGACGGGATCCTGCCAGAGCTGGGCGGGGGGAACGTCGGGACCGAGGAGTCGGCTGACGGGGCCCATGTCACGGTGGGTGAGTTTGTACCAGGCTTTGGCGAAGGCTTCCTGGAACTGGTCGGGGTTTTCGTAGAAGCGTTTGGAGATGGCGTGGTAGGCGGGGTCTTCGCGGAGGGCGATATCGGTGGTGAACATGATGGGGGCGTGGCGTTTGGAGGGGTCATGGGCATCGGGCACCATGTTATCGCCTTCGCCGTTTTTGGGTGTCCATTGCCAGGCGCCGGCAGGGCTTTTGGTGAGTTCCCAGTCGTATTCGTAGAGGTTTTTGAGGTAGCCGTGGGACCATTTGGCCGGGGTGGAGGTCCAAGCGCCTTCGAGGCCGCTGGTGATGGTGTCTTCAGCGTTGCCTTTGCCGTAGGCATTGATCCAGCCGAGGCCTTGTGCTTCGAGGGGTGCGCCTTCGGGTTCGGGGCCGACGTTCCCTTGGGGTGAGGCGGCTCCGTGGGCTTTACCGAAGGTGTGGCCGCCGGCGATGAGGGCGACTGTTTCTTCGTCGTTCATGGCCATGCGGGCGAAGGTTTCACGGATGTCCTTGGCGGCGGCGAGGGGGTCGGGTTGGCCGTTGGGTCCTTCGGGGTTGACGTAGATGAGGCCCATTTGGACGGCGGCGAGGGGTTTTTCGAGTTCGCGATCGCCGGAGTAGCGTTTATCCCCGAGCCATTCAGTTTCGGGTCCCCAGTAGATATCTTCCTGCGGTTCCCAGACGTCGGCGCGTCCGCCGGCGAAGCCGAAGGTTTTGAAGCCCATGGATTCGAGGGCGAGGTTACCGGTGAGGATCATGAGGTCGGCCCAGGAGATTTTGTCTCCGTATTTTTGTTTGATGGGCCAGAGGAGGCGTCGGGCTTTATCGAGGTTGGCGTTATCGGGCCAGCTATTGAGTGGGGCGAAGCGTTGGGTACCGTAGCCGGCGCCGCCGCGGCCATCGCTGACGCGGTAGGTGCCTGCGCTATGCCAGGCCATCCGGATGAAGAGGGGGCCGTAGTGGCCGAAGTCGGCGGGCCACCAGTCCTGCGAGTTGGTCATGAGATCGCGCAGGTCTTTTTTGAGGGCGTTGAGGTCCAGTTTTTTGAATTCCTCGGCGTAGTCGAAGGAGGAGCCCATGGGGTTTCCCTTGGCCGAGTTCTGGTGGAGGATTTTCAGGTTTAGCTGGTTGGGCCACCAATCGCCGTTGGACATGGCGCCGGCGGCGGTGGGGCGGGAGGCGGCTCCGCCCATGACGGGGCATTGGGTGATATCGGATCCGGATGGGTCTGCGGGGTTGGATTCGGAATTCTCGTAGGCTGTGGCCAGCAGGGCTGGTGACAGCGCGACGGCCGCGAGGAGCGCCTTGAATGATTGTGATTTCATAGGATCAGGGATTGTCTGTAAAGGTCGTCCAAAATGGATATTCGTCTAGGGTGCCTCTGGTTGGCTGATGCATCCAATGCATAGTCTGAATACTTGCTATGCGTTTGGTGCATACATAGGGTGTATTTATGCGCAACCAGTTGCAGTTTCATGCTTTGGAGCAATTTGTGATGGTGGCCCGGAAGAAGAACTTCACGCGGGCGGCGGCGGAGCTGCACGTTTCTCAGCCTGCGTTGAGTCGGGGGATTCAGAAGCTGGAGGAGCAGCTGGGTCAGCCGTTATTCGAGCGCAAGCCACGCGAGGTGGTGCTGACGGATTTGGGTGAGATCCTGTTGGAGCGGGCGCGGGAGATCTTGAAGTTATTGGACGACACCTTCATGGAGCTTTCGGATGCCGGTCGTCGTGGTCGGGTTCGGCTTGGGGTGATTCCTACGATTACGCCGTATTATCTTCCCCCGATTCTCGAGCGGTTTAGCCGGGAGCATCCGGAGATCACGATTATTTTGCAGGAGGACACGACGGAGAATCTGATTAAGCGATGCAATCATGGTGAGATTGATCTGGCGATTCTGGCGTTGCCGATTATTGCCAAGTATTTGGAGGCGGAAGCCCTGTTTGACGAGGAGCTTTTACTGGTTATCCCCAAGGGGCATGCGTTGGAGAAGGTGAAGAACCTGACTGTGCAGGAGGTGGAGAAGTATCCGTTTGTGATGCTGAACGAAGCCCATTGCTTGTCGGAAAACGTGTTTTCGTTTTGTCGAAAGCAGTCTGTCCAGCCTCTGACCGTGGAGCGGACGAGTCAGTTGGCAACGGTGCAGGAGTTGGTGGCGCTGCGGCATGGGGTATCGCTGATCCCCGAGATGGCGCGACGGTTGGATTCGAGTTCGACGCGGGTTTACCGGTCGTTTGCGGGGGAGAAGCCAATGCGGACGATAGCGTTGTTGCGTAATCCGTATCGGTATCAGAGCACGGCGATGAGGACGTTGATGGAGGTGCTGCGCGAACCGCAGGGCGGGAAGCGCAGAGCGGTAAGGGCAGAGCGGTTGGCGGCTGGCGGGGCCTGTCCGCCATAGTGGGAAGGACGACGGCGGAAGGGCTATTGTGGCGTGCGCGGACGGTTTGCTCTCTGCTCTTTTCTGGATTCTCGCGCTGGGGACAGGTGGGTTAGGGGAGGAGGTGGAGTTGTTTCAGTGCGGGGGTGAGTTTAGCAGCCCATTTTTTGTAGCCGATTTCGTTGGGGTGGAGCAGGTCGGGGAATTCCTCGAGTGTGGCATCGCCGTGTTCGTTGGCAAAGATGGACCAGGTATCGAGCAGGGTGACTTGGGGGAACCCGACGGCGATATCTGCGTAGAGTGCATTGATGTGTTGGATGGCTTGGGCGGGGCGGGATTTGGAGGCGGAGCTGGGGAAGACCTGGCAGAGGACGATGGGGAGCTTGGGGTTATGGGCATGGAGCATGGCGAGGAGGAGCTGGAGGTTATCGGCGATGGTTTCGGGTGTGGCTTTTTCTTCGAGGTCGTTGGTGCCGATGAGGAGGACGATGGCTTTGGGGTTCAGGGAGAGGACATCTTCCTGGAGGCGGATGATGAGGCCGCGGGTGGTATCTCCACTGATTCCGCGATTGGCGACTTTCATGCCGGGGAAGCTATTGCCGAGGTTATCGCCCCAGCCTTGAGTGATGGAGTCGCCGAGGAAGACCACGCTGCCGAGGTCGTGTTCGCGGTGGGTGTTCCATTGGGCGCGGCGGTTTTTCCAGAGGTCGCGGAACCAGTCGTAACGGCGTATGGGGCCATTGCCGGCGAGGGCGGTATCGGTTTCGGGGAGTTCGGTGACAGAGGGGCGGGTGGGGGGATGATCTGGCCAGGTGAAGGAGTCGGGTTGACTGAGGTGTTGGCTGAAGAGCCAGGGGAGGAAGGCGGGTTCCTGGTAGGCGGTGGTCCAGGAGTTGTGGCCGAGGCTGGTGTATTCGGTGTAGTGGGGTGTTCCGCCGGCGGCTTGGAGGGTGGCGATCATGTTGCGGGTACGGCTGACGGGGACGACGCTGTCGTCGCTGGAGTGGAATGCCCAGATGGGGGTCTGGGCGGCAAGGGGTGCGGTCCATTCGTCGCCTCCGCCGCAGATAGGGGCGGCGGCGGCGAAGTGATTGGGGAGGCGGGTGATGAGGTCCCAGGTGCCGTAGCCGCCCATACTGAGGCCGGTGAGGTAGATGCGGTTGGGGTTGATGGGGAGGTCTTGTTCCAGCTGGTTAAGGAGGCGGAGGAGGAGGAGGGTGGGTTGGCTGGGTTCGGGGGTTTGGCGGCCGTTGGTTTTGGACCAGGGCATGTCGGCCCACTGTTGATTTTCGGGGCATTGTGGGGCGAGGACGTAGCAGGGGAATTGTTCGCGGTTGGCGGGTTCGAGGTAGAGGCTGGTGCCGTGGACGAGTTGTTTCTGGTTGTCGGTGCCCCGTTCACCGGCGCCGTGGAGGAAGAGGACGAGCGGATAGGTCTTGTTGGGCTGGGCGTTCGCGGGGCGGAGAAGGCGGTATGGCAGGCTGCGTCCGTCGGGTGACTTGAAGATATGCGTTTCGAATTCCTGGGCGGAGACAAAGAGAGTGCAGATGGCGGTGAGTGCGAGCAGGCGGCTGGTCCAGGAGAGTTGCATGGGGCGGATGTTAGGTGGCGAGGCGTGGGGCGGGAAGCGCAAAGCGGTAAGGGGTAAGCGCCGAGCGGGAAGTGGGAAGTGTGGACTACAGGTGCAGCTCTGCTGCACCGACTACGGTCCTTCGACAGGCTCAGGACGACTACGGATGCCGCTGCCGCGGCATCGACTACGGTCCTTCGGCTTGCTGCCTCGGACGACTACGGGTCCCGCGTTTGTCTTGGGAGGGTGCAATGGATGGGCGGACCCGACGCAGCGGGTCCGCCCCTACCTGTGCGCGGGCGGTGCCGCTGGATTGGTAGCCCTAGTTTCTGGGGCTGAGCGCTGAGCGCAAGCCGGGTGGGTGCACACTCTCTTCTCTCTCCACTCTCCTGGATCCCCGCGCCGGAGGCGCGTTGGAGAGCGGTTGCGTGGGTGGGGTGGAGTGGATAACGTGGCGGGCGTGTCGCGGGAGTATGTGATCAAGCCATTTCGGGCGGCGGTTGATTTGAGGATCGACTATGCGCGCGAGTTGAATGAGCAGCAGTTGGCGGCGGTGACGGCGCCTCCGGGTGCGAGTTTGGTCTTGGCTGGGGCTGGGGCGGGGAAGACGAGGACCTTGATATACCGGGTGGCGTATTTGTTGGAGCAGGGGATCCCTTCGGACCGAATCTTGTTGCTGACGTTCACGAACAAGGCGGCGAAGGAGATGATGGACCGGGTGACGGCGTTATTGGGGAGTGATTTGAAGGATTTGTGGGGGGGGACGTTTCATTCGATAGGGTTGAGGTTATTGCGTCGGCATGGGGATTTGGTGGGGGCGTCGAGGGATTTCAGTGTGTTGGACCGGGAGGATGCGGCGGATTTGATTCAGGCGTGTGTGGATGACGGGGACATTGACATTAAGGCGACGCGGTTTCCGAAGAAGGACGTGTTACTGGATATTTTTTCACGGGCGGTGAACACGGATCGGAGTGTGGAGCGGGTAGTGGCGGAGCATTATGAGAAGTTCATGGGTTTATCCGGGGTGATAGCGGGGGTAGGCGAGCAGTATACGGCGCGGAAGCGGGCGAATCGGGTGATGGATTTTGATGATTTGCTGGTGTTGTGGCGGCAGTTGTTGGTGGAGCGGGAGGAGGTGCGGGTGGCGTTGCAGCATCGGTTCCAGTTTATTCTGGTGGATGAGTATCAGGATACGAACTCGTTACAGGCGGAGATCATTGATTTGCTGGCGCAGGGGCATGGGAATGTGACGGCGGTGGGGGATGATGCGCAGAGCATTTATTCGTGGCGTGGGGCGAATTTCCGGAACATTTTGGATTTTCCGAAGCGTTATCCCGGGGCGCAGGTTTACAAGATTGAGACCAATTACCGGAGCACGCCGCAGATTTTGGCATTGGCGAATGCGTCGATTGCGTCGAACACGGAGCAGTATCAGAAGGAGTTGGGGGCGATTCGGGAGGCGGGGGTGCGGCCGGTGTTGGTGACGTGCACGGACAGCGGGCAGCAGGCGACCTTTGTGGCGCAGCGGGCGTTGGAGTTGAGGGATGAGGGGATACCGTTGAGTCGGATGGCGGTTTTGTATCGGGCGCATTTTCATGCGATGGAGCTGCAGATGGAGCTGACGCAGCGGAACATTCCTTTTTCGATTACGAGCGGGCTGCGTTTTTTTGAGCAGGCGCATGTGAAGGATGTGGCAGCGATGTTGCGGTTGGTGGTGAATCCGCGGGACGAGATGGCATTTAAGCGTGTGGTGCGGCTGCAGCGGGGGATTGGGGGGAAGGGTGCGGACAAGTTATGGCGGGGATTTCTGGGTGGTTTGGAGGGTGGGGAGGTGCCGTTGGCGCATGCGTTGCAGGGGTGTGCGGGGAGTGTGCCGAAGAAGTCGGCGGTGGGGTGGGCGCAGTTTGTGGCGACGATGGCGCTGTTGGATGAGCCAGGGAAGCGGGGTAATCCGTCGGGATCGATCCAGTTGGTCTTGGATGCGGGTTATGACGAGATGTTGCAGGAGCAGTATTCCAATCACGACAGCCGGCTGGAGGACATTCAGCAGCTGGGGTTATTTGCGAGGCAATTTACGTCGATGGAGGATTTTCTGGGGCAGATGGCTTTGATGACGAACATGGACACGGATGATGCGCGGGGGGGTGGGATGGACGAGGAGCCATTGCGGTTATCGACGGTGCATCAGGCGAAGGGGCTGGAGTTTGACGTGGTGTTTTTGGTGATGCTGTGTGACGGGTTATTTCCGTCGTATCGGTCGGTGGAGTCGATGGAGGCGCTGGAGGAGGAGCGGCGTTTATTTTATGTGGCGGTGACGCGGGCGCGGAACGAGTTGTATTTGAGTTATCCGATTACGCGGCCGAATCCGGGTCGGGATGACGGGTGGTTTCAGCGGCCTTCGCGGTTTTTGTCGGAGTTGCCGGAGGATTTGCGGGAGGCGTGGAATTTGAGGATGTAGCTGGGGGGGTGATTTTTCCTCTTGTCAGGTTTGGGGGGCGGGGTAGTGTCGGTGGCTTGCCTGAATGCCACGCGTGTGGTGATTCATGAAAGGCTGAGAAACGAGAAGTTAACGATGCAACCGAACCCTTAACCTCCGTTGCCTGTAGCAACGCCGGGTCCTGTTCGGCAATGGAGTCTTCGATGGGACATTTCGTCCTTCCCTGTCTCCTGCGAGTGCATATCTGCGAGATAAACAACTTATGTTGACGATGGAAGAAGCCCTGCGGCAGAGCGAGCGCAGCTTTGCGGTGGGCGAGATAGTTAAAGGCATTGTGATTGAGGTCCGTCCCAAGGAAATCCTGGTGGACATTGGTTACAAGAGTGAGGGTGCGATTCCGGTGGGTGAGTTTGATGATGGCAGCGAGCCGGTTCAGGTGGGGGCTGAGATTGACGTTCTGATTGAGCGTTTGGAGAACAAGGAAGGCATGGTGGTGCTTTCCCGCGAGAAGGCCGAGTTCAAGAAGAACTGGGACAAGATTCTGACGATTTGCAATGAGGGGGGCACGATCACGGGCAAGGTGAAGGCGATCGTGAAGGGTGGTTTGCTGGTGAACATTGGGGTGGAGGCGTTTTTGCCGGCTTCGCAAGTGGACATCATTCCGCCGCGCAACCTGCAGTCCTACGTGGGCAACGTGTATGACTTCAAGGTGGTGAAGATCAACCAGGAGCGGCAGAACATTGTGTTGTCGCGCCGTGAGTTGATTGAGCAGGAGCGCAACGAGCGTCGTGCGAAGCTGCTTTCGGAGATGATGCCTGGCGACATTCGCAAGGGCACGGTGAAGAACATCACCGATTTCGGTGCGTTCATCGACCTGAACGGCCTGGACGGGTTGTTGCACATCACGGACATGAGCTGGGGTCGCATTGGGCATCCTTCGGAGATGCTGAAGGCTGGCGACGAGATCGACGTGGTGGTGTTGGACATCAACCGCGAGAAGGAGCGGGTGAGCTTGGGGTTGAAGCAGAAGATGACGAATCCTTGGGACGACATCGAGACCAAGTTCCCGATTGGCACGAAGGTGAAGGGTCGGGTGGTGAATTTGGTGCCTTACGGTGCGTTTGTGGAGTTGGAGCCAGGGGTGGAGGGTTTGGTTCACGTGACCGAGCTTTCCTGGACCAAGCGGATTGCGAAGCCTTCGGATGTGCTGAAGCAGGACCAGGAAGTGGAGGCGATCGTGCTGGGGATCAACCGCGAGGAGCAGAAGATCTCGCTGGGTATCCGCCAACTGGACACGAATCCGTGGGATGGTGCTCCGGACAAGTATCCTCCCGGGACGCAGGTGAAGGGCAAGATCCGCAACCTGACCAGCTATGGGGCGTTCCTGGAGCTGGAAGAGGGATTGGACGGCATGATTCACGTGTCGGACATTTCCTGGACCCGCAAGATCAATCATCCTTCCGAGGTTTTGAAGAAGGGCGACGAGGTCGAGGCGGTGGTCTTGGAGGTGGATCGCGTCAATCAGCGTATCTCGTTGGGCATGAAGCAGCTGGAGATCGATCCTTGGGAGAACATCGACCAGTATTGCAAGGTTGGCGACTTGGTGACTGGCCAGGTGACCAAGCTGGCGAGCTTTGGTGCGTTTGTGGGTTTGCAGCATGACATTGACGGTCTGGTGCACATTTCACAGATCAGCGAGGAGCGCGTGGAGAAGATCAAGAACGTGCTGAAGGTGGGCCAGGAGGTTACGGCGCGTGTGATCAAGATCGACAAGGGCGAGCGACGGATTGGTTTGTCGATCAAGGCGGCGAATTACACGACCGAGCAGTTGCAAGAGGAGCAGAAGCTGCTGGATTCCCTGAAGCCGGGCGAAGATCTGGTGGCGTTGCAGCATGTCTTTGAGGCGGCTGACGTGGCGCGCACCGAGCCGGACGAGAAGTCTGAGCAGGAGTAAGCCTGGGTGAGATTCGATCCGCGCCGGTGTCCCTATTGGGGTGCCGGCGCGGTTTTGTTTTTCTGGGGGTGATGAGTTGGGGGTGGGGGGTGGGGGTTTCGTTAATGCTCTAGGTTAATGCACTTGACCGTGTAGAGGGGGGGTCCTTAAGCTGCGCGACCGTTAGGCACAATTCATGTTCGCGCAACTTAAGAGCCTGTTTTCCAACGACATTGGCATCGACCTCGGCACTGCGAACTCGCTTGTTTACGTTCGTGACCGGGGCATTGTGCTGCGAGAGCCTTCTGTTGTAGCTATTCAAGCTGGGACCACGAATGTATTGGCGGTGGGGGACGAGGCCAAGCGGATGCTGGGTCGGACTCCGGGCAACATTGTGGCGATACGTCCGATGAAGGACGGGGTGATTGCGGATTTTGAGATCACCGAGGCGATGCTGCGGCATTTCATACAGAAGGTTCATCATCGCAAGCTGATTGCTCCCCGGGTGGTTGTGGCTGTTCCGTCGGGGATTACGGAGGTGGAGAAGCGGGCGGTGAAGGATTCGGCGACGCATGCGGGTGCTCGTGAGGTTTATTTGATTGAGCAGCCGATGGCATCGGCGATTGGTGTGGGGTTACCGGTGCATGAGCCTGCGGGCAACATGATTGTGGATATTGGTGGTGGCACGTGTGAGATCGCCATCATCTCTTTGGCTGGGATTGTATTCAGCCGGAGTTTGCGTGTGGGAGGCGACGAGTTGGATGAGACGATCGTGGCCTACATGAAGCGTGCCTATAATTTAATGATTGGCGAACGTACCGCGGAGGAGATCAAGATTCGCATAGGCTCGGCCTATCCTTTAGAGGAGGAATTGACCTTGGAGGTCAAGGGCCGGGATTTGAGTACGGGTTTACCCAAGACTCTGACGGTTCGCTCGGAAGAAATTCGCGACGCTCTTAAGGAACCTTTGGCCAGCATATTGGAATCCATACGGATTACGCTGGAGCGGTGTCCGCCGGAATTGGCGGCGGACCTGGTGGATCGAGGAATTGTGATGGCGGGTGGTGGTGCTTTGCTACGGGGCATTGACCGTTTAGTGGCAGAGGAGACCATGTTGCCGGTTCACATTGCGGATGATCCGCTGACGGCGGTGGCGGAGGGTACGGGGCGAGTATTACAGGAGCTACAGTTCCTGAAGCGGGTGGCTTCATCGAGTCGGATCTGATCTTCGGCGCGGTTCACCGTTGGTTGAGAAGGTGAACTTGGATGTCGAGGCGGCCATACTACATAGCCTTTGGCCTGGTGCTGTTGATGGTATTGACGGCGTTGAATCTGCCTGACGGGCAGGTGACGCGGTTCAAGCTGATCTGCGGCAGCGTTTTCGTGCCCATATTCGGGCTGGCTGGTTCCCTGGAGAGTGCGGCTGGGCAGGCGCGGAATGCGTTGGTGCCGAGGTCGGCGCTGGTGAGTGAGCTGGAGGCGTTACGGGGGACGAATGCGGCGATGGGGTTGGCATTGGTTCAGGCGGAGGTGGTGCGGCAGGAGAACGAGCGGTTGAGGAGGCAGGTTTTATGGCGGAGCCAGGCGCCCTGGAATTTGAGGATGGCGCGGGTGATTGGGCATGATCCTTCGAACTGGTGGAGGTCGGTTTGGATTGATTTGGGGAGTCGGGAATCTGTGGTGGTGGACATGCCGGTAATGACGGCGGACGGGCTGGTGGGGCGGGTGGTGGAGGTGGGGTATACGCGGTCGCGGGTGGTGTTGGTGGGGGATCCGAACTGTCGTTTTTCCGGGGTGGTAGTTTCGACGAGGGACAAGGGGATTGTGATTCCGGACGAGTCGAGTTTTGACCGTCAGGTGGTGAGGTTTACGTATGTGCCGGCGACGGGGACGTTGGAGCCTGGGGGAGAGGTGAGCACGAGTGGGGATGGGGGTATATTTCCGAAGGGTGTTCCGGTGGGGCGGATTATTGACATCTCGACGAACAGCTATGGTTTGTATTTGGAGGCGCGGGTTCGGCTGCATGTGAATTTGAACCGGTTGGAGGAGGTTTGGGTGATGTATCCATGAACTGGCCTCGATCCATAACGATTTTGGTGGTGGCGTATGTGGCTGTTTTTTTACAGAGCCATGTGGAGGTGGTGCGTCGGGTGGTGGGAGCGCAGGTGGATATTTTGCCTTCGCTGATGGTGTATGCGGGTTTGGCGGCGAGTTTACCGGCGGTGGCATTGGTGGCGTTGGTGAGTGGATTCTGGTTGGATTCCTTATCGGCGAATCCTTTGGGGTTGAGTGTATTGCCGTTATTGGTGGCGGGGATGGTGGCGCATGTTTTTCGGGGGGTGATTTTCCGGGGGGATGTGGGGATGCAGTATTTATTGGGGTTGGGGGCCAGCGCGTTGGTGCCATTGATGACGTTGGGTTTGCTGTTGGCGGCGGGGGAGGATCCTTTGTATGGGGGATGGTTTGCGTGGCGCTGGGTGGCGGGTGCTGCGTTGGGGGGGCTGTTCATGCCTTTGTTTTTCGGTGGTTTTGCGTTGTTGGACGGCGCTTTGAATTACCGTCCTGAGTCAGTTTCATCGTTCCGGCCGGACCGGGAGATTGATCGGGGTCGAGACGCACATGCTCATCATTGACCAGTTAAAGAAGGGCGAACTGCCTTTGCGCGTCGTGGCCTTGGGGATCCTGGCCGGGATGGGCCTATTGGCGGCCGGCTTATTTCATGTGCAGGTCTTGTCGGCGAGCCGGTATCGGACGAGTCAGGCGAGTCAGTCATTTCGCACGGTGCGGTTACCGGCTGTGCGCGGGCGGATTTTTGATGTGAACGGCATGCCGTTGGCGGAGAACCGTCCGACGTATAACGTGAACCTGTATTTGGAGGAGCTGCGGGAGTCGTTTCAATCGACTTACAAGGAGCGGACGGCGGGGCAGCGTTTGTCGGTTTCTGCGCGGGCGGCGTTGGGGAGTGAGGTGAGGTATGGGGTGGTGAGCAATCTGGTGGGTCGGGCGGGTGTGGCGATGGGGACGTCACTGGAGGTGGATGCGCGGGAGTTTCGTCGGCATTACAATGAGCGGTTGGCGTTGCCGCTGACGGTGGCGAAGGATTTGGGGATGGTGGAGGTGGCTCGTTACATGGAGCGTGGTGGTGGTTTGCCTGGGTTGGAGTTGGAGGTGCAGTCGATGCGCACGTATCCCTATGGCAGCATCGCGGCGCACATATTGGGGCATTTACGGCGGGATGATCGTCCGCAGGACGAGGATGTTTTCACGCGGTATAGCCTGCCGGATTTCCGTGGGGCGGCGGGGATTGAGGCGTATTGGGAGGGGGCATTGGGAGGGAGGCCCGGGGTGAAGTCCGTATTGGTGAACAATTTGGGTTACCGGCATTCGGAGACGATTTGGGAGCCGGCTTTACCCGGCGCGAACATCTTTTTGACTTTGGACGTGCGGGTGCAGAAGCGGGCGGAGGAGGTATTACGGTCCCAGGGTGCTGAGACGCGGGGGGCGATTGTGGTGATGGATGTGCACAGTGGGGATTTATTGGCGATGGCATCGGCGCCGACGTTTGATCCGAACGATTTTGTTCCGGGGATATCGACGGAGAAGTGGCAGTTATTATTGGACGAGTATTTGGCTCCGCAGTTTAACCGGGCGACGGGCATGCATGCGCCGGGTTCGATTTTCAAGATTGTGGTGGGATTGGCGGCGTTGGAGTCGGGGACATTGCGTCCGGAGGAGATTTATCACAGTCCGGGTTATTATTTATTGGGGACTGGGGATGGCAAGGGGCGGAAGATCAAGGACACGGCGAACGGGGGAATGCCAGCGGATTTTGATTTCAGGAAGGCGTTCAAGTTATCGAGCAACGCGTATTTTGTGCATTACGGTTTGATGACGGGGTTGGATGACATTGTGGCGTTGGGGCAGCGGCTGCATTTGGGTGAGACGACGGGGTTACCGGTACTGCGTTCTCAGGAGTTGGCGGGGATTTTCCCGACACCGGACTGGCGGTCGAGGGAGCGTGGGGGTGCTTGGTATGACGGGGACACGGCGAATTTATCGATTGGTCAGGGGTATATTGCGGTGACGCCGGTGCAGATGGCGGTGATGACGTCGGCGGTGGCGAACGGGGGGAAGGTTTTGTGGCCGCGTTTGGTGGCGCGGGTGGAGCCGCAGGATGCGAAGCGGGCCGGGGAGGCGGTGAGGTTGCCGCCTGCGCGGGTGCGGGATCATTTGGGGGTCTCGGAGCGATCCCTACGGATTGTGCGGGAGGCGATGTTGGCGGATGTGGAGGACAGGGACGGGACCGGCCGGCAGGCGGGGGTGGAGGGGTATCGTGTGGCGGCGAAGACGGGGACGGCGCAGGCGCGGAAGCGGGGTCGGATGGATCACATTACGTGGTTTGTGGCGTTTGGGCCTTATGAGGAGCCGGAGTATGCGGTGGTAGTGATGGTGGAGAGTGGTCGCAGTGGGGGTGAGACGTGTGCTCCGTTGGCGGGGGAGATGTTCAAGGTGTTGCGTGATTTAAAGACGAGGCCGTTGATGCGGCCCGAACTGGCGAGGGTGGACTGACGATGTTTGAGAGTTCACTCAATCCACCGAAGTCGAAGCTGGACTGGCAGATGCTGGTAGCGGTTGCCGGTTTGATGCTGGTTGGGGCGGCGTTTATTCACAGTGCCAAGCCGGGTGGTGAGGAGACGGCTTGGTACAACTTGACTGCGTTTCGTCAGGTGGTGTGGTTTGTGGTGGGGACCGTGGCGGCGGTGGTGGTGATGGCGATTGACTATCGGTTATTGGCGCGGTGGTCGATGGTGTTGTATTGGCTGACGATTTTGTTGCTGGTGGCGGTATTGATCCCTGGCATTGGGCAGACGCACGGGTGGGGGGCGCGGCGTTGGATTGACATTGGGCCCTTTGGTTTGCAGCCGTCGGAGTTTGCGAAGTTATCGTGCATTTTGCTGATGTCGCATCATTTGGGGCGGTCAAGGGAGGAGTTATTGAGTTTGCCGGTTTTTTTGCAGTCTTTGGGTCTGATGCTTTTGCCGTTTGTATTGATTTTGAAGGAGCCGGACTTGGGGAGTGCCTTGGTGATTCTGCCGGTGGGGTTGGTGATGATGTTTGTGGCGGGGGTATCGCGGCGGTATTTGGGGCGGATGGTGGGCGGGGTGGGTCTGGTGGTGGTGTTATTGGTGGTGGATGTGGTTTTTGCTCCGCCCGGCTGGAGGCTGGTGAAGCTGGAGGATTATCAGCGCCGGCGGTTGCTGGTGTATTTCGGGCGGGATTTTTCTGCGGACAAGAAGACTGAGGCGGAGAAGAGGGCGGCCCGGTTGGAGCAGAAGAATTATTCGTATAATGTGGACCAGGCCATGATATCAGTCGGGTCCGGGGGCATTTGGGGGAAGGGATGGGGGCAGGGCCAGCAGATTTCGCTGGGTTATCTGCCCCGGGGGGTATCGCACAATGATTTCATCTTCTCCGTTATTGCTGAGGAGAAGGGATTCCTGGGAAGCATGGTGGTCGTCACGCTCTATTCCGTGGTCCTGTTTTGCGGGATTCGGGTTGCGGGCCTGGCACGCGATCGCCTGGGCCAGCTTCTGGCGGCTGGAGTGGTCACCATGCTGTTTACCCATGTGTTTGTTAACATCGGCATGAACATACGCTTGATGCCAGTGACTGGGATACCGCTGCCCCTGCTGAGTTACGGGGGATCGTCGGTGCTGTGTTCCATGATCGCCATTGGCATCCTGCAAAACGTGTATCTCCATCATCGAGAGTGATTGAAGCTTTATGAGTGAACGCAGTTTTTCGCGGCGCCGCAGAGGCCCGCAACGATTTCGCCCCACGAGGGGATTGAGCAAGCCATCCGGACGGGAGGAGAGTTCTTCCGGGGCGGTGGCTAGGCCGGATGTGACGGCGCCGGACCAGGCGGTGCAGGAGGTTATTTTTGACCAGTCGAGGCACAGCCGGGAGATTGCGCGTGCAGAGAATCGAGCGGCTGGTTTGCCGGCGGATCCGCCGCCGCCGCCGCCGTTGAAGCCACCTCCGGCGGAGAAGGCGGCGGGGCCGGTTGGGGACTTTAAGCCGGTGCCGTTGAAGGATGCCCCGTCGCAGGGGATAGCGGAGAGGATTCGGACCGTTGCGGACAAGGTGATTCGCAAGGTGCAACGGATTGTGAAGCCGGTGCAGAAGCGGATTCACAAGGAAGTGGTGATCAACGCGGAGTCCCTGGAGACGCGTGTGGGGGTTTTGGAGGAGGGCAAGCTGGAGGAGTTCACCATTGAGCGCACGGGTGACGAGCGTTTGGTGGGGAGCATTTTCAAGGGGCGCATTCGGAACCTTGAGGACGGGTTGAAGGCGGCGTTTATCGACATTGGTTTTGAGAAGAACGCCTTTCTTCATTACTGGGACATTGTTCCGAACCAGTTTGACAGCAGCGTAGAAATTGTGGACCGGGGTTCACGGAAGCGGGAGAAGCCGCGCATTACGCACAAGGACATTCCGAAGCTGTATCCTCCGGGGAAGGACATTGTGGTTCAGGTGACGAAGGGGCCGATTGGCACGAAGGGTCCCCGGGTGACCACGAACCTGGCGCTACCGGGGCGGTATTTGGTGTTGTTGCCCAACTCGGACCAGAGCGGGATTTCGCGAAAGATTGAGAAGCAGGAGGAGCGACTGCGTTTGAAGAAGATACTTCGCGAGCTGAGCATTCCTGACGGGATGGGCGTGATCATTCGCACGGTGGGTGAAGGTCAGCAGAAGCGGTATTTTATCCGGGACCTGGCCTTGCTGCTGGACGAGTGGCGTCAGATTCAGGAGCGGATCAACACGCAGCCCTTGGCGACGTGTGTATTCCGGGAGCCTGACCTTGTGGAGCGCACTGTGCGCGATTTCTTGACCGAGGATGTGGAGCGGATTGTCATCGACAGCCACCAGCATTTCGAGCGGGTGCGCGGGATGATTTCCAGGATTTCCAAGCGGTCGGTGTCGAAAGTGAAGTTGTATAGTGATTCGCAGGCCATCTTTGACCGGTTCGGGATTACCCGTCAGTTGGAGACGGCATTTTCGCGTCAGGTCTTCTTGAAGAGCGGCGGCTACATCGTGATTGACGAGACTGAGGCCCTGGTGGCGATTGACGTGAACACGGGTCGGCACAAGAGTGCGGGCAAGGATCAGGAGTCAACCATTGTGAAGGTGAACCTGGAGGCGGCGGAGGAGATTTGCCGTCAGCTGCGTTTGCGCAACATGGGGGGGTTGATCGTGCTGGACTTCATTGACATGAAGTCGAGGAGGGACCAGCAGATGGTGTATCAGCGGGTGAGGGACGGGTTGCGGCGTGATCGGGCGAAGACGCATATCCTGCCGATTTCGCAACTGGGCCTGATGGAAATGACGCGTCAGCGGCATACAGAGAGCGTGCGTGAGTCGGTGACGGATGATTGTCCGTATTGCAGTGGTCGCGGCAAGGTGAAGAGTGCTGAGACCATGAGCGTTGAGATTCAGCGCAAGCTACAGGAGATACTGAAGAAGCGGCAGCGTGATGAATCCGACTTCCAGTTGCGCATTGTGGTGCATCCGGTGGTATTGGATCGTTTGCGTGTGGAGGACGAGAAGCTCCTGATTGAGTTGGAGAAGCGGTATTTCGGGCGGTTGTCCTTCCGTGCTGACGGGAGTTTTCACGCGGAGCAGTTCAAGATCTTGAACGTTACTACCGGTGAGGAGCTGGCGAACGTCCGCTTGAGTTGAGGTCAAAAAAGCCTCTGGCGGAGGGGGATGTTTCCCTGCCGGACGGCTGGTTCTAGGGTATCACGCGGCGAACGGGAGTCCGTTCGCCGCGTTTCTATTGGTGGCTTCGTACGGATTCTTGGGACAGGTGTCCCTCATAATCTGTACGGAGGCTGGTGGATTTGGTGTTTGGAGGAATGGGTTTCCGGGCGGGGTTTATGGGGGTATGAGAGTGCAACGTTTCTGTGTTGTTAGTGGTGTGGTGTGGTTTTTGGTTGGGGGATGCCAGCTTTGGGGAGGGGTGGAAGTGGGTGGGGAGTTGAAGAGGTGGCATACAGTGACGTTGGCCGTTGAGGGGCCTTGGGCGAGGGAGGTTGACCGGGATCCCAACCCGTTC
>JBMTVN010000025.1:0-25372 GCA_049451415.1 Limisphaerales bacterium | reverse complement strand
CCAACCGAACAGGAAAACGCCCGCTAGCGGAAAGACGTTCGCCACCAGCAACGCAAACGCCGAAGGCCGCCTCCAGGCCGACATCAACCCCGTGTCGCCGTCCTTGCTCATACCCCCTGCACCGCCTCCACCTCTACCTCCGCCATCCACCGCTCCACGCCAGCTCGCTGCACCTCGCCCGCCATCCATTCCATTGCATTGGCGACCCCGGCCGCAGCACCCCAGCAACACGCCTGTCCCAAGTCGTCCCCGCTCAATAAGCGCCACACCAGCGCTGCCGTAAAGCTGTCCCCCGACCCGATCGGGTTGACCACCTTCACTTTGGGAATCGATAAGCGCCACACCCTGCTCCGCTCCCAAGCCAACACCGGCCCGCCCCCCGCGGTCACCACCACCCGCTCCGCCCCCCGGTCACCCAGCTCCTGCATCGCCTCAATCACCGCTTTCTCCCCCTCCAAGGCCCGCCCCACGGTCACCGCCAACTCGGATGCGTTTGGCTTCACCAACCCCGGCCGCTCCGCCAAGGCCCGATCCAATGCCACCCCCTTCGCATCCACCACAGTCAGCAAACCGTTCTCATGCCCCAAACGCACACATCGCTCGTAAAAATCCTCCGGCCCACCTGTCGTCAAGGTTCCTGATAACACCAGTCCCCTCGCCTTCCGCACGTGGTGCCGTACCCGTTCAAACAAGCGCTCATACTCCCCCGCCGGAACTGACCGGCTTTCCTCTACCAGCTCGGTCTGGACACCGCCGGCCTCGTCAATCACCGTCACACACTCCCGCGTCTCCCCCTCCACCCGCACAAAATCCACCGCCACACCCAGCTTCCCCAGTTCACCCAGCAAAAACTCGCCCCTTGTCCCCCCTGCAAACCCCAGGGCCAGGGGATGACAATCCAGCGCATGCAGCACCTTTGCCACATTCACTGATTTCCCGGCCACGCTCTCCAATGTCCTCACTGCCCGGTTCACCCCACCAAACTCCACCGACGGAATAACCATCACTCGCTGCACCGCCGGCGTCGGTCCTACACAGAGAATCATAAGAAAGTCCTCGCTCTAAAATCACTCGCGCCAAAGCAACCAACAGACTCGCGCTAAACTCAGGAAAGCTGCCCCAGTCTCCCCCAGCTCACACCCCGCGTCAAACCCACAGGCCTGAAGCCTGAAGCCTGAAGCCCGAAGCCGGAGGGCAGAGGGCAGAGGGATCGGGGGTCGGCAAGCAGCAACCCATCTCTCATCTACGCTCTCCCATCTCCCATCTACGATCTCCCAGAAGCGGCATTGCCGGATCTCACACGTGGCGCATTTCACTTTGCGCCCCTGCAAACTGATTGCATCATCCCCGCCTCAACCATGCGCCCCCACCATTCTATCGCCCTCGCTACGCTGCTCACCTGTACAGCCCTCACAGCCTCGGACTGGCCGCAGTGGCATGGCCCCGATCGTGACCGCACCTCCAGAGATCCCGTCGGCCTTCAGGCCACAACACTTCCCAACGACTGGACCCCAGTCTGGCGCAGGAACATCGGTCCCGGCCATTCCGCACCGGTAGTCAGCGGCAACACGCTCGTCTTCCTCGACGAAAAGGACAACCAGACACTTGCCCATGGATGGGATGCCGCGGCAGGCAAGAGCCTGTGGCAGACTCCGATCGGACAACATTTTGGCGACGAGTTTGGCACCGGCCCCCGCTGCACCCCGTTCATTGAGGACGACCGGGTTTACGTGCAGTCTTCCCGCGGCGAGTTTCACTGCCTCAATCTCGAGTCCGGAGCTGTCATCTGGAGCCTGGATTTCGTCAAGGACCTCGGAGCCCGATTCATCGGTGCCACTCCCGGAAGCGGTGCTGCGCCTCGCCGCGGTTACAATGGCTCGGGCATCATCTGGAACAATACGGTCATTCTCCCCGTTGGCTCCACCCATGCCACTCTCGTGTGCTGCGACAAGTTCACCGGCAAAGAACTCTGGCGCTCCGGCAGCGACGAACTCGCCTACGCGTCGCTCGTCACGGCTAATCTTGCCGGCGAAGAACAGGTGATCGCCTTCACCGCCGATGCCCTCACCGGCACCCGGCTCACCGACGGCGCTCTACTCTGGCGGGTGCCCCTCGAAACGGCTGCCCAACGCCACGTCTCCACCCCGCTCGTCCACGATGACCTGGTTCTGGTGAACTCCCACACGTTCGGCATGGCCGCCTTTCGCATTACCACGCAGGCCGATGGCTGCACCGCCACACCCGCATGGCGCAACCCGGATCTCCTCGTCAACCTGGGCACCGCAACCCATGTCAACGGCTACATCTACACCATCGGAGCCAACAAGGACTTCGTTTGCGTCGAACTGGCAACCGGCAGGATCGCCTGGTCTGAACCGGATTTCGTCGGTGCAGGCCGGCTCGACTACACCTCGGTCATCGCTCTGGGCAACCGCCTGCTGGTCCTCTCTAACGAAGGCCTCCTCCGTCTCATCCAGGCCAATCCACAGCACTACACCGAACTCGCCCAGTCCCAGGTCTGCGGCAACACGCTCGCCTTCCCCGCCATCGCCAACGGCCACCTCTTTGTCCGCGATAATCGCTCCATTTCCTGCTTCGCATTGAATCAACATTGACTCCCCCGCCAGACAGTCCTATCCACATGCCATGAATTCACCCGATCCCAACCCAAACCCGTTTTCTGCCCTGACCCCCATCAGCAACTCCAACCGCCGCACGTTCCTCAAGACCACCGGGACTCTGGCAGTTGGATCCGCCCTCGCCCCGGCCGTGCTGACCCGGGCTGCCGGCCGTAGCGACACCATCAAGATCGGCCTCATCGGCTGCGGCGGACGTGGCACCGGTGCCGCCAGCCAAGCCCTCAATGCCGACCCCGATATCCATCTGGTCGCCATGGGTGACGCCTTCCCTGAGCCGCTCCAAAGCAGCCTCGGCACCCTCCAGCAATCCTTCGGCGAGCGCGTCAAGGTCACCCCGGATCGCCGCTTCGTCGGCCTCGATGCCTACCAGAAAGTAATCGCCAGCGATGTCGACGTCGTCCTTCTCGCCACTCCCCCGGGATTCCGGCCCCTCCATATCGAGGCTGCCGTCAATGCCGGCAAACATCTCTTCTGCGAAAAGCCTGTGGCCACCGACGCTCCGGGCATCCGCAAGGTCCTCGCCAGCGTGAAGAAGGCCAAGGAAAAGAACCTCGCCTGGGTCGCCGGCTTCTGCTGGCGCTACGACTACCCTCGCCGCGAGCTGTTCAAGCGCATCCACGAGGGCGCCATCGGGGATCTCCGGGCCGTCTACGGCACCTATTACACCGGCCCGGTCAAACCCATGCCCCCGGAATCAGAACGCCGCAGCGGCATGAGCGATCTCGAATGGCAGCTCCGCAACTGGTACAACTTCACCTGGTCCTGCGGCGATAGCCTCGTCGAACAGGCCGTGCATAGCGTCGACAAAATGGCCTGGGCCATGAAGGACGAAATGCCCACCAAGGCAGTCGCCGTCGGCGGCCGCCAAATCCCCGCCCACGGCGGCAACATCTTCGACCATTTCGAGGTCAATTACGAATACGCCAGCGGTGCCCGCGGTTTCCTTGCCTGCCGCCAGCAAACCGGCTGTCACAACGAGAACAACGACTATTTCCTTGGTGAAAAGGGCTACGCCAACATCCGTTCCGGCCGCATCGAAATCCTTGCCTCGGGACAGGAACCCTGGCGCTACCGTGGTCCCACCAACGACATGTACCAGACCGAGCACAACGAACTCTTCGCCTCGATCCGCAAGGGCGAGCACATCAATGACGGGCTCTGGGAAACCAACAGCTGCCTCATGGCAATCATGGGCCGTATGGCCGCCTACACCGGTGCCGAAGTCACTTGGGACATGGCCCTCAACTCACAGGAACAACTCGTCCCTGACCAATTCTCCTGGGATATGAAAATCGACGTGCCGCCCCTGGCCCGACCCGGCGTCACCAAATTCATCTAACCCGGAGCACCAAATTCAAAGGCGCCGTCTGCCCACGCAGACGGCGCCTTTCTGTTCAAGATCCAAGCGCATGCACAAGGCTTTGCGCTCTGCGCTTCACGCTTACTGCTTTTGCACGGCCCGCTTGGGCTGGCGGAATACCAGGGCAAACACCACCATGATCACCAAAGCTCCGGTGGCCGGCAGTTTCCAGATCAGGTCCCAGCGGGGCAGCGGCCGCTTCAGCTCCGCCAAAGCCACCGTCTCAGTGTTCCCGCTCGCCTTGTAATCCTTGCCCTCCGAACCGGCAAACACCTCCACTGTGGCACTGCCCGCATCAATCGTCTTCACCCGGCCATAACGTGCCTCGTCGCCCACCTTCCAGGCCGCATAGGCGTCAGCCTTCCAGCTGTCCGCCGCCTGGTCCGCCAGCTTGCTGGGCTCAATCGCCGGAAAGGTATACTTGGCGGTAACCGTCCCCGACAACGTGGTGCCCACAAACATGCCGGCCCCCAAAGTCACTAGGGCGATGAAACCCTGCGCCTTGGCCCGAATCGACTCGTCCGCCTTCTGGTCGGTATAGATGTAAGCCGTCACGAAAAAGAAGTCGTAGCAGATACCATGCAGCACGATGCCTATATACAGGGGCATCATCTGCCCTGATTCGTATCCCTGCAGGAAGAGGAAGTAACGCAATCCCCAGCTCAACATCCCCACCACCAGCATCCATTTCACCCCGAGCCGACGGAAAAACCACGGCATGACCAGCATGAAGAAGATCTCAGAGACCTGGCCATAGGCCGTCTTGCCGGTCGCATTGGGCATCTCAACGTCGCCGAAGAAGGTCGGCGCAAAGCTGAAATAGAAGGACAGCGGGATGCAGATGAAAAACGCACTGATCACGAAGATCACGAAGGAGGGTTCCTTCAACAACCGGAGCGCATCCAGGCCCAGCACGTCCCGCGCAGTCACCCGTTCCCCCTTGGCCTTCGGAGGCGTGTGCGGCAGGGTCAAACAGTATCCACCCATCAGGATCGAAACAACACCCGCCACGTAAAACGGCATCGCCGACTCCACATCCAGGGGAGCAAACAATCCAATGCCCCAGACGGTCACGATCCAGCTGATCGTTCCCAGCACACGCAAACTCGGGAATTCCTTCTCGGAATCCTTCATCTGCTGGAAGGAGATGGAATTCGTCAGGGCCAATGTCGGCATGTAACACAGAGTGTGGGCGATCAATAGCGGATAAAACACCGCAAAACTGGTGACCTGGGTCAGTGCCAGCATCAGCACACCGCCCAGAACATGGGCCACCGCCAGCACCTTCTCGGAGGCAAAAAACCGGTCCGCCACCATTCCCACAAAAAACGGCGAGATAATCGCCGCTATCGCCGTGGCATTGTAAGCAATCCCGATCTGCTGGGGTTCAAAGTTCAGTACACCGCCCAAGTAGCGTCCCATGGTGACATACCAGGACGCCCAGATGGCGTACTCTAAAAACATCATGATCGACAGGCGTAAACGTATGGAAGGACTCATGGTCTGGTTCGTGGTTGGGGCGGAGGCTAGGCAAAGCCTCGCCCCGAAGCAAGGTTACAACTCAAGGTCGTGCCAGCTCTTCGTCAGGAAAACATGCCCCTTCAGGGTCGCCACCAAAGGCTCATATCGACCCAATAACTGCTCCGACCCCTCCTGCGACTGAACGGTCATCCCGATAAACGACACCTCCGAATGGGTGGAATACGCGGCAATCACCGTCATCGGCGAATTGTTGTCCACAATGATCTTTACCTCCGCCTCGATCCGTGAGGACTCGACCATGGACCGCATCACCGCCTCGGTCTTCTCCCGCCCCGCCTCGTCCGGCACGATGCGCAGCACCCGCAGGGTGTGGTTCCTCCATCTGCCACTGCTCTGCAGCAAATGCGCCAGTGTCAGCATCAAGGACCCGTTTTCGCGAGCCCGCCACCACACATCAATCCTCGGCCGCAACCCCGCCTCCACCGGCTTCGCCTCGGAATAAATCAACAGGTTCCGTTCCAGTTCCAGAATCCGCCGAACCGTCCGCCCGAAAGCCGCCTGCTTCACCGCATCATCACTCCACCCCATCAGGACAGTGTTCGGCTGCAAGGACCCCACCCCCGTCACCTGCAGCAGTGTAATCGCCCCCTCCTCAAAATCATCGGTCAAAACAATCTTGGCGACCGCTGACAACCGGTTCTGCTGGATAAACTCCTCAATCGCACGCTGCTGCGAACCCCGTAAGCGCAGCAGCTTTTGCCAGTCGCCGGTTAAAACCTGCGCCAAAAACAACAATCCCCGCTGGGCCTCAAACCCTCTCGCAAAATTCACCAGCTGCAACCGGGTCTTCGGATTCCCCACCAGGACCAGGATCACCGGACGCCAGTTGTGGACATGCATCCGGGACGCCATCAACCGCAACAAACCCAACCGCGTCACGGCAAACCATAGCCCGCTCCGCACATCCCCCCAAGCCGTCTGGTAACGCCGGCGCTGCAACAAACTGTAGACTATGAAACAAAACACAATCGCCACGAGTGTCGCGCCTGCATTCAAAATGAACATCACCATCAAGCACCCCGCAGCCCCGAGGAACGAAGGCAGCCAATGCACCTTGTAGGTCGGACGATAACTCGGGTTGGAGACCAGCCTCTCCAGGCCCGCCACCAGGTTCACCATCCCGTAGGTCGTCAGGAAAAACATCGTGATCACCGGGGCAATCACGTCCAGCTCGCCGGCCAGCAAACAACCCAGCGCCAGCAGGAAGGTCACCGCCAGCGCCACCCGCGGTTCACGCTTGCCCCCATGAACCTTCCCCAAAAACCTCGGTACCACATGATCCGAAGCCAGCGCCTGCAAGGTCCGTGGCGCAGCCAATAAACTCGCCAGGGCCGAAGACAACGTCGCCGCCCATAAACCCACGATGATCGCCGGTCCAATGCTCGCAATCCGGGCCATCACCAGCTTGTCCTCCACCAGCTCATCCCGCGTCGCGTTATGCGCCAGCGCAATCATCTGCGCCGCATAAATCCCAAAGGTCAGCAGGACCGCATAAACCGTCCCCAAGGGAATGCTCCTCGCCGGATTCCGCAAATCACCCGACATGCTGACGCCCGACATGATCCCCGTCACCGCCGGAAAGAAGATCGCAAAGACGGTCCAGAAACTCTGCCCGGGCCCATACATCGGGCCGTAGTTCAGTTCCGGTATTGCCACGGGCGTGACCCCCGAGAAGAAAGAACCCAACGCCACCGCCAGGAGGGTCATGATCAAATACTGGGTCTTGATCGCCAAACCCGCCCCAACCCATGCAATCCCGAATAATCCCCCCAGGGTCACCATACAGGCATGCGCCCGTGTAAACCCCGGCAGATAGGCCTGCACCCAGCCGTAAAAACCCACAAACTCCAGCGATTCCACAAAACCTATCACGTAAAACGCCACGGAAATCGCCTGTGCCAAATAAAACGGAACCCCAATCGCACCCCCAATCTCCAAACCCAGGCTCCTCGAAATTAAGAAATACGCCCCACCGGTCCCCACCCGCGTGTTCGTCGCAATCGCCGACAAGGACAAACTCGTCAAAAGGGTGATCGTGTTCGCAATCACCAAAATCAACAACGCCTCCTTCAATCCCGCCTGCCCCACCACCCAACCCGTCCGCAAAAATAAAATAACCCCAAGGATGGTCAGCACGTTTGGCGTGAAGACCCCCCCGAATGTTCCAAATTGCTGCGCTCGTTTGGCCTCAGCCATGCAAGTCCTAAGATCGCCCAAACCACCCCCCATCACACCCCACCGCCCATCGCGGCCAATCCCGCGCATCGTGTTAACCCGGCCCCGAAATGTAAAGAACCACCCTCCTTGATGCCGGAAGCCAAACGGTCTACGCTCCCCCATCGTGCCTGATCACCTCACCATCATCGTCCCCGTCTTCAATGAGGAAGACAATGTGCTCCCCATGGCCAACGAGGTCACCGCAGCCTTCGCCAAAACCAACCAACCCTACGAACTCCTCTTCGTCGATGATGCCAGCACCGACCTCACCCCCCGGCGCATCGAGGAGGCCTCAGCCCAATTCCCCAACGTCCGGGGCGTCCGCCACCAGGTCAACAGCGGCCAAAGCGCCGCCTTCCTCACCGGACTCAATGCCACGGAATCCCCCCTCATCGCCACTCTCGACGGCGACCTCCAGAACGACCCCGCCGACCTGCCCAAGCTCCTCAGTAAACTCAACCGCTCCGATTTCGTCTGCGGCGTCCGCGCCAAACGCCAGGACAATTGGGTCCGCATCCTCTCCACCCGCATTGCCCGACTCGCCCGCAGCCTCGCCCTCGGCGTCGACTTTGCCGATACAGGCTGCTTCCTTCGTGTGTTCCATCGCTCAGCCCTCGACGGAGTATTGCCCTTCAACGGCTGGCACCGCTTCCTTCCCGTCCTGGTTTACTCCGCCGGCCACAGCGTTGAGGAGGTTCCTGTCAACCACCGCCCCCGTACCGCCGGCACCTCGAAATACGGCGTCTGGAACCGGCTCTGGCGCGGCATCTATGACCTGATCGGTGTCGGCTGGCTCCAAAAACGCGCCCTCCAACCCACCCCAACCACCGGCGACCCCGTTGGCTCAACCACCCGTCCGTCCCGCCGCCGTCCCGCCCCCCGCACGAAGCCCGACCCAGTCGACACCAAATCCAGCCCCGCACCGCGTCGTCGCCCCCGACCCCGGGCCAAGAAAAAAGCGGCCAACCGTAACAACCGCTCCTCCCAGCGTTCATGAGCACCCAGCCGGCCACCCCACCCACCACCACCGCGCCGGCCACCTCACGCCTCCTCGTCGAGGGCATGAGCTGCAGCAACTGCAGCCGCAAAGTCACCACCACCCTCCAAAATCTACCGGACGTCGATTCCGCCTCGGTGGACCTGGAAACCGGACTCGCCTCAGTCTCCTGGAAAGCCGACACCACCCCCGATATCCAGGCACTGCTGAGTGCTGTCAGCCAGGCAGGTTTTGTTGCGACTGAAGCCGACCCAACCGAGACCCCTTCCGCCGACCCGGGGACCTCGCGGCTCGCAGCCTGGAAGTTCAATGTCCTGCTGGGCGCATTCCTCACCGCTCCCCTCATCGCGGGGGAATGGTTCCTCGGCCTCGGCCACAACCCCGGTTTCAAGTGGCTCGGCTTCGCTTGCGCCACCCCCGTCCTGCTGGTCTGTGGACGCAACTTCTTCACCGGTGCATGGAGACAACTTCAACGCGGCGAATCCAACATGGATACGCTGGTCTCCCTGGGATCCTCCACGGCCTATATCTACAGCAGCATCGCCCTGCTCCTCGGCTGGCCCGGCCATCTCTACTTCATGGAAGCCGCCTCCATCATCACGCTCATCAGTGCCGGACACTGGCTCGAGGCCCTCGCCACCACCCGCGCAGCCGGCGCCCTCCGCGCCCTCATGCACCTCGCCCCCGCCACCGCCCGCAAACAACTGCCCGATGGCTCCGAATCAGAGGTCCCGGTCTCCACTCTCCAGCCCGGCGACAACGTCATACTCAAACCCGGCGACCGCATCCCCACCGATGGCACCACCCTCCAAGGCGAGTCCGCCGTCGATGAATCCATGCTCACCGGCGAATCCATGCCCGTGGAAAAAAGCCGGAACCAGCGCCTCTACGCCGGCACCCTCAACCAGGACGGACACCTCGTCATGCAGGTCACCGCTCTAGGCGAAACCACCGCCCTCGCCCGGATCATCACGGTAGTCCAGCGAGCCCAAAACAGCCGCGCCTCCATCCAGCGACTGGCCGACCGTGTCAGCAATGTCTTCGTCCCCGTCGTCGTCGCCATCGCCCTCCTGACCGGCCTGCTCTGGGGCCTGGCCCCGGACCTGGCCCGCACTCTCTCCGCCAACCTCAGCCCCTTCCTCTGGTCGCCGCACCTGCCGGATTCTCCCCTCGCTGCCGCCATCATCCACGCCACAGCCGTCCTCATCGTCGCCTGCCCCTGCGCCATGGGCCTGGCCACACCAGCAGCCATTATGGCCGGCGCCAACGTCGCCGCCCGCCGGGGCATTCTCATCCGTGATGGTCAGGCCCTGGAGAAATCCGGCACGCTCACAGCCGTCGCCTTCGACAAAACCGGCACGCTCACCCAGGGAAAAATCGGGGTCACTTCGGAATGGTCCGCCCCCGCGGGGGAGTCCTCACTCGATGTTCCCGCCGCTGCGCTCGCCCTCTCCCAGGCGTCCCAGCACCCCGTCAGCCTTGCCGTGGCAAGCTGGGCACAAACCCAATGCCAGACCCCGCTCCCGGTCTACGCCTGGCTGGAGGAACGCGGCAAAGGCCTCCGCGCCTCCTACTCCGGCAACACCCTGCGACTCGGTTCCCTCCGCTGGCTGCAGGAACAAGAAGTCGACCTCACCCCGGGATCCTCCTACATCCAACACCACTCCGAACTCGGAGCCACGGTCATCGGCCTCGCCCAAAACCAAAAGCTCCTCGCCCTCCTGGCCGTCCGCGACGAACTCAAACCCCACGCCCGTGAAGTCGTCACCCACCTCGCCAAAAAAGGCCTCAAGGTCTTCCTCCTCACCGGCGACCAGAAAACCACCGCCCACGCCGTGGCCAAATCACTGGGCATCCCCGAAACCAGCGTCCTCGCTGAGATCGCCCCGGAACACAAAGCCGACACCATCCAGCAACTCCAGCAGCGGGGTGACCGCGTCGCTTTCGTCGGCGATGGCATCAACGATGCCCCCGCCCTGGAACAAGCCGACCTCGGCATCGCCGTTGCCCGCGCCAGTGATGTCGCCCGCGAATCCGCCGACCTGATCCTCCTGAACTCCGATATCCACGCCATCCCAGAGGCCATCACGCTCTCCCAGGCCACGCTGCGCACCATCCGTCAAAACCTCTTCTGGGCCTTCTTCTACAACACGGCCGCCATCCCGCTGGCCGCCCTCGGCTACCTCAGCCCCGTCATCTGCGCCCTGGCCATGGGCCTCTCCGACCTCATCGTCATCGGCAACGCCCTCCGCCTCTACCGCTGGAAACCCTGAGCCCAGCCCCATCCCCGCAGAAGAACCGCACCCCGCCCGCCCGTGTGTCCGTGTTCGTCCGTGTCCGTCCGTGTGTCCGTGTCCCTCGCATGGTCTCGACAGCGCGACGCCCCGGCTCTATAAGACCTGCATTGAATTCCCACCAAGGCTGCCGATGAAAAAGCACACCCTATTGTCTCTGTTCTGTCTGTCTTTCCTGGTCTCCGTTCCTGCCGTCGAGGCTCAGGGCACCGCCTCCACCGCAGGAGAATCCCTCCGGCTATTCGATGGCAAGACCCTGCAAGGCTGGGAAGGTGACACCAAAGTCACTTGGCGCGTGGAGGATGGCGCCATTGTGGGCGGCTCTCTCGCCACCAAGGTCCCGCGGAATGAATTCCTCACCAGCACCCATCGAGCCACTAATTTCGTGCTGAAACTCGAGTTCAAGCTCCTCGGTTCGGAAGGTTTCATCAACGGCGGCGTCCAGCTCCGCAGCGAAAGGGCCACCCAACCCGACAACGAAATGATCGGTTACCAGGCCGATATCGGCGACGGCTGGTGGGGCGCGCTCTACGACGAATCACGCCGCAACAAACCTCTCATTACACCGAAACCCGAAGCGGCCCAGGCCGCCGTCCGCAAACAGGAATGGAATACTTACCTCATCCGCTGCGAAGGCCCGCGCATCCGCACCTACATCAATGACGTCCCCATGATCGATTATACGGAAACGGATCCCACCATCCCCCTGCACGGCCTGATCGGCCTCCAGATCCATGGCGACGGCAAAGCGCTGATCCATTACCGGAATATCACCCTGGAACACCTGCCCTGAGTTCCCGGGCGAAAATCAACCCGAGATTATAATTCGCACCGCAGCCCCAAACGGTGATCTTGTTCACCGCCAAAGAAACGAAAGGACAATCAACCATGGGTATATTCAACTTCATCAAGGGACAGGCCTGGGAAATCATCGAGTGGCAGGATGACTCGCGCGATACACTCTCCTACCGTTGGCCCGATGAGGACCGCGAAATTAAACGCGGGGCCCAGCTGATCGTTCGTGAATCCCAGCAGGTCCAGTTCGTCTACCTCGGCCAATACGGCGATACCTTCGCCCCCGGAAAACACTCGCTGGTCACCGATAACCTCCCGATTCTTTGCCGCCTCAAAGGCTGGAAATACGGCTTCGAATCCCCGTTCAAGGCCGATGTCTATTACCTCAATACCCGGCTCTTCACCGGCAATAAATGGGGCACCGCCAACCCCATCATGATGCGCGACCCGGACTTCGGCATCGTCCGCGTCCGGGCATTCGGAATCTTCGATTTCAAGATCATTGAGCCCAAGCTCTTCCTGTCCGAGGTGGCCGGCACTGACCATCACTTCCGCCTGAACGAGTTTCAGGACACAATGCGTTCCCGGATCATCAGCGTCTTCTCCGACGCATTGGCCAGCGCACGCATACCCGTGCTCGACCTCGCCACCCGCTACGGCGAGCTCGGCGAAGCACTGCTCCCCATCATCAACCCCCAGATGACCGGCAAATACGGCATCGAGATCACCAGCTTCGTTCTCGAAAACGCCTCAGTGCCGCCCGAGGTCGAACAGGCCATCGACAAACGCTCCAGCATGGGGGCAGTCGGCAACCTCAACGACTACGTCAAATTCCAGCTGGCCCAAGGCCTGGACCAGGGCGGCGAAGGCAACACCGCCAACACCGCCGCCCAGCTCGGGGTTGGCCTGGCCATGGCACAACAAATGGCCCAGATGATGAACCAACCCCATGCCCATGGCACCACCACCCCACCTCCCCTGCCCGGTGCCACACCGGCTGCTGCTCAGCCCGTGGTGCAGGCTCCAACCATCCTCACCCCGGCTGACGTGGCCCGCGTGCTCGCAGTCTCGGAGGCAGACGTCCTTTCGGTGCTGGAAAGCGGCGAGTTGAAGGGCCGCAAGATCGGCAGTGCCTGGCGCATCACCCAGACCGCCCTGGATGAATTCCTCACCCACTAGGTATCCAGCTCCATGACGGAAGAACGCTCCGCCATCCACAAGTTCGCGTGCCCATCCTGTGGCGCCGATGCCCGCTGGACACCAGCCAAACAGGCCCTCATCTGTCCCTACTGCGGCACGGAATCCCCGGCCGAACTGGCAGACGACGGCCAGAGCGTCAAAGAGAATGACCTGGCATCGGCCCTCCGACAGCTCACACCCGACCAGCGCGGCTGGCAGGCCGATCGCAAATCCGTTCGTTGCCAAAGCTGCAATGCCATATCCGTTTTTGCCCCGGATCGGGTAGCCCAAAACTGCGAGTTCTGCGGATCTGCAGCCATCCTCCCCGTCACCGAGACCACCGCTCCCATCAAGCCGGAGTCCCAACTCCCCTTCACCATCAGTGAAGTCCAGGTCAGGGAACTCGCCCGCAAGTGGTACCGCACCCGCTGGTTCGCCCCCAATAAACTCAAAAACAAGGCCCTGACAGATACCGTCCACGGACTCTACCTGCCCTACTGGACCTTCGACGCCAATGCCTCGGCCGACTGGACCGCGCAGGCCGGGTATCACTACTGGGATACCGAGCACTACACCGACAGCCAGGGCAAGCGCCAGACCCGGCGTGTGCAAAAGACCCGATGGGTGCCGGCAGCCGGACACCTGGACCACTTTTTTGATGACGAGTTGGTTTCAGGATCCCGCGGTGTTGATCCGGCCCTCCTCCAACAGCTGGAGCCTTGGCCCACGAAGGATCTCCTGCCATACGACCCCGGTTACCTTTCAGGGTGGGTCGTCGAGCAATACCAGATCGACCTGATCGCTGCGGCCCGACACTCCCGCGAGAAAATGGATGAACAGTTGAGGACGCTCTGCGCGAGACAGGTTCCCGGTGATACGCATCGCGGCCTCCGGGTCCAGGCCATCTACTCCAACCAAACCTTCAAGCACATCCTGCTCCCCGTCTGGTTGCTCACGTTTAACTTCGGTCGCAAATCCTATCCCCTCGTGGCAAACGGCACCACCGGCCAACTCGCCGGCCGCTACCCGAAGAGCTGGATCAAAATCACGCTGCTCGTGCTCGCCATCGCAGCCGCCGCCGGTGCCATTTTCGCCTTCACCCGGTAACGCCGCCCTTACGAACCGGCTGGCCCATTCCCCATCGAGCCAATCCTTCGGGATCAACCCACGCTACCCCGTCCCTCGAGCTCATCCAGCGCAGCCAGAAACTTCGCCTGAAACAAGCCAGCCAGGTCCAGGCTCAAAGCCAACCGCAGTTCTCCCTCGTCCTCACGGTTATACTCGCGCCTCTGGTCAGGATCCGGCCTACCCAAAAGCACCCAGCACCCCAGTCGAACATCATTCAAGACCTCCAGCAAACGATCCACCTGTGCCGCCTCAATCGTCAGCTCAAAGCTTCCATCCACTGAATCCAAACGGTTCAACTCAGCCAGAAAACGCCTGATCAACCCACGATTCTCCTTCCTGGCCTCGTCCGCGGCCTCGTCCAGCAGCACCTTCTCCTCGCTGAATTCAGCCTCTCCCGCAGTTCGACTGAGCTGGTGATGCCCCGAAGGCACGACGGGATACTGATCCAGCAGGAACTCCAGCCACTCTTTCTCGCGGGGCTTCAACGCAAAAACGGCTCGTGAACCTTCAATACGAACCAGATTCACTGCTCCCGCTCCATGGTCGCGTGCAAGTTATAGCGCTGCAGCTGATGCACGTAATGTTCCGCCCGTTCCATGCTTTCCCTGACCAACACGCTCTTCCCGTTCCGATGCACCTGGAGCATGTGCTCCTCCGCCTTCGCTTTCGGCCAGCCAAAGACTTTCCGAAAAACCCGCGTCACATAATCCATCAAGTTCACCGGGTCATCCCAGCAAATCACCAGAAAACCACCCTCAAGGGATGGCTTCAAATCCTCCTCCGTGGTCGTCCCCGGTAGCTCAATGGTTGTGCCTGACATCGCTCCGCAAACGCTACGACTGAAGCCAGTGAAATGCCACCGAACAAACACCCCTCCCCCACACAAAGGGACAGACCTTTTATGCGTGGCGGACGTCAGCCTTATCGCGCTGACCCACATGAAAGCGCCACCGTGACGCACTGCATCCGCGCCACAATGTCTCCACAATCCGCAACCCCCAGCAGCTAACTTGCTGTTCACCAGCCTGTTACAACCCACAACGATCTTGGCATTCGGCATGCACCATGTCCCCAGAGAGGGGAGCGGTGTTGCTCACAGAAAAACCACAATGCCCCGCCTGACAATCGAGTAAGCGCCATGGATCTAAGCAAGTTCACTGAGAAATCACAGCAGGCCCTGAACGAGGCCCAGCAGGTGGCAACCCGCAGCCAGCATCAGGCGGTGGATGTAGAGCACCTGCTGATCGCGTTGCTGCAACAGGAGGGCGGGCTGGTCTCGCGGCTCTTCACACGCGCTAAAACCTCGCCGGACCTGCTAATCCAGAAAACCGAGGAAGCCCTGCGCCAGATCCCTCAGGTCTCCGGCCAGGGAATGACCGAACGCGGCCTCTACGTCACTCAACGCCTGAACCGGCTGCTGGTCAAAGCACAGGATGAGGCCCGTCGACTCAAGGACGACTACGTCAGCGTCGAACACCTCGCACTGGCCTTGTTCGATGAACCCAAGGACTCGCTCACCGGCAGGATCCTCCGCGATCTCCAGATCCGTCGGGATGACTTCCTCAAGGCTCTCAACGAGGTCCGCGGCAACCAGCGCGTGACCAGTGCCAATCCCGAGGCCACCTATGAGGCGCTGGAAAAATACGGACGCGACCTGACGATCCTCGCATCCCAGAACAGGCTCGATCCGGTCATCGGACGTGATGCGGAAATCCGCCGGTGCACACAGGTGCTTTCGCGCAGGACAAAAAACAACCCCGTGCTGATTGGTGAACCCGGGGTGGGCAAAACGGCAATCGTCGAGGGCCTGGCCCGCCGGATCGTGGCCGGGGACGTACCCGACAGCTTGAAAGACAAGCGGCTGGTTTCCCTGGATCTGGGGGCCCTGATCGCCGGGGCCAAATTCCGGGGAGAATTCGAGGAGCGCCTGAAAGCCGTGCTGCAGGAGGTCACCAAGGCCGAGGGACGAATCATCCTGTTCATCGATGAGCTGCATACCATGGTTGGCGCAGGCAAGGCTGAGGGAGCAATGGATGCCGGTAACATGCTCAAACCCATGCTGGCCCGGGGTGAACTCCATTGCATTGGGGCGACTACCCTGGACGAATACCGCCAGCATATCGAAAAGGACGCCGCTCTCGAACGCCGTTTCCAGCCGGTCATGGTGAATGAGCCCACCGTGGAGGACACCATCTCCATCCTGCGCGGACTCCGTGAACGCTATGAACTCCACCATCGGGCCCGCATTCAGGACGCCGCCCTCGTTGCCGCCGCCCAGTTATCCCATCGGTATATAGCGGACCGCTTCCTGCCCGATAAGGCGATCGACCTGGTGGACGAGGCTGCCGCGAAGCTGCGCACCGAGATGGAGTCCATGCCCGAGGAACTGGAAGTCCTGGAGCGCCGGGTCATGCAGCTGGAAATTGAGCGCGAAGCCCTCAAGAAGGAAAAGGACACCTCCAGCCGTGAGCGCCTGGACAACCTCCAGCGTGAACTGGCCGACCTTAAGAGCCAACGAGACACGCTCAAAGCCCAGTGGGATGCCGAGAAGAGCGCACTCGAGGACGTTCAGCATTTGCGTGAAGCCATTGAGCTGAGCCGCACCAACATGGAGAAAGCCCAGCGTGAAGGGAAACTCACCGAAGTCGCCAAGCTCCAATACGGCATCATCCCGGACCTTGAGAAGCAGCTCCGGGAAGCCGAGGCCGCCAACCAGCAATCCGCCAGCAACCGGCTGCTTCAGGAAGAGGTCACCGCAGATGAAGTCGCCGAAGTAGTCTCCCGCTGGACGGGGGTCCCCGTCTCACGCCTGCTTGAAGGGGAAAAGGAGAAACTCCTGCGCCTGGACTCGCTGCTTCACGAGCGGGTGATCGGGCAGGATGAAGCCGTGCAGGCCGTGGCCGACGCCGTCGTCCGCGCACGCTCCGGCCTCAAGGATCCCAAACGCCCCATGGGCTCGTTCATCTTCCTTGGCCCGACGGGAGTTGGAAAAACCGAACTGGCCCGCGCCCTCGCCCAGTCCATGTTTGACAGCGAGGACAACATGGTTCGCCTGGACATGAGCGAATACATGGAGAAACACGCCGTGTCCCGGCTGATCGGGGCGCCTCCGGGATATGTCGGCTATGAGGAAGGCGGCCAGTTGACGGAAGCAGTGCGCCGCCGCCCCTATGCCGTCCTCCTCTTTGACGAAATCGAGAAGGCCCACCATGACGTGTTCAACGTTCTTCTCCAGATCCTCGACGACGGCCGGTTAACCGACAGCCATGGACGGACGGTTGATTTCAAGAACACCCTGATCATCATGACCTCGAACATCGGGAGTCCGCATCTGATCGAGAACGCGAACGAATCCGGGGAGATTTCGGCCGGTGTGCGCGACAGGGTATTGCACGAATTACGCGGGCATTTCCGGCCCGAATTCCTGAACCGGGTGGATGAGATCGTCTTGTTCAAACCGCTGACCCTGGCGGAAATCAAGCGGATCGTCTCCCTGCAGCTGGGGCTGTTGAATACCCGGCTGGAAGAACGTCACATCCAGGTCGAACTCACAGAATCCGCCAAGGACTACGTCGCCCGGGAGGGCTATGATCCCGTCTATGGTGCCCGTCCGTTGAAACGGTTCATCCAGCGCCAGCTGGAAACGCCACTGGCCCGGAAGCTCCTGGCCGGTGAAGTCACCGACAATCAAACCGTCAACGTGGATTCCGGGACCTCCGGCCTGACGTTCTCACCAACACCCGCAAAGGCGTAACCCAGGCTGCCCCGGGAATATTGTGCCCCACCCGGATGCCCACCATCGGCCCAGCTTCAAGCCGTCGCAGAGCGGCGGAGCACAACCGCAACCAGCCCGCAGCCTGATGTCCCGCCTGAGATGAAGCGTCGATGAGAGGCAAGCGACAGAGCGCATTTAGATTGAGAGGGTGACTATTTCTGTCAGCTTGAAACCGTGAATGAGCTATCTATAGCTGATCGTCATCATATTGATGCGGCCGAGGGCTGGATCATGCTGGGCAACGCCCGGGAGGCACGATTGGAATTGGGTGGCGTATCCCCGGAAGCCCAGATGCATCCTGACGCCCTGCGGGTCTGGTATGGACTTGCGGCGATGGAGGGTCTCTGGAGCGAGGCCCATACCCTGGCCGAAAGACTGGTCAAGCTTCAGCCCGCCTCGACCGATGCGTGGGTATGGCGGGCCTACGCCTTGCGTAGAATGCCCCAGGGCGGACTAAAGCAGGCGTGGAAGGCCCTGCTGCCTGCCATAGAACAATTCCCCAGGGAATGGATCTTCCCCTACAACCTGTCCTGTTACGCCTGTCAGCTGGGGCGACTCGATGAAGCCAGGGCCTATTACTTCAAGGCCCTCAGCCTCGGAGGCACAGAGGTTCGACGCATGGCGATGGAGGATGATGACATGCTGCCGCTCCGCGGCGAGATCTCTGACTCCCCCAACGCCGACTAATTCGCAGCCCACAGGACGCGGTGACGCGTTCGATGCAACGACCGGGCAGGCTAGTGAGAAGCCCGCCGTAATTAGCCGCCTTCAGACCCGACAGATTCCCAAGGATGCCACTCCGATCCCCCGGCACCCCACCAAACCGGGGTTGAAGCAATACGCTGATGGGCTACTGTGAGGTCATGTTCAATTGCCCGCGCCGCACCTCGGTCATGATCGCAGCCTTGCTGGGAATCCTAGTGTTGCCCCTTTTCTCGGGCTGCTCTTCGGTGGCCATCCCGGAGGGACTCCAGCCGGTCACCAACCTGGACTCGACCCGCTATCTCGGCACGTGGCACGAAATCGCCCGCTTGGAAAACCGGTTTGAACGCGGCCTCAGCCAGATCACGGCAAACTACAGCCTGAGCGATGACCAGAACATCCGCGTGCTGAATCGCGGCTATAACGCCGAAAAGGGCAAATGGGAAGAGGCGGAGGGGATCGCCAAGTTTCTGGGCGACCGCAGCGTGGGCAGCCTGAAGGTCTCGTTCTTCCGGCCCTTCTACGGCGGCTACCACATCATCGCGCTGGATCAAGAAAACTATGAGTACTCCATGGTCAGCGGCCCCGACCGGTCGTATCTCTGGATCCTGGCGCGGGAACCCCAACTACCCGAAGCCACCCTCACCAGACTGCTGGAACAGGCCCACTCCTCAGGGTTCGATACGAACGCTCTGGTGTTCCCATGAAAATGCTCCACATCGGCGCCATCGAACGCCTTGAGCGGGATACGCGCCGGGTCGCCGAAATCGTCAGCGTCCTCGTCAAATACGGCCTGGCGGACTGGATCAAATCCATCCCGCTGGGACGGGTGCAGGACTGGCTGCGCAGCGCCGGAGGACAGTCGATTCAAGACATCCGGTTCTCGGAGCGGGTGCGTCTGGCGCTGACCGATTTGGGGACAACATTCATCAAGCTCGGCCAGATGCTCAGCACCCGACCTGACCTGGTAGGACTGGAACTCGCCGAGCAGCTGAGCCACCTCCAGTCCAATACGCCGGCAGATCCACCAGAAACAAGCCGCAGGGTGATTGAGGAGGAATTGGGTAAACCGCCCGAAGCCATCTTTGCATCCTTTGACCCGCAGCCCTTTGCCTCCGCATCCATCGCACAGGTCCACGCAGCAAGACTCCATAGCGGGGAACATGTGGTCGTCAAAGTGCAAAAGGCCGACATCACCTCCCGCATCGAAGCCGACATCTCGATCCTCATGGCACTGGCTGAGCTTGCAGAGAAATATTCCGCCGAGGTCCGCCCCTACCAGCCGGTCGCTGTCGTCAGGCAGTTCCATCAAACCCTCATGCGGGAGCTCGACTTCAACCGGGAGCGTCGCAACCTCGAGGAGTTCGCCAAGAACTTTGCCTCGGATCACACCGTCAAGTTCCCCCGCCCCTATGCCCTGACCTCGCACCGCCGCGTCCTGACCATGGAACGCCTCAACGGTATCCCGGGCACGAACCCCGCACGACTTCGCGAGTCAGGGGTGGATCTCGGCGACTTCGCCCGACGGGGCGCGAGCATGTTTATCGCAATGATCTTCCGCGACTCCTTTTACCATGCGGACCCGCATCCCGGTAACCTCATGCTGCTGGAGCACGGGATGATCGGAGTGCTGGATTGCGGCATGGCGGGACGTCTGGAGGAAGGTCTGCGTGATGATGTGGAGGCCCTGCTGCTGGCGGTCGCCCAGCGGGATGCCGAGGCTCTGACCGATGCCGTGTGGCAACTCAGCTCCGTCCCCCCCTCCTGCTCCCGCGACCAGCTGAGCAGCGACCTGGCCGAGTTCGTCGCTGAATATACAACACAGTCCCTGGCGGAACTGGACCTGAGCGCCGCGCTCAAGGCACTGACAGAGATCATCAGGCGGCATCACCTCATCCTTCCCCCGGGTGCCTCGCTCCTGCTCCGCACACTGGTCCTGCTCGAGGGGACGTCACGCCGGCTGAACCCCAGCTTCAGCCTCGCGGAAATCATCCAGCCTTTCTATGAAAGGGCGCTCGGACGCCGCCTCTCCCCCCAGCGCCTGCTCCGGCGCCTGCTGCGTTCCTACCGCGACTGGGATCGCCTGGTCCAGGCCCTGCCCCGTGACGTCAACCTTGCCCTGCAACGCATGCGGGCCGGCAAGTTCAACGTTCAGCTCGAACACCGCCACCTTGACCCTGTCGTCAACCGGCTCGTGCTCGGCATCATTACCGCCTCCCTCTTCCTCGGTTCCTCACTGCTCTGGAGCAACAACGCCAAGCCGACGATCAAGGGAGTCTCGATAGTCGGAGCCGCGGGTTACATGCTCGCCGTGTATCTGGGTTGGAGGCTCTGGCGGGCAGTGCGCAAGTCGGGGAACGTGGATTCCAAGGACTAGCGCCGCGAACCAGCCTCCCGCTTGAGCACGGTGCAGCAGAGGCCCCGCCAAAGCGTCGCCAACAGCATCCAAGGTTTTCTGTTCCTTGCGGACGGCAGACCCGCTAACGTTCCAACCCGTGTCAGATCCGAACGCACAATTACAGGAGGGTCTTGCTCCGCATGGGGTTTTGAAGGACCACTATCAAAATCCAGTGGAGCGGGAGAAGCTGGTGCGCCAACTGTTTGACCGTTCAGCAGTGGATTATGACCGGTTGAGCAAACTTCTCTCGTTCGGGACAGACCGGTGGTATCGCCGTCAGGTGATGAATCGGCTCAATCTGCAGCCCGGGACACGACACCTCGACGTAGCCACCGGCACCGGGCTGGTGATCGAGGCATCGTTGGCTGCCGGAACCCGACCACACCAGATCGTCGGCCTGGATCCCAGTGCAGGAATGCTCGGCGCCCACGGCGCTAAAGACCGGGTTCAGCTTCTGCAGGGACGAGGGGAACAACTGCCTTTTGCTTCGTCGTCCTTTGATCTGGTGACCATGGGCTACGCCCTGAGGCATGTCGCAGATCTGCGACAGCTTTTTGAGGGATTCTATCGGGTTCTGAAACCCGGCGGCAAAGTGGCCATCATGGAAATCACCAACCCGAAATCAGGGCTGCTCCGGCGCATGATCCGCTTTTACTTCGCCAGCGTGGTTCCCTTGTTGCTGGGCAAGACCGGACGGCAGCGCTCCGCACAGCTGATGGCCTACTACTGCTCCACCATTGAGGAGTGCGTCCCGCCCTACGCCATCGCAGCCGCACTGGTGGACGCCGGATTCCCGCAGGTTGTAACGCAGTCCACCGGACCCGTGCTGACAGACTTTATTGCCCACAAACCGGCCGCTTAACGCGCAGCTTACTTGATCGGCGTGGGCTTGGTCCGCTGCGATGGGCCACCACTGCTGGAGTGGAACACGAAATCGTCCGAGTTCGTCGCGCACCCCACCTCACCCTGCTTGTTGATGGCGATAAAGGCCTCCTGGGTAATCCGGGCCTCAGGCACCAGCTCGCACATCCTCTCGAACGCGGCCCGACAGGCTTCGGCCGGGCGCATCCCCTGGCGCATGAACTCCACGATCGTGAACGAAACAAGGGTGCGCATGACCAGCTCACCCACACCCGTGGCACCCGCGGCCCCCACGTTGTTGTCCACATAAAGGCCCGCACCAATGATGGGCGAGTCGCCCACACGCCCATGCAACTTCCAGGCAAGACCACTGGTGCTGCACGCCCCCGCGATATCCCCTTTTCCATCAACGCAAAGCATGGTCACCGTGTCGTGCGTATTCACCCAGTTGTCGGTCTTGCTATGGTTGCGCTTCCAGTCCAGCCACGCCAGCCGGGCCTTCTCAGTCAGGAGATTCTCCTCCGCAAAGCCAACCTGCTTGGCGAATTGCAGCGCCCCATCCCCCGCAAGCAGGACGTGCTTGGTCATGTCCATCACCTTTCGGGCTACCGAGATGGGATTGCGGATGCGCCGCAGGAAGGCCACGGAACCCGCACGGTGCCCCTTCCCGTCCATAATGCAGGCGTCCAGAGTCACCTCACCGGTCTCGTCAGGCCAACCGCCGTAACCGACCGACGTCACCTCGGGATCATTCTCCACCTGCACAACCCCGGCCTCGACGATATCCAGAGCGGCGGCACCCTCACGGAGCATACGGGCACCATGATTGATGGCGGTGCGCCCATGTTCCCAAGTGGCGATCATACCGGGCTGGAACCCGGCTGTTTCCACACCAAGGGCCGGCGTCGCGGCTCCGGCCACACCCACCAACAAACTGTTCTGGAGAAATTCGCGTCGCGTCATAGCCATGTGATCTTCTGGGGATTGTTATCAACCGGGTCAACAGGCCATGTTTCCTCTCACCTGCAACCTCAAGGCGCAACGCCAAAATCGCCCTATTTCAGCACGATTTCATAAAGCATTCTCGCGCCTTCGGCCCGTTTGCCACCAACGTCCGCCAAAAAGCGCAGTCTGCCATCGATAGCCTCGCTTGGCACTTCAGCCAGACGTCGCCCCCCCTGACTCAGTGCCCATACGGCATACAGCTCAGGACGCTCCAGACGAACCGACACCTCCGCCCGGCCATGACGCACCAGGCACGGCAGTTGGCCCCATGCCAGCAGGGTCTGCCGCTCCTCCTCCGCATAACGAATACCGGTGTTCTGGAGGTCGGTCAGGTGCGTCACCAGCATTCTGGCACTGCTGCGGATTGGCTTCGCATCGAGTGAACTCACCCACACCGTCGCGTCCGCGCCGATAACCTTCACCTCAACCCCGCCTTTCCCAGCCACAATGCTGGAATCAGCCAGGGCGTAGCCACCCGCCGTCCGCTCGGTATCCAGCACCATCATGTCCTGCTCTCCATCGATCGTGATTTCTCCGGTCTCACTCCGGAACACGTTCTTCGCCGGATCGGTGGGGTTGCTGCTGCTGAGAATCCCCGCCTCGCGCAGGATCTCAACCATGTCCTCATTCTTCACCCCGTAGGGATCTATCGGAATCCCACCGCCGCGGGGATACATGGATGCTTTTGTTGCCCATTGAACCGGCAGGACTGCCGAATAATCTGCCGCCTGGGCGGGGTCTTTCAGAACGTCCGTGCCCACCTGCGTCACCCATGCAGCCCAATGCCATTGGGGGTGCAGGTCGCGGATGCGGGAAGGCGGGTGAGCCAGATCCTCCTCTGTCATGACCAGGGCCAGCGAGTGCGTTGCGGCGCGCATGTCCCCCCGCAGGAAAAGGCACAGGGACGCACGCTCTGCAGCCTGGCTCAGGGGATCATTCGCCAGGTCAAAGTAATTGATCGGCCCCGGACGGAACATCGCTTCACGGCTGTGGCTGTAGGCAAACCTCCAGATACCGCTCCAATTCTGGATGGCTCCCATGGCTCCGGTAAGAATGCCCCCAATGCCGCGGAACCGGCCCGGCCCAGAGTAGTTGTACTCCGTGATCGTGAAGGGCTTGTCCAGCAGACGGGTGAAGGTCTTGCTCCGACCACCCGTGGCTCCTCCCGCAATCGGGCTCGTGTTGGGGCAACGGCTGGGCAGCCGCCAGGAACGCTCCAAAAATTGCGGATGATCCACGTAAAAGTGGTCGTCGACATAGTCATACACCTCCCTCGCCCCCTGGTCCGTGACGAAGTAGGTCCACGAATTCGCATTGCTGATCAGGGCATGACACCCTAGTTCCTCCCGCAGGAAACGCTTCATTCTCTCCACGGTTCTGCGTTCGGTTTCCGAGAAAAACACGATGCAATCCCGCGCACGCAGTGTCCCGTCACGCAGGTTGGACGGCAGCTGGATATTCCCCTGGTCGAGTGATTCGACCGCCAGAAGTTCCTTGCCCCAGGAGTCCTGCAAAGCACCAGCCTGCGGGTAGCGCTCCCGCAACCACGCGTTCCAAGCCGATTGCCACTGCGGGATCTCCCGCAGGTCTTTCAGGAAGTTTCCATAGATACCCTCGTTGATCATGGACAACCAACCCAAGGCAGGCTCGGCAGCGTAACTCCGGCCGGTGTAGGGGTTCACGTGCGTCAGCAGGTTGCGGGAGAATGCCTCCCAGTTGGCATAGGCCCCTGCGTGAACCGGAACCAGAATCTTGAAGATATCCATCGGGACCTGACCATCGCGGTCCTCGCCAATCTCCCGGTAAGGGACAGGACGTGAAACGAAGAGGTCCGTGGTCAGGTAGATACCACGCCTGATAAGCGCTGCCGCAAGGTAGTCAAGCTGGTCCAGCTTTTCCGGATCAGGAACCGTGGAGTTCGGCTGACCACCCACCAGGTCGCGCTCGAAGTGGTGGATCCGCAGGGCGTTGTAGCCCAGGCGCACCAGTCTCTCGGCAAGCTGGTCCGATTCTTCATGCGAAAGGTACTGGGCTCCGAAGCAGAGATTCACACCATAAAATCGCTGGCTCTCACCCGGCCTCTGCTGAAATGCAAACTGGCCGTCGGCGGTCGCTATCACCCGACCAAACTTGCCGGCCGGAGCTTGCACGAAACCAAAACCAGCCCAATCCAAAGACGACCCCGGTTCAATCTCGCGCTCCGCAACTACAGGAATCCAATCCTCCCCAGCCTGGATTTCCACCTCGGCCGCGGACGATGTCACCGCGCTCAATAAACCCACACACAACGCCACACAGCCCGGATAGGCACCCAGCACGGGATAAGTAGAATTCAGCATTCGCATGGAGATCCTTTGGAGTGGCTGATCCTGAACCGAAGCCGGGCCAAAGAAAAGCCCTATGCTGCAGCCCACCGCCTCCACTCCCCCAGCCAAACCAACGAATGAAACCGGGGAGGCACCAAAACAAGAAAGGCGCGC
>JBMTVN010000024.1:0-26014 GCA_049451415.1 Limisphaerales bacterium | reverse complement strand
ATCAGTGCGGAGGTCAGTGGTGAGATTATTGAACTTCCGGTGCGTGAAGGGCAGGCAGTGAAAAAAGGGGATCTGCTGGTCAAGATCAAGCCTGACGTTTATGTGGCGGCCCGGCAGTCAGCGGAGGCAGGTTATTTGTCCTCGGTGAGCGGTTTGGATTTGTCGGAAGCCAGCTTGCGAAAGGCGGAGTTGGAGTTTGGGCGCAACGAGAAGCTCTATCAGGCCAAGCTAATTGCCGAATCGGTGTATGTGGAATTCAAGACTGCCCTGGACATTGCGCGCGCACAGGTGGAGTCGTCGAGGCATCAGGTTTCGGTGGCCAAGGCCAGTTTGGCACGGGCGGATGAGGAGTTGTCGCGCACGACCATTTACTCGCCGTTGTCGGGTACCGTGAGCCAGCTGAATTCTGAATTGGGAGAACGGGTGGTTGGGACGGCGATGATGACTGGGACTGAGATTATGACGGTGGCGGATTTGGACCAGATGGAGGCGCGAGTGGACATTGGGGAGATCGACATCCCGTTGATCCGGCTTGGACAGCGGGCGAAGCTGGAGGTGGATGCGTTTAGAGACCGGGAGTTTAAAGGGACTGTTTCCGAGATTGCGAACTCAGCGAAGGGGGTGGGGGCAGCCGGTGGGCAGGGGCAGGAGGGGACTAAATTTGAGGTCCGGATTCGGATTGAGGATCGCGAGGCATTCCGGCCGGGGATGACTGTCACGTGCGAGGTGGAGACGCGGTATCGCACGAACGTTCTCTCCGTGCCGATCCAGAGTGTCACGACGCGGCCGCCGAAGAAACCGGAGGGGGAGAAGACGGGGGACGGCAAGGGAAGCAACGGGGGAGAAGCTGTGCAGGAGGCTGAATCTGAGCAGGAGGCGAGAGGCGTCCATAAGGACAAAGCGGACAAACCGGTGGAAGTGGTTTTCATCGTGGAGGAGGATGTAGCGAAGATGGTGTTGGTGAAGCGCGGGATTAGTGACGACGACTATTCCGAGATAGAGGAGGGGTTGGAGGAGGGACAGGAGGTGGTGAAGGGCAGTTATCGGGCGATCATGAAGGATCTGGAGGATGGCAAGCGCATCACGCGGGGTGCCGAGGGGGAGAGTGCCGGAGCAAAGCCATGAGCCTGATTCGCCTGGACAAGGTTGGTCGGCGTTATGAGATGGGGTCGGAGACCATCCATGCTTTGCGGGAGGTTTCGATGGAGATCGCCCGAGGGGAGTATGTGGCGATCATGGGGCCATCCGGCTCGGGGAAATCGACCTTGATGAACCTGATTGGATGTCTGGATACGCCGACATCCGGGAGCTACGAGCTGAATGGGATTGATGTCAGCGACATGGACGACAACGATTTGGCTGACGTGCGGAACCGGGAGATTGGCTTTGTTTTCCAGACCTTCAACCTGTTGCCGCGGGCCAGCGCGCTGAGGAACGTGGAGCTTCCCTTGATTTATGCGGGGATGGAGGCTGAGACGCGCCGGCAACAGGCGGTGGATGCGCTGGGGCGGGTGGGGTTGGCAGACCGGATGTATCACAAGCCTAACGAGATGTCCGGGGGGCAACGGCAGCGGGTAGCTGTGGCGCGTGCTTTGGTGACGGAGCCTTCGATTATCCTGGCGGATGAACCTACGGGAAACCTGGATTCGCGGACGGGGGACGAGATTATGAGCTTGTTTGACGCCCTGCATGGGCAGGGGAACACGATCATTTTGGTGACTCACGAGGAGAGTGTTGCCCGGCATGCGAGGAGGATAGTGCGCATTCTGGATGGACGGATTGCGGGTGATGAGGTGGTGGCTCAGCGCTGATGCTGTCGAGTGAATGTATTTAGACAATTGTGGGAGGGGCTGTGGATTTCGTGGGATGCGATCCGGGCGCACAAGCTGCGATCTACGCTGACCACGCTTGGCATCGTTATTGGTGTGGTGACCGTAACCGTGATGGCGACGGCGATCAACGGGCTGCATGCATCCTTCATGCAGAGCATTTCCACCTTGGGCACGGATGTGCTTTACGCGACGAGGATCAACTGGATGGTGGATTCGCATGAGGAGTGGATGAAAGTCTCGCGGCGTCCGCAGATTACCTGGGACCAGGTGAGCCGGGTGGCGAAGGAGATGCGGCTGGCGCAGGCGGTGGCGCCCTTTGTGCAGACCCAGCGCGGGGTGGAGTATGGGGAGCGCAATTCATCCAGCGTGAGTATTATCGGCACCTCGGACCAGTATCAGTTCACGGGATCCTCGGAGGTCTCTGAGGGGCGCTTTTTTTCGGCGGAAGAGTCTGAGGGCGGGCGGCCGGTTTGTGTAGTGGGGAACATGGTGGCGACGAACCTATTTCTGCAGGGGAGTGCCTTGGGAAAGCGGATCAAGGTGGGTGGGCGTCCCTATCAGGTTGTGGGGGTATTGAAAAAGCAGGGCCAGGTGTTTGGTTCCTTCAGTCTGGACAATCAGGTGGTTATTCCTGCGAGGCAATTTACGGCGGAGTTCTGGCGAAACCCGGACTTTCAGATTCATGTAAAGGTAGGAGATCTTGCCCGGCTGGAGGATGCTTATGAGGAGTTGCGCGGGGTCTTGCGCAAGGTGCGGCACGTGCCTCCCGGGGTGGAGGATGACTTTGCTGTGGAGCGGCAGGAGAGCGTCTTGAAGGTCATCAACCGGGTGACATCGATCATGGCGGGCGTGGGGTTTTTCATTACCGGCCTGTCTTTGTTTGTGGGGGGGATCGGGATCATGAACATCATGTATGTGTCCGTGGCAGAGCGGACGCGTGAGATTGGGATTCGCAAAGCGATTGGGGCGAAGAGGCGAGCGATCCTGATCCAGTTTTTATTGGAGGCTGCCTCGATTTGTTTGTTGGGGGGGGTGATTGCCCTGGGGATTGCCTGGGGGGTGACGTTGTTGCTGGGGAGGTTTATGCCGGCGACGATGAGTATGCCGATCGTGGCGGTGGCTCTATTTGTTTCACTGGTGACGGGTGTGTTATCCGGTTTCTTTCCTGCGTGGCGTGCGGCGAGGATGGATCCGGTGGAGGCGTTGCGGAATGAATAGGCCTGAGGGTGAGAGTCGTGGAGGGAGGGGCGTGTTATTGCGCGCGGAGTTAAGGGAGAGTGCCATGATGGCCCTGTCAGCCATTGCGGCGCACAAGTTGCGGTCAGCCCTGACGTTGTTGGGGGTGTTGGTTGGGGTCTTTTCGATTGTCGTGGTGATGACGGCGATCCGGGTTTTGCAGAGTAATGTGGAGAACGAGCTCAGCCAGCTGGGCGTGAACACGTTTCAAGTCCAGAAATGGCCGGGAGTTTATTTTGGCGGGCCAGAGGGTTTTGAGAAGTTCTGGCGTCGGAAGAACATCACTTACGAGGATGGTTTGGCGGTAGAGAGCCGGGCAGATTTGGCGGCGCATGTTGGGGTGGAGACGAGGTTTTGGGGCGGGCAGGCGGTGTCCGACTACGCTGAGACGCCACCGAACGTGACTTTGTATGGGGCGACCCCGGGGGGATTTCCGGCTCGCAACTGGACCGTGGCTGAGGGGCGTGCGTTGATGGCGTCGGATATTGATAGCCGACGCAACGTGTGTGTTTTGGGAAGCGGTTTGAAGCAGGTGCTGTTTCCCTTTGGGTCGGCCTTGGGGCAGCGGGTGAAGTTCGATGGCATCAACTATCTGGTGGTTGGGGTGCTGGAGGAGAAGGGGGCGTTACTGGGTGGGGAGCAGGATAACTTCGGTATTATCCCGTTGACCACGGGGCTGGATCGCTACGGTCGTTGGTGGCGGAGTCTTTCCATTTTGGTACAGGCTCGAAGCCAGAGCCGTTATGACGATGCTTTGGAGCAGGTTCGGGGGATCCTGCGCACGGCGCGGAAGGTGGAGCCGGGGGAAGAGGATGATTTCGAGGTTTTTTCCAACGACAGCCTGATCAACCAGTTTAAGTCGTTTACCTTGACTGTGCGGATTGGTGCGGGGGTGGTCAGCAGCATTGCGTTACTGGCAGCGGGGATCGGGATCATGAACATCATGCTGGTATCCGTGACTGAGCGGACGCGCGAGATAGGAATCCGGCGGGCGGTGGGGGCAAAGAAGCGGAACATTATTGTTCAGTTTATCACCGAGGCGATTGTTCTTTGCGAAGTGGGCGGTTTGGCCGGGGTTTTATTGGGGGTTATTGCGGGGAACCTGGCGGCCTTGGCGTTCAAGGTTCCGCCCGTGGTTCCCTTGGACTGGGTAGTTCTGGGCTTGTTGATTTGTTCCGTGGTAGGGGTTGTTTTTGGGACCTACCCGGCGGTGAAGGCGGCCAATTTGGATCCTATTGAGTCGTTGCGCTATGAGTAGTAGGACCGCGTGGGGCTCGCGGGGCTCACCCACTGAATGCCCCGGAGGTGGATGGGGACTGCGAACCGGGACCGATGGGCGCGGATGGCGAGACGGGCTTATCTGCGGGGCGGATGGCTCGAACCCACGCAATGGGATGCTGGCCTGGATCTTGAGTAACTGGCTTCTTTGCTCCATGAGCGCCGGGTGACGGCCTCACTCCGGACGAGGGGCGGTGCGCCCCATTGCGCTGTGGGCGCGGATCGTTCCGGGTTCAGGCAAGCTGGGTCAGGGATAGGATCTCCTGTTCGTTCAGGAGACGTGTTTTCCCTGGAGCCAGCTTGCCCAGCAGGATGGGGCCTATGGAGAGGCGGTGAATGGAGCAGATATGGATCCCGAAGGCGGAGAGGAGGCGACGGACAGTTACCCCGCGGTCGCGGTGAAGCGTCAGCTCAAGGCAGCGGTTGCCGGAGGCGTTGCTGGCAGCCTTGGCATCGGCTGCGGCCATGAAGTCCCCGAAATCGGTCACGCCCCGTTTTAGTCTGGAGAGGAGGGCGTCATCCACTTCGCGTTGGATTTCGACGAGGTAGGTGACTGGCAGTCGGCGGATGGCGGCTGCCACCCTGGTATGTGAGTGGGTATCGATGGTTAGCAACTGCAGGCCGCTGTCGCCGTTGGTGAGGAGGCTGAGTATCGGATGTGAGCCATCCTGAAGAGCGGGGGCGGGCGTGGTGCCTTGGGATTGCTGGTGAAGCACCGTGACTAGCGAGAGCAGGGAAGCGACTCCCCGAGCCGATTCGGACTCGGTTGTTGGACTATTGGATGGTTTTGCATCTGCCAGCATGACCGCGGCGAAGATGCCATATCAGCCATTCCATGCGAGAGGAAATATCGCCGGACACATTTGCGGGGCGGACTCCGGGGTGCTTGGCGGCCAGCTCAAGAGAGCAGTGTGTCAATCCTCTGCCTGATTTCCGGGGGCATGGATATCAGGGGCGGCCATTCGCGCTGGAATCCTTCCCCGGCCATCTTGCGGGTGGCATCAATGCCCATTTTGGAACCGATTCCAACGGCGGGGGTAGCGTGATCCAGGACGTCGGCAGGTCCACGACTGAGCAGGCTGTCCCGTTGTGGGTCGGTGTTGGAGCAGATCCTGAAAAGGACTGCGCTGGTGTCATGCACATTGACGTCGTGGTCTACCACGACGATGTATTTGGTGAACATCATTTGTCCCATGCCCCAGAGGCCGTGCATGATTTTATAGGCCTGCATGGGATAGGTTTTTTTGATGCTGACGAAGACAAGATTGTGGAAGACGCCCTCTGCGGGCAGGGCGATGTCCACGATCTCGGGGAAATTCATTCTGAAGACCGGGAGGAAAAGCCGCACTGAGGCTCCGCCCATGTAGAAGTCCTCCATGGGGGGGATGCCCACAACGGTGGCGGGGTAGACTGCATCCTTTCGGTGGGTGATGGCAGTGACATGGAAAACGGGGTAGGGATCGGGCAGTGTGTAGAAGCCCGTATGATCGCCGAAGGGACCTTCTTCGCGGAGTGGTTCGAGCGGGTCCACGTAGCCTTCGATCACGAAATCGGCGTTGGCGGGCACCAGTAATTCGTTGGTTTCGCAGCGGACGAGTTCGACAGACTTGCGGCGGAGGTATCCGGCCAGCAGGTATTCATCCAGTCCGTCGGGCAACGGGGCGGTGGCAGCGAAGGCGAAGAGCGGGTCGCCTCCGAGCACAATGGCTACCGGCATTCTGGTGCCGTTTTCGTAGTAGCGACGTCCATGGCGTGCACCGACTTTCTGGAGTTGCCAATGCATGCCGGTGGTTTGGTCGTCGTAGATTTGGATGCGATACATTCCGACGTTGCGTTCGCCGGTATCCGGGTCCTGGGTTACGACGCTGGGCAGGGTGACAAAGCGGCCTCCATCGTGTGGCCAGCATTTGAGGATGGGGAGGTCGAGGAGGGTAGGCGTGTGGGCGGCATTGGGGGGAGCCTGCACTGAAGGCGCCGGAGGCCATGCTTCTGTGTGAGTGGGGGGGGCATCGTATTTATGGATGACCTCCTTGCAGGATCCGCTGCGCACCTTTTTGGGTCTGGCATGACGGAGTTCGAGGGCGGTGGCCAGCAGTTTAACGGCGTCTTTGACCGAAGTGGGGGGCTTGGCCTTCATGAGGGTGCCCAGTTCATCCGCAACATCGTCGACCGAGTCTGCGCCGAGGGCGAGGGCCATGCGTTTCCATGAGCCGAGCAGGTTAATGGCTACCGGAAAGCTGCTGGTCGTTCCATTGACCGTGGGCTTTTCGATGAGGAGCGCCTTTCCCCCGCCCGGGGCCTTCATCTGGCGGTCGGCCAGCTCGGTGATTTCGAGTTCTGTGGCGACGGGCTGGGTGATACGGATCAGCTCGCCAGCTTCCTCGAGTCGGTCAACAAAGGCGCGGATGGAGTCGAATGCCATGAGGCGGGGGTGTTTCTAACGGCTGCCCGGCTTGATCGCTGGGAGGGCAGCCAGATCGGGCGGGAGGGCGTCCGGTGCGAAGGTTTCGACCTGCATCCGGAGGAGGCTGAACATGGGAACGCCCAAGTCTAGCGCACCGTTGGAGCGGTCGACGACTACGGCTACGGCCTGGACGCTGGCCTGGTGCTGCCGGGCGATTTCGAGAGTTTCCTGTACCCGCCCACCTTTAGTGACGACGTCCTCCACGATAGCGACTTGTTCGCCGGGGGTGATACGGAATCCGCGGCGGAGGACGAGCTTGCCCTCTTCCTTTTCGACGAAGATGAACCTGCAGCCGAGTTGTCGGGCGACTTCCTGGCCGATGACCAGACCACCCATGGCCGGGGCGATGATGGTGCGGATTTTGAGCTGCCGGATCCGGTTAGCGAGAGCGCCCCCCAAGTGCTCCACGATGGGCATTTCCTGCAGGGCTTGGGCGCATTGAAAGAACTGACGGCTATGCAGTCCGCTGCGCAGAATGAAATGGCCTTCGAGAAGAGCCCCGGTTTGACGGAAGACTTCCAGAACTTCGGTTTCTGTCATCGGCGAGAATGTAAGGTCGGTTTGAATGAGGTCAAAGACGAAAGCGTCGGGCGGGTAAAAATTTGGTGGCAGGTACTGGGGCCTGCAAAAACGCGGTCACGCGGGGGGGGCAAAAGGGCGCGGCCTGCTGTATAGGATGGGGATTGGTTCCGGCAGCCCCAGATTTCCGGGGCTTGGGGGGGCTGAGGGCGTGGGCCATGGTGTAGGGGATGCATTCTGAACTCGGCTGCTGGATAGTAGAGCGGGTTCTTGCGGGAGTGCGGTTCTTGGCCTAGAACAGTGCCGTTTCACATTGAATGACCGGCGTGCTGGTCACGTCGAACTTGGGTGAATGGCATGAGTGAGGATTTTGGGAAACTAAGTCGCAGGCATTTTCTGGGGGCGCTGGGTCTGGCGGGGGCGGGTTTGAGCGCTCCGGCTATCACTGCGCAAGGTGCCGGGATTGGTGAAGGTATCCGGGAAGGCGTCAGGGTGGGGTGTATTGGAGTGGGGAACCAGGGCAAGCCGTTGATGTTGCAGAACCACCTGAACGTTGTGGCGGTTTGTGATGTGGACCGCAACCGCCTTGAGTTGGCGAAGAAAGAGGTTGAGACCAGGACGGGGCGGGAGTGTCAGGCTGAGGTGGATTATCGGAGGTTGTTGGACAGCAAGGAACTGGACGCGGTGATTGTGGCTACGCCCGACCACTGGCATGCGTTGCAGACCATTCATGCGGTGCAGGCGGGGAAGCATGTGTATGTGGAGAAGCCCGCGAGCCTGGCGGTGGAGGAGGGGCGATTGATGGTGGAACATGCGCGCCGGGCGAAGCGGATTGTTCAGGTGGGCAGCATGCAGCGCTCTGACTCCCGGTTCCGATTGGCCTGCGAGTTGGTCAGGTCGGGGCGCATTGGCAAGTTGCTGACGGTGCGGGTTGGGCTTCCGGGAGTGAATTACGATGCCGGGAGCGTGCCGGACAGCGATCCTCCTGCCGAACTGGACTACGAGCTGTGGCTCGGGCCGGCGCCTTATCGGCCGTACAACCGCAATCGGGTGCATTACAACTTTCGCTTTTTCTGGGATTACTCCGGGGGACAGATGACCAATTGGGGCGCGCATCATTTAGACATTGCGCAGTGGGGTTTGGGGATGGATGAGGGCGGGCCGGTGACGGTGGAGGGGCAGGGTGATCCTGATCCGAAGGGCGAGTATGAGGTGTTCAGCCGGGCGGAGATCAAATTCACCTACGCGAACGGCATTCAGGTGTTCTGCGACCTGGGCACCGGGGCGAAGGGGGGGGTGACCTTCGAGGGGGATCAGGGATGGATCCATGTGAACCGTGGCAAGCTGGAGTCCGCCCCGGCCGGTATCGTGGAGGAGCCCCTGAAGGACAGTGAAGTCCATCTCTACCGGAGCGAGAACCACCTCGACAACTGGTATGAGTGCATGAAGAGCGGTCGGTTGCCGATTTGTGACATTGAGACGGGCCATCGTTCAGCGACCGTTTGTCATTTGGGTAATTTAGCTGCCCGGCTGGGGCGGAAGCTGCAGTGGGAACCGCGGCGCGAGGAGATACTAGGAGATGCGGAGGCGTCGAAGCTGCTGGGAAAACTCTACCGTGCACCCTGGCGTTTGCCGAAAGTCTCATGAAAACCAAGCTGAAGGGTAACTGGTCTCCGGCGCTTGTTGTGGCTGGAATGATGTGTTTTGCGCAGGTTGTGCCGGCAGCAGAGCCGGGCTGGGAGGAACTGTTCGACGGAAAGACCCTGCAAGGCTGGCGGGCGGCGGAGCACCCCGAGTCATTCCGTGTGGCGGACGGAGCGATTGTCTGTGAGGGGGAGCGGGCACACCTGTTTTATCAGGATCCTGGGGGGGGTGCGGAGTTTCGGGACTTTGAACTGGAGGCCGAGGTCATGACACGGCCGGGGGCGAACTCAGGAATATACTTTCACACGGAGTATCAGGACGCTGGTTGGCCTGACCGCGGCTTTGAGGTCCAGGTGAACAACAGCCAGAAGCAGCACGGAGAGTATCTAGAACTGAAGAAGACCGGCAGCCTTTACGGCGTGCGCAACGTGCACAAGCCCCTGATGCCGGACAACGAGTGGTTCCGGGTTCGGGTGCTCGTGCGCGGCCGCAACGTGCAGGTCAGGCTAAATGACTTGCTGGTGGTCGATTATTGGCAGCCGCTGCAGGAGGTGCGTTTGTCGGGGGGAAGTCTAATGCGCTTGGGGAAGGGGACTTTTGCTTTGCAGTGTCATGATCCTGAAAGCCGAGTCCACTACCGTAACCTCCGGGTCAGGAGGCTTCAGGGCGAAGGTGGCCTGCCAGCCATTGAGCCGGTTGTTGACGGGGCTTATGTGCGGCAGCTTGAGCTGGCTGAGGAGCATTTCCCGTTGATCAATCTTCATGCACACTTGAAGGGTGGTTTGACGCTGGATGAGGTTGTGGCGGACTGGCTGGCCACCGGGATCAACTACGGCATTGCAGTGAATTGCGGCGTTGGCTTTCCCGTGACCAATGACGCGGCAGTATTCGCGTTTGCTGATCAGGTGCGGGGTGCCCCGGTGTTTCTGGCGATGCAGGCGGAGGGGCGCGAGTGGGTGCAGATGTTTTCCAGGGAGGCACGGCGGCGGTTTGACTACGTCTTTACTGATTCCATGACGTTTGCCGACGCGCGGGGGCAGAGAACGCGGCTTTGGATGCCTGATGAGGTCAACGTGGGTGATCCGGAGGCGTTCATGGATTACCTGGTGAAGCAGGCAGTGGCGATTCTCTCCAACGAGCCGATCGATGTTTATGTCAACCCGACCTTTCTGCCGGAGGCAATTGCGCAAGACTATGACCGGCTTTGGACCGACGACCGGATGAGGCGGGTAATACGGGCGGCGGTGGAGCACGAGGTGGCCATTGAAATCAATGGGCGTTACCGGTTGCCGAGTGAGCGTTTCATTCGCATGGCGAAGGATGCTGGTGCGAAGTTCACTTTCGGGACGAATAACGGCGGTCGGGAATTGGGGGCGCTGGACTACTGTCTGGAGATGCAGCGCAAGTGCGGACTGCAGTGGCAGGACATGTTCGTGCCCGGGGTGACCGCCTTGGCCAAGGCTCACCGCTGAGGGTTGCTTTTCGCAGATCAGCTGGTTGTCCCGTGGGGCCCGCTCGTCTGCATCGCGCCCGATCCGTGGTGAGCTCGTTCCATTTCCGGTGGGAAGACTCCAGCCTGGCCCTGGCCCTGGCCCTGGCCCTGGCTTGTCGATTTGAATCGACAAGCCCTCTTGGCTCCCCTTGAAGTATCAGGCTCCGCCTCAATTCAGGCGGTTGAGCGTTTAGGATACGAGAAGCATGAACAGCAGTTCCAAGGACAAGACGGAAGCGAGTTCGGGATCCCTTGCCGGGCGGGTGCAGTTGGCGCGGGTTAAGCAGGGGGCAGCCCTTGCAGGGGTATGCAGCGGTTTGGCAAAATCAACCGGCTTTTCCGTTCTGATATGGCGGGGCTTGTTCGTCCTGACCCTGGGCCTGTTCGGTTTGGGGGCTGTGGCCTATGGAGTCTTGTGGGCTGTGATGAAAAAGGATCCGGTGCCCGACGAGCAGGTGGAGCCGCTTTTTCGTCGGATCGACTGGCTGACTGCAGGCGTGACGACTGCGGTTGTCCTTACGGGCTATCTTCTGACTCTGGCGCCTGATTTGACCCTGGAAGATTCCGGGGAACTGGCGGTAGGCTCTTTCTATGCAGGCGTTCCGCATCCTCCGGGTTATCCCGTGTGGACGATTTACACTTGGCTGTTCACCGTGCTGCTTCCCTTTTCGAATATTGCCTGGAGGGTTGCGGTATCATCGGCTGTGGCTGCAGCGTTTTCCTGCGGACTGGTGGCACTGATCGCGTCCAGAGGCTGCAGTCTGATTCTTGAGAGCTTCGAGGAATTTCGTCAGCTTGCGCGTCGATGGGAGAATGCCCTGTGCATGAGTGCAGGTTATGTGGCTGGGATGCTGATTGGCTTCAACGGGTTTCTGTGGAGCCAGGCAGTCATCGTTGAGGTGTATACTCTGAGCCTGCTGTCATTCGTGGTCACGCTGGCTACGCTGCTCCGCTGGATCTACGCCCAGGACCAGCTGCGCTACTTGTATCTGTCCCTGTTCATGTTTGGGGTTTGCGTGACCAACCACCAGACCCTGATTGTTGCCGCCATGGGGATCGAGTTGGGGATCGCGGCTGCGCGCCCGCGCTTGGGGAGGGATTTATTCGCGATCAACAGCGTCATGTTTCTATTTGGACTGCTGGCGAAGTCGCAGCACTGGGTGACTGCTTTTGAGCAGAACGGGCCGTTGTATGCAATTTTCCTGCTGATCGGTATCGGGTCGATCGCTGCCTACGCCTACCTCGCTTTCAAGACAGGCGAGTTGGTGCACCGGCAGACCATGTCTGTGGGTGTATGCATGGGACTGTTCTGGATTCTTGGGGCATCCCTTTATTTCTACATGCCCTTGGCCTCGATGACCAACCCCCCGATGAACTGGGGGTATGCACGGACCTGGGAGGGCTTCTTGCATGCCCTGACTCGGGGTCAGTATGAGAGAACCAATCCGACCAGCGATCTGGGCAGGTTCATGGATCAGTTGTCCATGCTTTTGGACGGTGCGGTGGACGAGTTCAATCTGGTTTACCTGGTTCTGGCGCTCTTGCCTTTCTTCTTCTTCATGCGGATGAAGCAGCGGGAGAAGGCCTGGTTGCTGGGATTGGTAGGTATGTATCTCTGCCTGGCGGTGCTGCTGATTGTCTTGCTGAATCCGGCGGCCGACCGTCAGAGCCGGGAGATGAACCGGGTTTTCTTTGTGGCCTCGCACGTCATGATTTCCCTTTGTGTAGCCTATGGGTTGGCAATTTTCGGGGCGTTACTTGCGACGCAGTACAAGGATTACCGGTCATTGGCGGTTTATGGTGGGGCAGTGGCGTCTGCGATGGCGTTGTTCGCGGTTACGGTGACCTTTGCCGACGAGCAGGAATCCATGATGGCTTCCTGGGGCTTGTTCAGCCTTTCGCCCAGCTGGGATCCGCTCGTGAGGTTCACAAGCGTGTTTATTCTGGTGCTGGCGGTAGGAGCGACGGCGCTCTTTATTTTCTCGAAGGAGCGCATTTCCCTCACGGCACTGATTGCGGTGTTTGTAGTCATGCCGGTGGAGTCCATTCTCTCGCATTGGTCCGACAACGAGCAACGCGGACACCTCTTCGGTTTTTGGTTCGGTCACGACATGTTCGAACCACCTTTCGAGCTCTATCCCTCGATGGAGGAGAATGCGATTTTGTTCGGAGGGACGGATCCGGGCCGCTTTTGTCCGACCTACATGATTTTCTGCGAGAGCTTCCTGCCGGCGCGCTGCAAGCGGGACCCGGAATTTGACCGGCGGGATGTGTATATCATTACCCAGAACGCGTTGGCGGATCAGACCTACCTGAGCTATATCCGCGCTCACTATTTCCGCAGTGCCCAAGTGGACACTCCCTTTCTTCAGGGCATGGTCGGGGGAATCCAGGAGAAGTTGATGGATCGCGACCAGCTGGAGAGGAAGTACTCGGGAATGGCCCATCGCACGAATGGCCTGGCCCAGGCGGTTGGCGGCTTGAAGACGATTCTTCGGCCGATCGACAATGTCATCACGAAGTGGGGGGCAGGGGTCGAGGAGGCCAGGCGCCAAGAGGGGGTCTACCCGCCCAAGGAGATTTACACACCCACGCTTGAGGATCACGGGCGCTGTATGGCGGATTACTTCTCGGATGCAGACCGGCGTCGGCAACTGGGGCAGTTGAAGCCCGGTGAGAACGTGGCAATCGGTCCAGACGGCAAGCTGCAGGTAGCCGGGCAGGTCTCGGTGATGGCCATCAACGGGTTGCTGACCAAAGTCATCTTTGACAAGAACCCGGAAAACGAGTTTTACGTGGAGGAGAGTTTTCCCCTCGACTGGATGTTCCCGCATCTTGAGCCGTTCGGGATCATCATGAAGATCAATCGTGAGCCCCTGGTGGAGATGACCCAGGAGCAGGTGGACCGCGATCACGAATTCTGGAGTCAGTATTCCGAGCGGCTGATTGGCAACTGGATCACCTATGATACACCGGCATCGGAGATTTGTGACTTTGCCGTGAGGGTGTATGAGCGGAAGAACTACGATGGCTTCCTGGGTGATCGCAAATTCGCGCGGGACAAGCAGGCGCAGAAATCCTTCTCGAAGCTGCGGAGCTCCATTGGTGGTCTCTATCTGTGGCGCATGAACAACATTCAGAATCCGGAGGAGAATGCACGGATGCTGAAAGAGGCTGAATTCGCCTTGAAACAGTCTTTTGCCTTTTGCCCATATAGTCCGGAGGCGGTTTACCGTTACACCGATTTGCTGGCTCGATCCGGTCGTTTGGAGGACGCGGAGCGCGTGGCGGAGACCTGTCTGCGGTTTGATCAGGACAACCCGTCTATCCAGGGCTTGCTCTTTCAAGTTCAGCAGATTCGGCAGGGCAGGGTGGCCTTGGCTGACCCGGCCACCTCGACAACCCAGGCTGACCTGGCCAGCCTGGAGCAGCAATACGCAGCTAATCCCGCCGATGGTGACGTGGCGTTTCGGTTAGCCAGTCTGTATTTGAAGCAAGGCCAGAGTGATGCTGCCGTCAAGGTGCTGGACGACCTGGGCAGTCGGCCCGATGCGGATCTCAACACCGTTCTTTCGGTGGCTACGGTCTTTGCGCAGCTCGGCAAAGGTCAGCTCCTGGAGAAGATGCTCTCCAGAATGGTTGCGCTGGCCCCCGAGAATCCTGAAGCCTGGTATGACCTGGCGTCCACGCAAGCGGTGATGGGTAAACCCGATGAGGCAATGAAGAACCTGCTTCAGGCCATCCGCCTGTCAGATGCTCGTCGTCAACAGGATGCCAACGCCAGGGATCTGCGACTGGATGCGATCACAAACGGAGGCTTTGCTTCACTCAGGGATAGGGATGATTTCAAGTCCATGGTGAGCCCTCCCTAGGACTTGGTTGCGTGATGGATCTCCGGCATGAGCCGGGGGGGGGAAAGGTGCTCCAGTTGTCGGCTTCGCTCCCTGTATTACTTGCCGGGAGTCTTGGTGGACTGCTGGACTTCGTAACTTAGTATCGACAAGCAATACAACGCTGCGGTTTCACTCCGTAGCACCAGCGGGCCAAGGCTGATCGGGATCGCGCCAGTATTGCGGATGGCATTGATTTCAGCCGGGGTGAAGTCGCCTTCCGGGCCGATCCAAACGGTTATGCTCAGCGGGTTCCGCTTATGCTCCGTCCAGAAGCTTTCGAAAGTCTCTCTCGGGTGGCGTGCATCCGGCTGAAGAGAGGCCAGGAATGGGACTTCAGGGCTTTGTTCACGTTCGAGGTAATCGGCTATAGGCAGTGGAACTGAGACATCGGGTAGCCACGTCGTGCCGCATTGTTTGGCGGCTTCAATGGCAATACCGCGCCACTTATGCGCTTTTTGGTGTGCGCCGCTGTCATCGAGAAGCGAGACGGTGCGCTCTGAAAATACGGGTACGATTCTGGTGGCCCCGAGTTCCGTAGCCTTCTGGATTATCGTCTCCATCGACTTCGGCTTGGTCACCGCCTGAGCTAGAGTGACTGCACACTCAGGTGGGGGAGTCTGGTGTCGCTGGAGTACTCGGATGCGGACCGAATGCTTGTCCACGTCAACCAGCTCCCCGAGGATCTCGTCACCCTGGCCATTCAAGACGACAGCCCGGTCTCCTGGTCTGCACCGGAGCACCTTGGCCGCGTGATGGGCTTCGGACTCGGGCAGCAGGATTTCCGATTCCCGGGTTGCTTCTGGTGGGGCAAAGAACCGGTGCATGGCTGGATTCGGTTGTGTTAGGAACCCGCCCGGAAGAAGTCCTTGGCGCGCTCGAAGAAGGAACGTGAACGTGGATTCACACTCTCATCGCAGAGATCTGCGAATTCCTGGAGCTTCTGCCGCTGGGCGGTATTGAGCTTCGTGGGCACCTCGATCGTCACGCGAACATGGAGGTCTCCGGTTCCATAGCCCTGGACGTTGCGTACTCCCCGGCCCTTGAGCCTGAAGACGGTTCCGCTCTGTGTGCCGGCAGGGATCTTGATGAGTGCGCTGCCTGCCAGGGTGGGTACTTCCAGTTCTGTTCCCAGGGTGGCATGGACGAAACTAATGGGCACTTCGCACAGCAGGTCATCGCCTTCGCGCTCGAAGAGTTCGTGGGGCTTGACGTGGAGGATGACGTAGAGGTTCCCGGAGGGACCGCCACGAAGCCCTGCTTCGCCGTTCCCGGCGGATCTGAGGCGTGAGCCGGTATCCACACCTGGAGGGATTCGGAGGGTAATCTTGGAGACTTTTTCCCGGCGGCCAGAACCCCGGCAACTGCGGCAGGGATTTTCAATGACAGCGCCGGTTCCCTCGCATCGTGGGCAAGTCTGGGCAATGCTGAAAATGCCGCGTGAGGAGACAACCTGCCCCCGGCCGCCGCAGGTTTGGCAAGTCTTGCGGGATGACCCGCTTGAGGCGCCGGTTCCATTGCAGGTGTCGCAGTTGTCCTGCTTGGAGATGCTGATCTGCTTCTCGCATCCCAGTGCCGCTTCGCGGAACGTGATTTCCAGGTCATAACGCAGGTCGGCACCACGCTGGGGGCCACTGGGGTCGGAACGTTCACCGCCGCCAAAGAGGTCCTCAAAAATGCTGCCGCCGCCTCCGCCCCCGCCAAAGACTTCCCGGAAGATGTCAAATGGATCGTGGAAACCTCCGCCTCCACGGGAAGCACCGGCGCGCGCGCGGGGATCAAAAGCAGAGTGGCCGTATTGATCGTAGGCGGCACGTCGCTGCGGATCACTCAGAGCCTCGTAGGCCTCCCCAAGCTCCTTGAACTTTTCTTCCGCTTCCTTGTCCCCGGGGTTTTTGTCCGGGTGGTATTTCACAGCGAGCTTGCGGTAGGCCTTTTTGATCTCCTCCGGTGTGGCGGATTTCTGGACGCCTAGAATCTCGTAATAATCGCGTTTGGCCATCGCAGTAATGGGGTTTCCAGCAGGGGCAGGGGTCAGGACGCTGAGGGGGCTTTGGCCACGACCACGGTGGCGGGTCGGACGAGACGTTCGTGGAGTTTATAGCCCTTGCGGACTTGGTGCAGGACTTGGCCTTCGGGCACCTCTGAAGTCTCATGTTGGGCGACGGCTTCATGGATATTGGGGTCGAAGACCTGACCGGCTGCATCGATTTCCTGAACCCCGGAATCCGTGAGAGCGGATCGAAGCTGGCCATGGACCATGGCTACACCCTCCTGCAGGGATGATATGGATGCGGCATCACCATTCTGGCTGGCTTCGAGTGCTTTCTCGAAACTGTCCAGGACCGGAAGGAGCTTCTCGATCACGCCTTGGGCGGCATAGCGCACTGCCTCCTGGCGCTCTCGAGTGGCCCGCCGCCGGTAATTCTCCAGTTCGGCCTTTGAACGCAGGTAGAGGTCCCAGTTTTCTTCCGCCTTGGCGGCTTTTTCCTGCAGAAGTCGGGCCTCCTCCAGGGAAAGGGGTGTATCGCCAACGGGTTGGGCCTGGGCGTCCGCGGCGCTACCGTTCTCGGTGGGGGTTGCGTCGACTTCGGTGCCAGGGGCTTGCGACTCAACGTCTTGCGTTGTGTTCTTCTCTTCTGTCATAGACTCAAATTCAAAGGAGCGAAGAAGATACACAAGGACTGGCGCAAGGGCAACTCCCGCACTGGGTGGTTGGATGGTCAGGCCGATTTATCCGGGGCAGGCATGATTTTGTTGTAGGAGTTGCGGATAGCGATGCGGTGGGTGTCGATTGAACAAAGCAGGGCGTTGGCGTTCTGGAATCCGCAGCGGACCGCCACCCGATGGAGCGGTGCGGGATCTGTTGGTAGGACTGACTCGCCAGCGAAGCTCCAACGACGCAGAACACACTCGATGCGCAGCACCTGGCGATAATGCTCCAGCAGTTCATTGGCCCGGTCTGCTTCCAGGTGCCCCTGATCACGGGCGGTCTCGATGGCCCGGATGGTGTTCGGTTCACGGATGCCGTGGCTGAGGCATAGAGTTTGCGCCAGGAACTCAACATCCACCAATCCGCCCGGGCCGGTTTTGATGGCCAAAGCTTCCTGTCCTCGCGGAGTGCGTTCCTTTTCGATACGCATCCGCATGTGGTGGATTTCCTCCCGCCAGTCGAGTTTGTAGGCGTGGATATCCGGGCGTGGCTGGCGGAAGTCGCACAACTCGCCAGCGAGCTTTTCAAAGGCCTTGCCTGTTTTGGTGTCTCCGGCCACCGCGCGGGACCTGGATGCAGCCTGTATTTCCCAGAGCATGGCGCGCTGATGGTAGTAGTCCTCGTAGGCTTTCAGCGTATTGACGAGAAGGCCCTTTTCGCCGTCGGGGCGAAGACGTGCATCGGTCGAGAACGCCACACCGTGGTTTGTGGGCAGTGACAGCAGCTCCATGACTTCCGCGGCAAGGCGTTGGAGCTTGTGGAGGTTGCGGGTTCGGGTGGAGGCAACAAAGACGATATCGAGATCTGAACCGTAGGTCAGTTCGCTTCCGCCGAGTTTGCCCAAGCCGATGATGGCGAATGGTGGATTCTTGATTCTGTGCCTTCGCATCACGGCCTCGAGCGCGTACTGCAGACAGGCATCCGCCAGACCAGAGAGCTCAACCAGGTTCAGCTCGAAGTCCACCAAGCCAAGGATATCCCGAAGTCCGAGGCGCATGAATTCTGCTCGGTGATAGCGACGTATCCAGTTGGGCTGATCTTCCTCAGCCTCACCATGGCGGAGTTCATTCAAAATCTGGTCCCCGGATTTGCGACGGCGCAGCTGGCCGCTCAGCATGAGGTCCTCCACCAAGTCGGGAGTGTGGATGGCGGTTTCTGCGAGAAACTCCGAGCGATCAAACAGGAACAAGAGCAGCTCGAAAACCGGCGGGTTTCTGGACCATGCCTCATAAAGCATGCTCCGGGAACCGTATGCGCCAACGTAGCTGTCGAGACGGGCGAGCACGCGATCGGGGTCGGACAAGGGCGTGCGTAGTGATTGGAGCTCTGGTTGGTCGCCTGCTTTCGGGCAGAGCTGAAGCACCTGGTAAACAAGTCCACGGGCCAGCTTCACAGTGCGGGGGGAAATGTGGACATAGCCCGGTCCTTCAACCAGCGTGCGCAATATATTCAGGCTCTTGTCGACCTGCTGAAAGGAGTGTTCTTGCAGGAGTCCTTTCCAATCTTCCGCATCTTCAGCGAAATCACCCGGAAGGGGAAGTTCTTCGGGCTCGTTGGAAAGTTGCAGTACTGCCTCGTAATGCTTTCTTACGCAGGAGGTCTGTTCTGCCAGAACGCTGATGAAATCAGACCTGTTCTTGAAGCCGAGGCTTTTGGCAAGCTGAAGCAGTGGCGTTGGTTCATCGGGAACGGTGTGCGTTTGTCGGTTGTCCTCCATCTGAAGCCGATGCTCAACCCGCCGCAGGAAGCGGTATGCCTCAGCGAGGCAGACTGTGGCTTCCTCCTGAAGTAAATGATACTCGGACATTTTTGAAAGGGTGGGCAGGGTTTGGGAGTTCTGGAGGAACGGATGGCGTCCGCCCTCAAGCAGTTGCAGGCTTTGTACGATGAACTCGATTTCACGGATGCCGCCTCGTCCGAGCTTGACGTTGCGGTCCAGCTCGCCACTCCTGACGACCTCGTTTTCTATCCGCCGCTTCATGGCTGCGATCTCGCCCAGGACCTGTTGGGGGAAAGATCTCGGATAACGGAACGGCTGGATCATCTCCATGAAATCGCCGGCCAAAGACGCATCGCCGGCAATGCAGCGGGTCTTGATAAGCATCATGCGTTCCCAGGTTTGTCCCCACTGCGCGTAGTAGTTCTCATAACTCTCCAGGGATCGGGCGAGGGGACCAGCATCACCCTCCGGACGCAGCCGCAGGTCAACACGATACAGAAAGCCATCCTCAGTCAGGCGAGTCAGCTCCGAGACAAGCGATTCAATAAAGCGTTGGAAGAACTGGTGAGTACTGATGCCCCTCGCCGAGGTTCCGGGCTTGGGGCGTTCCTTAAACACGTGCCCTTCAGCGGTGTAAACGAAGATCAGGTCGATGTCGGAGCTGTAATTGAGCTCGCGGCCGCCAAGCTTACCCATGCCTAAAACACAGAATCCTGTCTCCTCCCAACTGTCGTCCGGAAGCTGGTGGTAAGGATTTCCAAATCGTTCTGCATATTGTTGGCGGAGCAGGTCGCAGACCGCGGAAACTGTAACATCGGCCACGTCCGAGATTTCCTGGATGATCTCTTCAACCGGACCGGCCCCGGCGAGATCGCGCGTTGCAATCCGCAGCATTTCCAGCTGCCTGAAACGTCGGATTTGTTTGAGGGAGAGCGAATAATCAGTCGACTGCCCGGCCCGGGGGACGAATGAGCTCACGTCACGCCTCAGGCCTTGCAGGCGCCTGGGATGAGAAATCAGCTCCTCATCCAGGCAGACTTTGATCCAATCAGGATTCATGACGAGGAGTTCACTGAGGAAGCGTGACCCCGAGAGCAGGTTGAGCAGGAGACGGATCTGGGAAGGGGATGCGGCTTTGATGGCGTCAGCTGCGTCTGTATCAAGGAGTTGGGACAAATAGAGCCGGGCCCGTCCCGGGGCGGCACACTCCTGAAGCTGTTGCTTCAAGGATTGGGGTTTGGCCATAGGTTGGGTTTAGCTTGAAACGGCGATCAGGGCAATGGCCGGCTCCAGCTGCCGGATCTACAGGAATTTGCAGGTTTCGTGAATTAGCCTTTGACAAGCCGTCTCGACCTTTTATTGTTCCTGCCCTTCGGTGCTGGGGTCGTAGCTCAGTTGGCAGAGCGTCTGAATGGCATTCAGAAGGTCAGGGGTTCGACTCCCCTCGGCTCCACCAACACCGAAAATTCTCCGATAGTCTCCTTCCTCTCAGTCCTATTGACTGGTTCCTCATCGAAGACAATGATCGTCCAACCACCATGATTCTCAGGCACGATCCCTGGCGTTGGACACTCCTGCTTCTTACCGCTTTCTGCTGGATTGAACTAGTTTTGGCTCTGGCGCCTCCTGCAGGGCTTGGTGAGAGCCAGGGACATGTGGATGGCGTTCGGGTGCTGATCTTAAGCGGCTCAAACAACCATGACTGGAGAGCCACGACTCCCCTTTTGGAGCGGATCCTCGAAGGAGACGGGAAATTCCACGTCGATATAGAGGAAAGACCCGAGCACATGACCTCCGCGATTCTCGCCGGCTACGACGTGGTTCTCAGCAACTGGAATAGTTGGGGTGACGAATCCGCTCCCGGGTGGAGTGCCGCAACGCGCGAAGCTTTTACGAGCTTCATTCAGCGTGGTGGTGGACTGGTGGTTGTGCATGCGGGGAGTTCCTCCTTTTACGATTGGCCGGAGTATCAGCGGGTTAGCGCTGGTTCCTGGGATCTGGGAAGGACCACTCACGGCCCTGTCCACGAGTTCGAGGTGAGGATCGAGGAGGGGGAGCATCCTGTCACACACGGCCTGGACGGCTTCCGTATCACGGACGAGCTATGGTTGCGCAGCGGTTTCCAGCCGGGAGTGGAGGTGCTGGCCTCAGCCTATTCGGATCCCTCACAGGGTGGGAGCGGAAACTGGGAACCGGTGGCGGTCGTTCAACAGACAGGGCTGGGTCGCACTTTCTTTCTCGTGTTGGGCCACGATGCACAGGCCATGGAGAATGATGGTTTCCGCTCGCTGTTGCAGCAAGGCATAGCCTGGGCAGCGGAAGGAGAAGGGGCAAAAGGTGATAGAGGACCTGTCCGCGCTGCGCGTGACCTCATGAGTGATACGTGGATTGCCACCGACGGCTTGGGTAGAACACTGCCCTGTGCCGAGGAGCTGTCACCGCCGCGGCCGCACCGTAAGGTCGGTGTCTTCTACTTCCTTTGGCACGGAGAACATATTCAAGGAGGTCCCTTCGATATCACTCGGATCCTCGCCACCGACCCTGAGGCTATGTCCAAACCCGATAGCCCTCTCTGGGGTCCAATGCATGCACCTCATCATTGGGGACAATCCATCTTTGGTTACTACGTAACGCAGGATGAGGGGGTGCTCCGTAAGCACGCTCAGATGCTCGCTGACGCTGGGGTTGACGTGGTGGTGTTCGATGTGACCAACCAGTTTACCTATCGGAAGGAATACATGACCCTGCTCAAGGTCTGGAGCGATCTGCGGAAACTGGGTAACCCGACTCCCCAAGTCGCATTCCTCTGCCCGTTCTGGGAACCGGGAAAAGTCGTCCGGGAACTGTGGGAAGATCTCTATTCCCGGGGAGACTATGGTGACCTCCTGTTTAAGTGGGAGGGGAAGCCGCTAATCCTGGCGGATTCCGGGCTCCTCAGCCGCAAACTAGACTACGCCCAACAGGATACACCAGTGCCATTGAAGCCTGGTCATACGCTGGGGCAAATGTTCGAGGCCAAGCAGCAGTTCGTCGGGGTTGGAGGGCGCTTTCCCACATGGAATTCAGAAGGATCCATGGTCACATTGACTCTTCGCAAGGACGGTCCCCAAGGCAGGGTACTGTTGTCCCAGCGCTTCACGAATGTCTTGGACAATGCCTGGCTTGTGCTCGAATCCAAGCAGCCAGTCGCAGCCGGATCCTATTATCTCGAAGCGTCTGACTCCTCCGGGCAAATCGGTTGGTGGAGTGCCAGCGTTGACTCCCAGCCCGGTGGGGTCGCTATCGAGGATCATCAAGCGGTGCATGGAGATCGAACTCTGCGTTTGTTGCTCGATGATCCTCAGTCGCGAGCGCTGAGGGACTTCTTCTGCTTCCGTAAACCCCAACCCGACTACTTCCGTGGCCCTTCGCAGCCTGATATGTGGAGCTGGCTTGAGGCGTATCCCCAGCACGTATTCACCAACCGACACGGTCTTAAGGAACAGATGTCGGTCGGCGTTGCTCAAAACGCCGTGCGCGGCCGGCTGGGGTCGATGAGCGAATCAGACGCGCAAGGTCGCAGCTGGCACCAGGGAGCAAAGGACGCCTCGGCAGACGCAGTCTTGCGCGGCCTTAACTTCCAGGAGCAATGGGACCGCGTCGTGGAGGAAGACCCCATGTTTGCTTTTGTGACCGGATGGAACGAGTGGATAGCCGGTCGGTTCAGCGAGTTTAACGGGATCCGCGAACCCGTCATGTTCGTCGATCAATTCGACCAGGAGCATAGCCGGGATATCGAGCCCATGAAGGGAGGGCATGGCGATAATTACTACTATCAACTGGTCGCGAACATCCGACGTTACAAGGGAGTACGCCGGACCCCGCTTATCAGCCCACAGCCTATCCGGATCGATGGCGATTTCTCCGACTGGGAAGCGGTCTCAGTCGAGTTCCGGGACACCGTCGGGGACCCTGTCTCCCGGGATCACCGGGGGTGGAACCCTCAAGTCAGCTATAGCAACCATAGCGGTAGAAACGATATCACTCTCTGCAAGGTGACCACCTCGGGCACAGACCTGTGCGTCTTGCTGATGACTCACGATACGATCAAGGCGGTGGGAGATCCCGGGACACTGGTTGTCCTGCTCAATATCGACTGTCACACAGGCACAGGGTTGCTCGGATATGACTTCACTATTGGTCTCAAAGAGTGGGGCGCGGTAATCCAGCATCCTGACGGTGCAGATGCCGAAGGAAATGTCATGGGAACGGCAAGAATTGCAGTAAAGGCCAACCAGATCGAAATCAGCGTCCCCTGGAGAGCGCTCGGACTGGAAGGAGCGCCGCGTGAGTTGTGGCTGAAATGTATCGACAACATCCCCTTCACGGGTGACTGGTCCGAGCTTTCCCTCTTTGGAGACGCCGCGCCAAACGACCGCTTCAATTATCAAGTGCGGTTCAGTCCCTAAGTCGCCGCCCCGGGCGAATACTCCCTACCGCAGCCTAGCCAAAAACGTTCGCTCGCAGATCCCGGAGGCACGCAAGGTTGAGTTGAGCCAACCCACGAACCGGTCTGGAGCCTTGCCTGCGCCTCGGACCAAAGTGAAAACGGTTCTGCCGAAATATGTTCTCCACAAACGCTCTAGACCCGAGAGCCAGCCCGTCCGTGAAGTAGCGAACCCGACATCGAAGGTAGTCTCTCAGAATAAGCCGCCCATTAGTTTCCAGTTGCTTCAACGCTTCATCCCGCGCGAGCGAACGCCCTGCACAGTTCCCAATGTCCAGGAGTGCCGAGTAGCTGGACATGGCCTCCGATAGCGGAACTTCTCGTCCGTTCAGCAGTGCAGCAGCCACTACACGCAGCGAATCCTTTGCCCGACGCTTTCCTGCTGCCACCTCCGCGTAGCCGCACCAACGGTAAGCAGCCGGATCGGCAACAATGCCGGCGCGGACTGCGTTTAGATCGATGTAGGCCGCCACAGCAGCAAGCGCGACCCCCATGCCCTCCACCAACACACTCCTGAAGCGCTCTTCCCACAGCGTTCCCTTCCTGCCATGGATGGCGTTATACCACTGGGTGAAACGCTGCTTCACCTGCTTCATGAATGCGCTCACGTCCCACATTCGACGAAAGAAAGTCTCCATGTAAGACTCAAGCCCAGCCGCATCGTTTGTCTCCCGGTAGGTCTGGATACGGAGGCGGACGAGATCCGCATCCACATGTCCCGTGAGCCCGCTCAGCTTCTCCAGAAGCTGCTCAGGAGAGGGAAGGACATCCGGTCGAGGCGGGACTTGAAGCAGTATGTGAAAGTGGTTCGACATGACCGCGTAGGTCAGAACGCGGACTTCACAGAAGACTTCGTATTCCCGCATCAGGGAGACAAATCGCTCCTTCTCCAGGGCACGAAAGACTTTCCTGCGGTCTACAACCCTGGAAACGCAGTGGTAAAAGCCCATGGACCGGGCGCCAACCTTCAACCGAGACCTCCTCATAGGAGGCAGAGTAAGGACAGCAGCCGGAAGGTCAACGGTTTTCAGACTAAGGGTCTGTCCCCTTATATGGGAAGGAGTTACGCATAAAGGGACTGTCCCTTAGTCGGTTGACGGGGGGGTAAACGGGGAGCAGGGTAGGTGGATGCAAAAGGCTTCCCTGTTGGTGGTGTGCTGCTGTTTGTTTTCGTGCGGGTTTGTTCAGTCGGCTGGTTTTGAGGATGACTTCCTCGGGCGGTTGGGGGAGGGGTGGTGGTGGGTCCGGGAGGATGAGAAGGGGTGGCGGGTGACCGGGGAAGGGCTGGAGGTTCGCATGCAGCCGGGAAATATGTGGGGGGGAAGCAACGATGCGCGGAACCTGCTGGTGCGGAAGGCACCCAGCACGTTGGATCATGAGGTTGTGGTGACAGTCAAGGTGACGAATGACCCCAAGGAGCAATACGAGCAGGTGGATCTGGTCTGGTATTATGATGACAGTCATATGGTGAAGATCGGGCAGGAACTGGTGGACGGGCAGCTGAGTATTGTGATGGGAAGGGAGGAGCAGGACCGGTGTCGCACTGTGATTATTATTCCGATTGAGGCGAGGACGCTCGAGTTGCGGCATCGAGTACGGGGCAACGAAATTGTTGGGGAGTATCGTTTGCCCGGGGAGGGGGTGTGGCGGCGTGCCGGTAGCTGTGATTTGCCGGTGCATGGTGAAGCGAAGATTTGTCTCCAGTTTTATCAGGGTCCGGCGGAGGAGGATCGATGGGCACGCGTGACGGGATTTCGAGTGGAGACTCGTGGATGAGGCGGCTGTTGCTGGGGCTGACCGGATTCTGGTCGGGACGGCTCGTGGTACTTTCGGTTCTTATTATCGCGGTTATTCCGCTGGCGGCCCAGCCGGTGGTGGTGATAGCCCATCGGGGCAATCACGAGCGGGCTTACGAGAACACGTTGGAGGCGATCCGGGATGCTGCAAGAGTTGGGACGGATTATGTCGAGTTGGACGTTCGTCGGACCCGGGACGGGTTTCATGTCCTGATGCATGACCGGACTGTGGATCGGACCACGAGTGGCAAGGGGGAGATCGGTCAATTGACCTTGGAGCAGGTGAGGGGGCTGGTGGTGCGCGAGGTCGGGCGGGAGGGAGTCAGCGATTCAAGGGTGCCGACATTTGAGGAAGCCCTGGATGCTATGGGGCCGCGGCTGGGGGTTTACCTGGATTTCAAGGATGGGGATCCAGCCTATCTGGCGGCGGAGCTGGGGCGGAGGGGGTTGTTGGCCAGGACCGTGGTCTATCTGGATTTATTGGACATTCCGGCGTGGCGTGAGGTGGCACCCGGCTTGAGGTTGATTCTGAGTTTACCTGAGGACTGCAGGAATGCTGATGGTGTTCGGGAGTTTTTGGGGCGTCATCCGCGGGTGATTTTGGATGGGCCAGTGAAGGTCTATACGGATGAGATGGTAAGGGTTGCGCATGAGCTTGGGAGTCTCGTTTGGCCGGACATACAAAATCCTGAGGAGGGGCCGGGCCAGTGGGCGTTGGCGTTAGGGCTGGGAGTGGACGGATTGCAGACGGATCATCCCTCGCGTTTGGTTGAGTATTTGCGTGGGCAGGGGCGGCGCGCTGCGGCAGGTGCGGTCAGCGCTGAGGCTGATCATTGACTCGTCTTCGGCATGGGAAGGACGGGGATCCGAACCGCGGCGGCCTCGAGGTCATTCCGGACGAGGAGCAGGTCTCTTGCGAGAGCGATGGGGTTCCAGGTCTTGGA
>JBMTVN010000023.1:0-26021 GCA_049451415.1 Limisphaerales bacterium | reverse complement strand
AGTGCGAACCAGGGGGATTGGGTATGGCCTGAGCCGGTGGGCGAAGCGCGGTAAGCGCACAGCGCATAGGGCTGCCTGTCCTTCGAAGCTCACAAAGAGCGAAGGAGGAAGCGCAGGGGGCGGTTGCGACCCGAGGGCGGACCGCAGGGGGAGAGTAGAGGGGATAGAGGAGAGGGTGAGGTCAGGTTATCGGTTGCCCATTGGGGGTTGTGTCCCGGCCTACAGGGCTTGAGTGTTCGAATCCATCGCGCCTCCAAGTGGGAGGCGGGCGGGGAAATTGCTTCTGACTAATCTGAGAAGTCAGGGTTGTTGGGGTGGGGTTTTCTGGGATGGATTGGGGGGTGTCGGCGGATGCGGTAGGTGGCGAGGCTGGAGTAGAGGAGGACGGCGAGAGCATAGACGAGCAGGCCGATGCCGATGGCGCAGGGGATGGAGCCAAGCGGGGAGCTGAGGAGCAGGGCGGAGCCGATGGCGGCGACGGTGATGGACTGGCCGAGGAGGCAGGCGAGGTAGAGTGGGAGGGGGCTGGTGCTGAGCTGGTATGCGTACCAGTCACGGTAATTGTTTTCGCCCCAATTGTGCATGATCCAGGCCCATTGGAGGTTGCGGGAGGCGACGAGCAGGCTGGTGGTGATGACGATGACGGCGGCGAAGGGGATGGTGGCGCAGCCCAGGCTGGCGATGAGGTTAACGGCGAGGCCCCCGCGCCAGCCGAGGCGGCGGGCGACGGGGTTGCCTTCGAGCAGGAGGGTTGGTGTGGCGATCCAGGTGCTCAGGAGGTCGGCCCCCCGGGCGAGCAGCAGGAGCCCGAGCCAGAGTGCGTAGCTGGGGGCACTGGAGTAGACCCAGTTGGCGGTCACGCTTTTTTGCCGTAGATCTTTTCCGGATCTTCCAGTCGATCCTCGGTAGTCTTGGAAGATTTGCCTGCATCGGCGGCGGACCGGAAGAAGCAGGAGCGGTAGCCTTCGTGGCAGGCGGCGCCGATTTGTTCGACCTGGATGAGGAGCGTGTCGCCATCGCAGTCGAAGGCAATGTCCTTGACCGTTTGGGTGTGGCCGCTGCTTTCGCCTTTCATCCAGTATTTTTGCCGGGAACGGCTCCAGAAGTGGGTTTTGCCGGTTTGGATGGTGGTTTCGAGGGAGGCCTTGTTCATCCAGGCCATCATGAGGACCCGGCCGTTGGTGGCGTCCTGGATGATGGCGGGGATGAGGCCGTCGGCGTTGAACTTGAGGTTGTCCCAGAATTGCATGGTGTTGGTTTATTGGGGTTGGGTTTCGAGTTGTCGGACGGGGATGCCCTTGGAGGCGAGGAAATCTTTAACCTGACCGACGGTGAATTCGCCGTAGTGGAAGATACTGGCGGCGAGGACGGCATCGGCCTGGCCTTGGAGGAGGACGTCAGCCATGTGCTGGAGGTTGCCGGCGCCGCCGCTGGCGACGACGGGGACTCCGACGTTTTCACTGATGCGGCGGGTGATTTCGATATCGTAGCCGGCTTTGGTGCCATCGGCGTCGATGCTATTGAGGACAATTTCTCCGGCGCCGAGTTCTACGGCGTGGGTGGCCCAGGCGACCGCGTCCCAATCGGTGGGTTTACGGCCTCCGGCGGAGAAGACCTGCCAGTGGTCGGGACCGGTGCGGCGGGCGTCGATGGAGACGACGATGCACTGGCTGCCGAACTTTTCTGCGCCTTGGCGGATGAGTTCCGGGGTAGCGAGGGCGGAGGAGTTGATGCTGACTTTGTCGGCGCCCGCCCGGAGCATGGTGTGCATATGGTCGACCGTACGGATTCCGCCGCCGACGGTGAGGGGCATGAAGCATTGGTCGGCGACGCGTTCGATGACATCGACCATGGTGGAGCGGCCGTGGGCGGTGGCGGTGATGTCGAAGAAGACCATTTCGTCGGCGCCCTGTTCGTTGTAGCGGAGGGCGAGGGCGACGGGGTCACCGACATTTTTGAGGCCGCCGGCTTCGGCTTTGCCGAACTGGACGCCGCGGGTGACGTGTCCATCGTGGACATCGAGGCAGGGTATGACGCGTCGTGCGAGCATGGTTTAGGGGCGGTTTGGCCCGGGGAGGGAGTGATACGGGGCGCGTGGGATGATGACAAGGAATATGGCAGGGCAGTTGACAGGTGGGGGGCTGTCGGCTAGCTGTGCATGGCATGAAGCGAGCGATTTCGAGAGGACAGAGGGGTCGGCAGATGTCTTGGCTGGCCGGGTTTATGGTTGCGGCGGGGATTGGCGTGGTGCAGGCGGAGGATTGGCCGAACTACCGTGGGTCCAACTATGACGGCATTTCGTTGGAGCAGGGGTGGTCGGTGGATTGGCCGTCGGACGGGCCGGAGGTTTTGTGGCGGGCGAAGGTGGGCACGGGGTTTTCGTCGTTTTCCGTGGCTGACGGGCGGGTGTATACGATGGGGAACTCGGGCAAGTCGACGAACCAGGATTCCGTGTATTGCTTTGATGCGGTGACGGGGAAGGAGTTGTGGCGTTACACGTATGACCAGAAGCTGGACCCGAAGTATTACGAGGGTGGGCCGAGTGCGACGCCGACGGTTGCGGGCGGGCGGGTTTATACCGTGAGCAAGACCGGCAGGCTGTTGTGTTTGGGGGCGGCGGACGGGACTTTGATATGGGAGAAGTTTGTGCCTGGTTTGGTGGAGGAGAAGGAGGGCAAGGAGCCGAAGATGCCGACTTGGGGTTATTCCGGTTCGGTGCTGGTTGTGGGGGATCGTCTGTATTTGAACGTGGGCACGTATGGGGTGGCTTTGGATCTGGAGGGGAACCTGGTTTGGTCGACGGGGAGTGAGGCGTCGGGATACAGCACGCATGTTCCGGTGGAGATGGGGGGGAGGAAGCAGCTGGTGGTGTTTGCTGCGGAGGAGGTGGCCAGTGTGGATCCTGCGGACGGCAAGCGTTTGTGGAGTCACAAGTGGAAGACCAGCTACGACGTGAACGCGGCGGATCCGATTGTGCGCGGCAGCGATGTTTTTGTGTCGTCGGGTTACGGGACCGGGGGTGCTTTGGTGCGGGTGAAGGGAGGGCAGGCCGAGCAGGTTTGGTTTGGCAAGGACATCATGCGCAACCACCACAACAACTGTGTGTTGGTGGGTGACTATTTGTATGGCTTTGACGGGGACAAGGATTCCGATCTGAAGTGTGTGGATTTTGCGACGGGCGAGGTGAAGTGGTCGCACAACGGCTTGGGCAAGGGTGCATTGATGGTGGCGGATGGCAAGCTGGTGATCAACTCGGAGATGGGGGAGCTGGTGATTGCAGCGGCTGATCCGTCGGGCTTCAAGGTATTGGCGCAGGCGCAAATCCTGGGCAAGAAATGCTGGAGTGCGCCGGTGTTGGCCAACGGGCGGGTTTACATGCGCAACGATGGCGGTGATGTTGCCTGTGTGGACCTGACCAAGTAGGCGAAGGCGTTGAGCCCTTGGGTATCTTCAGGGCTCGTGGAGGCGGCACTCGCAGGGATGCGTTTCCGATCTTCTAACTGACGCCTCTTTGCTGGCGCGCTGCGTTCGATCTCGATTAGTGTGCGAGGCGGTTGCGAAGCTGAGGGCGTGCGTCAGATTAGAGCGCGGTCGAGCTTCGCCAGTCCGGGGAGCTTGTCCCTGTTAGATGGAGACGATGGAGGTTTCGTCCTGGATATGGAGGGCCTGGAGGATGAGGTTGACGGACTCCGCGACACTGAGTTCGTGGGTTGGGAGGGTGAGCTCGGGTTTTTCCGGTTCCTCGTACGGGGCGGAGATGCCGGTGAACTCCTGGATTTCCTGGTTGCGGGCCTTGGCGTAGAGGCCCTTGGGGTCGCGTTCCTCGCAGACATTGAGAGGGGCTTGGACGAAGACTTCCATGAACTGGTCCTCGAGGAGCATGGAGCGGACCGTGTGCCGGTCTTCGCGGTAGGGGGAGATGAACGCGGTGATGCAGATGAAGCCGGCATCGGCGAAGAGCTTGGCGACCTCACCTACGCGGCGGATGTTTTCCTTGCGTTCATGGGGGGAGAAGCCGAGGTCGGAGCACAGGCCATGGCGGATGTTATCGCCATCGAGGACGTAGGCGTTTTTGCCGAGGTTAAAGAGTTCGCGTTCCAGTTCGGTGGCAATGGTGGATTTACCTGAGCCGGAGAGCCCGGTGAGCCAGATGACGCGGCCGGGGTGTCCGTGTCGTCGGGCGCGGTGGGCGTGGGTGATCTTGCCCTGGCTCCAGTACAGGTTGTCGCTCTTGAGCGAGGAGTCGAAGGTGCGACGCGGGTAATTATCATCGGCGATGATGCCGCCGCCGCAGACATCGAGTCCATCGACGATGACGAAGCGTCCGGTGGCGGTGATATCGCCATGGGGGTCGAAGGCGATGGGGCGGCGGGTGGCGAGGGTGAGTTCACCGACCTCGTGACGGCCGACGAACATTTCCTTTTGTGCGCGGGACAGGGTGGATAGTGAGGAGGCGTCGATGACGCGTTCGACGGCGGCGATGGAGCATTCGGCTTCCTGGGTGGCGAGCTTGATGCGGTAGGGGCGGCCGACGCGGAGGGGGTTGCGGCCCATCCAGAAGACGCGGGCCTTGAAGTGGTTGAGTTCGCAGGGCGGGTTGGTTTCGAGGGAGGCGACGGCGCCGCGTTCGACGAAGATTTGTTCTGTGAGCGTGATGCCGACGCTTTCTCCGGCGGTGGCGATATCGCGGGAGGGGCTGTTCCAGCGTTCGATGGTTTTGACGGTGCTGGATTTTCCTCCGGGGGAGAAGACGAGCCGGTCGCCGACCTTGATGGTGCCGGATTCGACGCGGCCGGCGAGGATGCGGCGTTCATCGAAGCGGTAGATATCCTGGATGGGGAAGCGAAGCGGTTGTTCGACGGGTTGTTGAGTGGATGAGAAGGTGTCGAGCGTTTCGACGACGGTGGGGCCTTTCCACCAGGGCATTTGGACGCTTTGGCTGGCGATGTTGTCCCCATTTTTGGCGGCGATGGGGATGAAGACCTTGGGTTCCATGCCCAGTGTTCCGAGCCACTGGCGGTATTCCCGTTCGATTTCCTGGAAGCGTTCTTCCGAGTGGTTGACCAGGTCCATTTTATTGACCAGGACGGCGACCTGGCGGATGCCGAGGAGGTTGAGGAGGTAGCCGTGGCGGCGGGAGTTTTCCTGGACGCCTTCGTGGGCATCGATGAGGAGGAGGGCGGCTTCGGCATTGGCGGCGCCGGTGACCATGTTCTTGAGGAACTCCTTATGGCCCGGGGCGTCGATGATGACGTATTGGCGCTTTTCAGTGCGGAACCAGATTTGGGCGGTATCGATGGTGATGTTCTGGTCGCGTTCGGACTGGAGGGCGTCCATGAGGTTGGCCCATTCGAAGGGGACACCGCGGCGTTCGGCGATGCGTTGGAGTTGTTCTAGTTTGCCTTCGGGGAGGGAGCCGGTGTCGTGGAAGAGTCGGCCGACGAAGGTGGATTTACCGTGGTCGACGTGGCCGACGATGACAATTTTGAGCTGTTCGGTGGGGATCGTATTGCTGGTGGTCATGGGGGTGGTTGGGCTGGGCATTTGACAAAATTGCAAAACGCGGTTTCTTAGGAGGCTTTTAAGGAACGCCGTGAGGGCTGGTTCCCGGAGGGACTGGTTGGCGAGATCAAACTGAAAGAGAGATTGAGACTATGAGTGACTGCTGTGCTGTGTCGGTTGGCATGGACGTGCCGAATTTCGAGATGGAGACCTACAATCCTGCGAGCCGGGAGTTTGGCAAGGTTTCGCTGGAGGGTTTGAAGAAGGCGGGGCGCTGGACGATTCTGGTGTTTTATCCGGCTGACTTCACCTTTGTGTGTCCGACTGAGCTGGCAGATTTGGCGGACCAGCATGAGGCTTTGGACAAGTTGGGGGCGGAGGTGATTTCGGTTTCCACGGACACGAAGTTTTCGCATTTGGCGTGGCGTGATTCCGAGAAGCTGATGGCGGGCGTGAAGTACACTATGGCAGCGGATCCGACGGGGACGGTGAGCCGGATGTTCGGGGTGTATGATGGCGGGACTGGCCTGTCGCTGCGCGGCACTTTCATTATCAATCCGGACGGCAAGCTGGTGAGCAGCGAGGTCAACTTCTACAACGTGGGGCGTGATGCGGGTGAGTTGGTGCGGAAGATGGAGGCGAACGCCTATCTGATCGCGCATCCGGAGGAAGCTTGTCCGGCGAAGTGGAAGTCCGGCTCCAAGACCCTGAAGCCCAGCGAGAAGATGGTGGGCAAGGTCTTTGAGGCTTTGCAGGACTAGATCCTGGTTTTTTGGGAGTGGAGGTTTCTGGCCGTCGGGCGCGAGCCCGGCGGTCTTTTTGCGTACGCAGCCGCTTGTTCCGGGTTGCGTTGGGGCAATCCGGTTGCATTCGGGGGCGGAGAGCTGCGTGTGCGGGAGCATTTGGCAGGGCTTACATGTAGCCGTCGCGACGGAGCTTTTCGAAGGCGTCTTCGCTTTCCTTGTCCTGGGCGCGGCCGGCGCGTTCCGGGGTGTTGGTGGCGCGGAGTTCCGCGATGATCTCGGGCACGGTTTTGGCTTGGGACTGGATGGGGAAAGTGCAGGGGTAGCAACCGATGGAGCGGTAGCGTTCCCCCTGGGCGTTGGAAAAGTAGAGGGGGATGATGGGGATATTTTCGCGTTCGATGTATTCCCAGATATTGAGTTCCGTCCAGTGGAGGAGGGGGTGGATGCGGATATGGGAGCCGGGTTCGTAATCGGTCTTGAACTGGTCCCAGAGTTCGGGGGGTTGGTCTTCGACGTTCCACTCCATGTTGCGGTCACGCGGGCTGAAGTAGCGTTCCTTGGCGCGGGTGGGTTCTTCGTCGCGGCGGACACCGACGATGACGCCGTTGAAGTTATGCTTTTCGAGGACCGTCTTGAGGGCGTCCTTTTTGAGGCGGCCGCAGCATTCGACGCGGGTGGCTTTGCCGTTGGGGAAGGTATTGCCTTCTTTGAGGACCTCCTCGTTTTTGCCGGCGATGAGCTGGAGGTTCCAATCGCGGACGAGGCGGTCCCGGTATTCGATCATGCTGGGGATTTTGTAGGAGGTATCCACATGGACGAGGGGGAAGGGGACGTGTCCGAAGAAGGCTTTCCGGGCGAGCCAGAGGAGCACGGTGGAGTCCTTGCCGATACTCCAGAGCATGGCGAGGTTCTCGAACTTGTGGAATGCCTCGCGGAAGATGTAGATCGACTGGTTTTCGAGTTTGGATAAGTAGTCCATGGTTAGGATCGGGCTTTTAGAAAGGTATGGATACCGCACTCGGTTTTTTGGAAACCGATCCAGCGGCCGGCGCGTTCAGCGCCGGCGGTGCCGGCCTTGGCGGTGCAGGGCTGGCAACCTATGGATCGATAGCCCTGGTCGTGGAGTGGGTTGTAGGGGATTTGGTGTGCTTGAATGGCTTCCCAGACCTGCTCGCGTTTCCAGGTGGCCAGCGGGTTGAGTTTGATTATGGTGCGCGGAGTTCCGGTTGAAGAGGGCTGGTCGAGTTCATAGAGCTCGACGATGCCTACGTCTGCACGGGCGCTGGATTGTTCGCGGCGGAGGCCGGTGATCCAGACGTCGAGGTCAGCGAGGCGGTCACGAAGCGGGAGCACCTTGCGAAGAGTGCAGCAGAGGTCGGGGTCGCGCTTCCAGAGCTCGGGTCCGTGAGCCTGGGCCTGTTGTTCGACAGAGAGATCGGGTGTGAGATTTTGGATGGGGCGGCCGAGGAAGGTTTCCAGCTGTTCCTTCAGGGCGGCTGTTTCGGGGAAGAGCAGTCCGGTATCGATGGTAAAGAGGGGGAAATTCAGCTGCTGGGTTTTGGCGATGTGCATGAGCACGAGGCCGGCGCCCTGGAAGGAGGTGCCGATGGCTGCGCGTTCGCCATGGTTGTCCCAGGCCCATTGGAGGATGTCCCTGGGGTGAGCGGTGGCGAAGCGCTCATTGAGCGCGGGCAGATCTTTGGGGTCCAGCATGTGGGGGGTATTCTTCCGAGGGCTGGGGGAGACGGGTGGTTCAGGAGGCCTGGGATTCCGTTTCGGGGAGGAGGACTCGTTCGCACCAGTCGCCGAAGCGTTCGTTGTTTTGGCGTTCCTTGGCGTAGCGTTCGAAGATGGGTTGGAGGGTGGGGACGATCTCCTCTTCTTTGACGCTGGCGACGAGCGGACGGTTGAGTCGGGTGCTGCTGGCGTTGCCCCCGACGTTGAGCTGGTAGCGGCCGGGGCCGCGCCCGATGAAGCCGAGTTCAGCCACGTAGGGCCGGGCGCATCCGTTGGGGCAACCGGTCATGCGGACGATGAGCTCCTGTTTGTCGAGGCCGGCGTGTTGGAGTGCGGACTCGATACTGGAGAGCAGTTTAGGGAGGAAGCGTTCGGATTCAGCGAGGGCGAGGCCGCAGGTCGGGAGTGCGGGGCAGGCCATGGAGGCGCGGTGCAGGGGGCCGGTTTGTTCGGCGGATTCGATGCCATGTTCCTGAAGGATGGTGTCGATGGCTGATTTGGCGTCGGCCTGAAGCCCTACGAGCAGGAGGTTTTGGGAGGGGGTTAGGCGCATCTCCGGCTGGAATTGGGCCACGATTTTCCGGAGGGCGGTCTTGAGGCGGTAATGTTCGCGGTCGGCGACCCGGCCCGAGAGCACATGGAGGCCGAGGAACCAGCGACCGTCGTGTTGCTGGTGCCAGCCGAATTGGTCGCCTTGGTGCTGGAATTCAAAGGGTCGTGCAGGTTGAAGTTCGAATCCGGCGCGCTCGGCGAATTCCTTGCGGAACCAGTCTACGCCGCGTTCTGCGATAACGTATTTGAGCCGGGAATGCTTGCGGTTGGTGCGGTCGCCGAAGTCGCGATGGACCTTGAGGACGGCTTTGGCGGACTCGATGAGGCGGTCTTTGGGGACATAGCCCATGACATCACCGAGCCGGGGATAGGTTTCGGGGTTGTTATGGCTCATGCCGAGCCCGCCGCCGGCGAGGAGGTTGTAACCGATGAGCTTGCCGTTTTCCTCAATGGCGACGTAGCCAAGGCAGTTGGTGTAGACGTCCGTGTCGTTCAGCGGGGGGATGGCGAAGGCGATCTTAAACTTTCGGGGGAGGTAAGTTTTGCCATAGAGCGGATCCACGAAATCGGGGTCTGGATCCTTGGGGGTTACGTTGGTGTCCTCGAGCCAGATTTCATGGTAGGCCCGGGTGACCGGGAGAAGCGCATCGTTGACGTTCTTGGCGTCGGCCAGCACCTCATCCGTGAGGGGTGAGGTGGAGGGGGTGGGCGGGGCCATGACGTTGCGGTTGACGTCTCCGCAGGCGGCCAGCGTGGTGGACAGCACTTGGTGCATGCCTTGGATCAGGGGCCGCAGTCCGCTTTTGACTACGCCGTGGAACTGGAAGCCTTGGCGCGAGGTGATCCGGAGCGTGTCATTGCCGTGGAGGTTCGAGAGCTGGTCGAAAGCGAGGTACTGGTCTGGGGTGACTACACCGCCGGGCAGACGGCCCCGGACCATAAAAATCCACTTCTTTCCGGTTTTGCGAAGGTCGCGGTCGTCCTGCTGGTAGATGCCGTGAAACTTCAGGTATTCGTAATCGTCGTCGGAAAACCGGTCTGCGGCGGGGTCGGCAAGCGTGCCGGCGATATTGCCGGCCAGGGTGGGGATGGAGGATTTGAGTCCTTCGTTCCGGGTGGGGCTGGGTTGGCTCGGCTGCATATTCATTACTGACTTACTTGTGTTACTTACGTTTGCATGGGTCGTCGGTCTTGTCAACCGGTTTGAAGCGCAAAGCGGCAAGCGCAGAGCACTGAGGGCTTTGCATCGCGCTGTGCGCGCTGCAGGGAGAGAGGAGGGGGGAGTTTGCAGTTCACGGTAGGCTGTTGGCTGTGGAGCGCTGGGTCAGGGGGAGCTTCTGCACACTGCCAACGGCTAACGGCCAACTTCGGCTTTCGATCCCGAAAGCGGTCGCGATTTCGATGGCATGCTGGGGGCGGGGGTGGAGGAATCGGTCTTTCGTTTGGGGAGAGGGCTGATTAGGTTTGGGGCTTTGGAATGATCTATTTGGATAACAATGCGACGACGCGGGTGGATCCTTTGGTTTTTGGGGCGATGCGTCCGTATCTGGAGGAGTTATGGGGGAATCCTTCGAGCGGGTATCGCTTTGGGCGTGAGGTCGCGGCTGGGGTGAAGCGGGCGCGGGGGCAGGTGGCCGGTTTATTGGGAGCGCGTGAGGATGAGGTCATTTTTACGGCCTGCGGGACGGAATCGATTCATACGGCGATCTGGAGTGCGCTGCAGGCCGGGGCCGGTCGGAGGCATTTGGTGACAACGGCTGTGGAGCATTCCGCGGTGGTGAAGGTGTGTGCGGGGTATGCATCGAGGGGGTATGAGCTGAGTGTTGTTCCGGTGGACGGGGAGGGCCTGGTGGATTTGGGAGAGGTTGAGCGAGTGTTGCGGCCGGACACGGCTTTGGTTTCGATGATTTGGGGCAACAACGAGACGGGGGTGCTGGGGCCGGTGCAGGGGGTTGCTGAGCTGTGTCGGGACCGGGGTATTCCCCTGCATGTGGATGCGGTCCAGGTGGCGGGAAAGCGGAAGATCGACGTGGGTGAGTTGCAGGCAGATTTCCTCTCCTTATCGGGGCACAAGTTTCGGGCGCCGAAGGGAGTGGGGTGTTTATATGTGCGCCGGGGGACGGCTTTTCATCCCTGGGTGGTAGGGGGTGGGCAGGAGTCGGGGCGGCGCGGGGGGACAGAGAATGTGGCGGGGGTGGTGGGGTTGGGGGCTGCGGCTGAGCTGGCGGTGGAGCGGTTGGGGGAGTATGGCGATCGGGTGCGGGGGTATCGGGATGCTTTGGAGGGGGAACTTTGCAACACCCTGCCGGGGGTGCGGGTGAACGGCTCGGTGGAGCACCGGTTATCCAACACCTCCAATCTGTCCTTTGAGGGGGTGGACGGTGAGGCGTTGATGTTGCTGCTGGACGGGATGGGGGTGTGTGTTTCGACGGGGTCGGCCTGTTCGACGGGGAGCATCCGGCCATCGCGGGTCTTGACGGCGATGGGGCGCAGTGCGGGGGAGGCGCGGGGGACGATTCGGTTCAGCTGGGGGTGGGACAACAGCGGGAGTGAGGTGGGGGAGGTGGCGTCTGCGGTTCGGGGGGCGGTGGAGCGGTTGCGTGGTGAGCTAAGACTTTAGGATGGCCCGGGAGGCATTGTTCCGGATAAAAGGCGACTTTACGGATGAGTGATTCACCGTTGATTGAGGTGAGGGATTTGACGAAGCGTTATGCGGGGCACACGGCTGTGTCGGGCATGACGTTCAGCGTGGGGCGTGGCGAGGTGGTGGGTTTGCTGGGGCCGAATGGTGCGGGCAAGACCACGACGATGCGGATCTTGTCGGGCTTTATGCCGGCGACCTCAGGGACGGCGAGGGTGGCAGGGTTTGATGTTTCCACGGAGTCGCGCGAGGTGCGGCGTCGGATTGGGTACATGCCGGAGAACAATCCCTTGCATGTGGACATGCGGGTGCGGGATTACCTGAGGTTCCGGGCGCGATTGAAGGGTTTGGCCCGGGGGCAGGTTGCGGGGCGGGTGAATACCGTGATGGAGCAGTGCGGGTTGGTGGATGTGAGCCGGAAGATTGTGGGGCATTTATCGAAGGGTTACCGGCAGCGGGTCGGCTTGGCGGATTCGTTGGTGCATGAGCCTGAGCTGGTGATCCTGGATGAGCCGACGATTGGTCTGGATCCGCATCAGATCCGGTCGGTGCGCCGGCTGGTGAAGTCGCTGGGGCGGAGCCATACCATCTTGATCTCGACGCATATTTTGTCCGAGGTGGAGATGACGTGTTCGCGGGTCTTGATTATGAACGGCGGGAGGATCTTGGCGGCGGACACGACGCAGAACCTGCAGGCTTTGGCCAGTGATGCGGCGCAGGTGGTGGTGGAGGTGCGGGCGCCGGAGGCGGAGTTGCGGGCTTGTTGGGAGGCGATGGCGGAGGTGCAGTCCTTTGACGTGGCACCATCGGCCGGGGACTACTGGCGTTGTCTGCTGGTGGTGAGGCCTGAGGTGGATGTGAGGCCGGCGGTGTACGAGCAGGTGAGTCGCCGGGGCTGGGGACTGCGCGAGTTGAGTCTAAGCCGGGTTTCACTGGAGGATATCTTTGTGCGTGTGACGGGTGGGGAGGATGAAGAGTTGGAGGAAGTGGAGGAGGGACTTTGATGCAGGCCTATTGGACATTGGTGCGGCGGGAGCTGGGGATGTATTTCAACTCATTCACGGGTTATGCGGTGATTGGTGCGGTGTTGTTGGTATTGGGTTTCAGTTTTGTGGATGTGCTTTACAAGCTGAACGGGGCTCCGACGTCGGCTCCACTGGGGGAGGTTTTTTGCAACACCTTTTATTTCTGGGTGATTTTGGTGGTGACTGCGCCGGTGATTACCATGCGGTCTTATGCGGCGGAGCGTTTTAGCGGGACCTATGAGACGTTGATGACGACTCCGGTGAGTGATGTGCAGGTGGTGTTGGCGAAGTATAGCGGGACGATGTTGTTTTATGCGCTGACGTGGCTGCCGTTGTTGTTGTGTTTGCTGGTGATCCAGCGTTTTACGGATGGTCAGGTGGCCTTTGATTTGGCGACGGCATTGAGCACCTATGCGGGGATTCTGGTGATTGGGTCGGCGTTCATGGCGATGGGCGGGCTGGCATCGGCGGTGACTCAGAGCCAGGTTTTGGCGGCGATCCTGGCCTTTGGGTTGTGTGCGGTGCTGTTTGTGCTGGGCTTGAGGAATCTGGTGCCGGTGCCTTCGGAGACGTGGTCGGCCCCGGTGTTCCGGCACATTGCGATGACGGAGCACATGGAGTTGTTTGCCCGCGGGGTGGTGGATTCGCGTCCGGTGATTTACTACGGGAGTTTGACGGCATTGTTTCTGTTTTTGACCTTGAAGGTGGTTGAAAGCCGTCGGTGGAGGTGAGGGTTATGGCTGAGCGTTCCGATACAAGTTCCGGTTTCTCCCTTTGGCGTCGGTGGGCGATGGGGGGGCAGGTGTTGGTGGGGGTGCTGGCGATGGCGGCCATTGTGGTGATGGCGAATTACTTGTCGGCGCGGCATCCGGCGCGGGTCCAGGTGTCAGATACCTCGCGGTTTGGGTTGTCGCCCTTGACGCGGTCGATGTTGTTGGGCTTGACCAACGATGTATCGATCAGCGTGTTTTTTGACCCGGAGGAGTCGTCGTTGTTTCCTTCTGTGCGTGATCTTTTGGACGAGTATACGGCGGTCAGCGACCGGTTGAAGGTGGAGTATGTGAATTACGGGCGGAATCCGGGGCGGGCGGAGTTTCTGCTGTCGCGTTATGGAGTGACTTCTTCATCGGACACCCTGTTGGTGGTGTTTGATGCGGAAGGGCGGCCGGCGCGGGTGGTGCGGGAGAAGGAGCTTTCGGACTATGATTTCTCGGGTGCGATGCAGGGACAGCCTATCCGGCGGATCGGGTTTAAGGGAGAGCAGTTCTTTACATCGGCCCTGCTGAACCTGATGGATCCGCGTCCGATCCAGGCTTATGCGTTGTCCGGCCATGGCGAGCCGGACTTGATGGACGAGAGTGCACCGGACGGGTATTCGGAGGTGGCTGCCATTTTGGCGGAGAAGAACATTGTGCTGCGGCCACTGGAGATGCGGACCAACGGGGTTCCGTCGGACTGCGAGTTGTTGTTGATTGGGGGTCCGCGCTTCCCGCTTCCGCCGGACGAGATCCAGAAGCTGGACCGGTATTTTCAATCGGGTGGACGGGGTTTGATCTTGTTGAACAGCGTGGCTCGGCCGGGAGTGCGGTCGTCGGGGTTGGAGCCGTTTTTACGTCGATGGGGCATTGAGATCGGGGAAGGTTTGGTGGTGGACGAGATGCAATCGCAGGCCGGGGACACCCGGGTTTTATTGACCGGCGAGTTTGGGAATCATCCGGTGGTATCCCCGTTGCGGGGTGCGCGTTTGGGTTTGATTATGCCGACGAGTGTAAGGCCTTTGGCTGCGGCGGGGCCTGTGCCGGAGAACTCGAAGGTGGTGGAGTTGGCATTGACGACGGCGGCGGGGAAGCTGGTGGTTCCGACGACTGGCAACCAGGCGGTGGTGCAGACCAACGGGGTGATTCCGGTTGCGGCGGCTTTGGAGCGCGGGACGATAGCGGGGGTGGTGCCTGATCGTGGTGCGGTGCGGATGGTGGTGGTGGGCGAGGCGAGTTTCTTGAGCAACCAGCTGATTGAGTTTGAGGCGAACCGGGACTTTTTGGGGTTGGCTGTCAACTGGCTGGTGGACCGGCAGCAGTGGCAGCATTTGGGGCCTCGACCAGTGAGGGAGTATCAGATCAACCTGACCGGGGCGCAGTTGCGTGGTGCGGCCTGGGTCTTGTTGGGTGCGTTGCCCGGAGCTGCCATGGCACTGGGTTTCATTGTTTGGCTTAGGCGTCGTCGGTAACCGGAAACATGCAATCTCGCAGCACAGTCTTGTTGGTGCTTTTGGCTTTGGGGATGTTTGGCTACATCGTGTTTTTCGAGTGGCCTGTGGGGAGGGATGTTCCTCAGCAGGAGTTGGTCCGGAGGGTTTTTCCTGAGTTGAACGTGGATGAAGTGACGGCGCTTTCCGTGACGCGGAGCAACCTGACCATTCGGCTGGAGCGGAGTCCCGGGGGCGCGGGCTGGCACTTGGTGGGGCCGGAATATCCCGCGCAGGGGTGGCTGGTGGAGAGCTTTTTGTCGAGCCTGGCAGAGTTGCAGCGGAATGCGGTGTTGGAGAAGTCGGACTTGGAGGCTGAGCAGGGTGGCTTGGCGGCGTTGGGGCTGGAGCCTCCCTTGGCGGCAGTCGTGGTGGAGTCCGGCAGCGAGCGGTTTGGTTTTAGCATGGGGGGGCGGACGTTGCTGGGGAAGACCATGTATATGCGGCTGGCGGGGCGGGAGACAGTGGAGGTGGTGGGTACGGGTCCGCTGGAGCGATTGCCTGCGGGGGTGGCTGCGTGGAGGGATCCGCGGTTCTTGTTTCTGGCGGGGCTGGAGTTTGACCGGCTGCAGCTGAGGTCGGCCAACCGGGAGTATGGATTGCAGCGTGATGGAGTGACGTCGCGCTGGAGATTGGTGTCGCCACGTTCGGCGCGGGCTGACCACGCCCGGGTGGAGCAGCTGTTGCAGCAGTTGCAGGCGGCGCAGATTGGCGCGTTTGCAGCGGAGCAGGGAGTGGCGGACCTTGAGCCGTTTGGCTTGGCGAAGCCGCAGGCGGGATTGGTCTTCATGCGGGGCACCAACACGGTCCTGAGCGTGGATTTTGGCAATAGCCCGACGAATGCGACGGAGCTGGTTTTTGCGCGGCGCAGTTCGCCGGAGGGGCTGGTGCTGGTATCCAGGGAACTGGTGGATGCCGTGGCCGTGCCTTATGCGGAGTATTTGGATTACCGGCTGGTGGACCGGCCGGTTGAGCGGCTGGAGAAAGTCAGCATTGCGGGGGACGAATCCTTTGCCCTGGTGCGCGGGACGAATGGGGTGTGGGGGTTGGCCGAGACGACGCCTCGTCCGGCCGATCCCGGATTGGTTGGGAGTTTTCTGGAGCAGTTGAGCAAGCTCAGGGTGGTTGAGGTGGCGAAGGAGGTGGTGATTGATCTGGACTTGCCGAACTACGGTTTAGCGGAGCCGCGGCGCAGCCTGACACTGCAATGGGCGGTCGATGGAGGGGAGAAGGACGTGCCCTCGTTGAGACTGGATTTTGGCAGTGTGCAGGACCGGAGGGTTTTTGCCAGGAGATCGGATGAGGTGCCGGTTTACACCCTGGCACAGGAGGATTTCTTCAGCCTGCCGAGCGCCGCCTACGAGCTGCGTGATCGTCGGTTGTGGGAGTTTGCGACCAACGAAGTCGTGGGGGTGAGTCTGATGGTGGGGGGGGCGACAAACCGGATAATCCGGAGCAGTGGTGGCCAGTGGTCGATCGCTCCGGGGTCGCAGGGGATGGTAAACACTTTTGCCATGGAGGAGGCGATGCATCGGATGGGTGGCTTGAGGGCGCGGTTCTGGGTGGACCAGGGGTTGGACAAGCTCCCTGATTACGGGATTACACAGCGGGATCATCGCGTGGCGATTGATCTGCGGCAGGGCGGAGAATTGAAGACCCTGCAGCTGGCTTTCGGGGCGAACTCGCCTTCCGGAGGGCCGTTTGCAGCGACGAAGCTGGAGGGTGTAGTGACCGTTTTTGAGTGTCCCCTCGACGTTTTCTATCCGTATGACGAGGCGATCAGGATGATGATTCCTGCCAAGGGCGGAGGGCAATAGGGGTTATGCCTGCTCAGGTGGAGAATGAGAGGCGCGGCTGGGGCAGGCGCATCCTGCGGCGTTTACGGCGTGTAGCTTTGGTTGCGTTGGCCTGTGCCGGGGTGCTGCTGGTGTATCTGCATTACGTAGGGCTGCCCGGTTGGGCGACCGCGATGCTGTTGCGTGAGGTGCGGAAGCAGGGGGTGTCGCTGGAGTGTGGCCGTGTTGTCCTGCGGTGGAACGACGGTGTCGTGGCGCAGAACGTGGCCCTGGGTGCTGACGAGGGAGGCGGGGGTGTGCGGCTGACTTTGCCCGAGGTGGCCTTGCGTTTCGACACTCCGGCCCTGTTGCGCGGGAAGGTTGCAGTGCGTGCACTGGACCTGAGGGATGGATGCCTGGTGCTTCCGCTGGGGGCGGATGAGGAGGGGATGGCGATGGACCGCATGACAGCTGAGTTGCGGTTCAACGCTGACGACACCTGGGTTCTGGAGAGTGCCTCGGCGCAGTGTCTTGGGGTGAACCTGCATCTGCGTGCCGAGCTGGCCAATGCTTCGTTGGTCGGGTCCTGGAGCCGGGGTGAGGGTGAAGGCGTGCCATTCGCGTGGGAACGGCCGTTGCGGGGTTTCGTTCGTCAGGTGAAGCGGTTGCGTTTCGGGGAATCGCCTGAGTTGAGTCTCGAGTTGCGCGGGGATGCGGGACATCCGGAGAGCATGAGTGCGGTGCTGCGGTTGCAGTCGCGGGGTGCGGACACGCCGTGGGGTGGAGCGGAGGTTGTGTTGGCGTCCTTTCACTTGAACGAGGGAGCGGAAGTGACGGGGCAGGGCCGATTCCGGCTGCAGTTGGAGGCCCGCGGTTTGCAGGCGTCAGGATGGGGGGGGCTAGGGCGTTTGCGCCTGGAGAGCGAGTGGTTTCAGACACTGACCAACCCTGTTCCAAACCAGGCGCGCGTGGATTTGGAATTGGAAGGAATGGAGACGCCCTGGGGGAACACGGGCATTCATTTGGCGGGGACCGGACGTTTGGTGGAAGAGGGGCGCGTGCTGGACTTGGAGCTGGCGTTGGCGGGGGCGGCCCTTGAAGGGGTGTTTGTGCGCTCAGCAAAAACGGATTTGCGGGTTCGGTTGTTGGAAGACCTGGAGACCTTGCTGCCCAAGAGGGGGGAGTGGTCCATGGAAGTGCAGGCTCCCGAGTTTGCCCGCGGTCGCGCCGAGCGCTTGAAGCTGGAGGGAGGTTTTGTGCAAGCGCCCTACAGCGGAGCGGAGATTCCGGATGAAGTGCCAACGGGCCTGTTGAATTGGCGAACATCGGTCTCAGGAACGGTCCAGGGATTTGAGCGGGACGGGGTCGGAGTGGATGAGTTGAGGTTGCGGATGGATTGGGAAGCGCCGGAGCTGCGACTGTCGCGTCTGGAGGCAGACTTCGGGCAGAGGCAGCTGCAGCTGGAGGCAGGGGTGGATCTTGTTAACCGAGGGCTGGACTCAACGCTCTCCCTGGATTTTGACGTGCACCGGCTGGATCCGGTTTTGCCGCCCGGGGTGTTGGAATGGCTGGAACGTTATGGGTGGAAACCCGATTCACCACCGGTGGTGGGGGCCAAGGCCTGGCTCACCTTGCCGCCCTTCGGGGAGCTGTCGACCGAGGAAGGATTGAGGCGTTTGGGGCAGTCGCTCGGAGTGCAGGGCAAGCTGGTTGCGGCGGACGCCAGTTTCGAGAATATCCCCATCGAGACGGTGTCGTTTGATTTTTCCTTCACGAACGAGATTTGGCGCCTGACGGATTTCCTGGCGACAGTCCCCGGGGGACGGTTGGGGATGGCTTACACGGAGGACCAGCGGACCAGGGAGTATCGTTTCGATATTGATGCTGCGCTGGACCCGCACTTGTTCAAGTCGCTGGTGCGCATGCCGGAGCAGCAGGCTTTCGACTTCTTCCAGTTCACGGGCCCGCCACGATGTGAGGGGTTTGTCACCGGCCGTTATGGTGCGCCTGAAACGACCGGCTTTTCCGGCCGCATCAGGATTGAGGACTTTGTTTTCCGCGGTGAACCCATTGAAGACCTGCAGGCGAACCTGAGTTTCACCAACGGGGTTGTGCAGGCGACCGGGGTGCAGCTCCGCAGCGAGGGCACCGTGCGGGCCGAGGATGTCCAGTATGACACGAGGCGGCAGGTGTTGAGGCTGGAGAACGCGCGATCGACGATTCCGCCGATGCGCGTGGCCAGGGCGATTGGGGAGGAGGTTGTGGCGGTGCTCGAGCCTTATCAATTTGGTGAGTCGCCTGACGTGCTGGTCAATGGGTTCCTGAATGTGAGTGATACGCGTGAGGCAAACCTGCGGTTTGATCTGGCCGGAGGGCCTTTCGACTGGTGGCGGTTCCATTTGCCGAGGATTCAGGGTTCCGTAGTGTGGACCAACGAGGCGGTGCGGTTGCGTGATCTGGACGGGCAATTCTACGGGGGGAGGGTCCGGGGCGATGTGGATGTGGACATGACGGCTCCGGTCGGGGCAGACCTGAAGTTTGAAGCGAGATTTGATCGGGTGGATTTTGCGGGGTTGATGGAGGATTTGATTGCGCCCACGAATCGTCTGGACGGGCGGTTGCAAGGGATCTGGACCTTGACGCATGCGAACTCGGAGGACTGGAACAGCTGGAATGGCCTGGGACGGGTGGAGTTAAGGGAGGGCTACCTCTGGGACATTCCGCTGCTGGGTCTGGGGACACAGTGGATGCAGGCCCTTGGAATGGACGTGGCCAAGTCGCCGGTGCGCGGGCTTGAGGGGGATTTCACGATGACCAACAGTGTGATTCACACGCGGAACCTCCAGTTGCAATCCCCGGCGATGTGGCTGGCTTATCGAGGGACCGTTGATTTTGCGGCCAATGTGGATGCCCGGGTGGAGGCGCAGGTTTTAAGGGAGGCGGCGGTGGTTGGGCCCTTGGTCAGCCTGGTTTTCAGCCCGCTGACAAAGATCCTCGAGTTCAAGGTGGGAGGCACGATCATGAACCCGTTGATAGAGCCGCTTCATATTCCCAAGCCGTTGTTGCTTCCCCTGAACCCCGTGGCCGTGTTGAGGGATATTTTCCGTCGTCCGGAGCCGTCAAAGGGTGCGGTGGTGGAGGGGTCACAGCCCTGACACTTTGGCGGGCATGGGAGCCTTTAGTTGTGCGTGACCTTGCGGGGAGGGGTGGGGTAGGTTCCCGGCATGCGCTGGCTGATCCTGATCTGTGGTGTGCTGCTGCTGCCTTCCTTTTGTGGATGCCGCACACAGTCGGCCCGCATATCCAAGGTCTTGCCGCATTATCTCGATCTGGAGGGACGGCACACGGTGAATCCGAGCCTGTTTGAGCGCGATGCCTATCAGGCTTATCTACGGGCGCATCCGGATGAAGTCGGCGGTTTGCGTTTCGACATCCAATGGAGCTCCACGGTGTATTATACCGATGCGCTCTTGCTGAAGCTTGAGCTTCGGGGGAGCCGGTCGCCCGAGGAGTTGGTGATTGAGCAGGAGATTGAGCGTCGTCCCTGGTATCAGCGTTGGACCGGAATCGATTTGGACGAGGAGTCCTTTGCCAAGCTGGGTGACATTATGGCTTGGCGTGCCTCTTTATGGGATGGCGAGGAGATGCTGGCGGAGCAGAGGTCGTTTCTTTGGTAGCCTTCCAGGTGGATTGGCAACGGTGGGGATGGAAGTCCGGTTGCACGAAGCCCGGTGGAGAAAGCAGAACAAGCCTATGAAGCCCGAGAGTGGAATTAACCGGAGGAGGTTCTTGTCGGTGAGCGGTGGTGCCGTGGCGGCGTTCAGCCTGGTACCGCGTCATGTGCTGGGTCTTGGTGAAACACCGCCGAGTGAGAAGCTGAACATCGCCGGCGTGGGTATTGGCGGTCAGGGAGCGGCTGACCTGAATGAGATGCGCGGCGAGAATATCGTGGCATTGTGCGATGTCGACAGTGCTTATGCCGCGCATACCTTTGCCGAGTATCCGCGAGCCAGGCGTTACCGTGATTTTCGCGAGATGCTGGAACGTGAGAAAGGGATTGATGCCGTGGTGGTGGCCACGCCCGATCACAACCACGCAGTGGTTTCAGTCGCCTCGATGCGGCAGGGGAAGCATGTGTATTGTGAGAAGCCGTTGACTCGGACCGTGCATGAGTCGCGCCGGGTTGCTCAGGTTGCGCGTGAGACCGGGGTCGTGACCCAAATGGGAAATCAAGGCATGGCCTTTGAGGGCAATCGGCTGATCAAGGAATGGATCTGGGGCGATGTGATTGGTCCGGTGCGGGAGGTGCATGTCTGGTCGGACCGTCCGACGCATCGAGGCAAGATGCCGTTGTGGTGGCCGCAGGCGTTGGAGCGGCCCCAGGACACCCCGCCGGTGCCCGAGACTCTGGATTGGAATCTCTGGCTCGGGCCGGCACCCTGGCGGCCTTATCACCCGGCTTATGTGCCATTCAAGTGGCGGGGGTGGTGGGATTTCGGATCTGGGGGGCTAGGGGATATGGGGATCCACAATCTGGCGCCGGTCTTTTCCGTGCTGAAGTTGGGCGCCCCCACCAGTGTAACGGCGACCTCGACGCCGCTTTTTCCGGACACGGTTCCGCTGGCATCCATGGTGCACTACGAGTTTCCTTCACGGGGTGACATGCCGCCGGTGAAGTTACACTGGTATGACGGCGGGCTATTGCCGGAGCGGCCGGAGGAACTGGAGGCGGACAGGACCTTGGATCCCGAGGATGGCATTATCTTTGTCGGGGACCGTGGCAAGATCCTGGTTCGGGGTTGGGGCGGGGAGAATCCGAAACTCCTGCCGGAGTCGAGGCATCGTGAGTTCAAACGGCCGGACCCGTATCTGCCGCGATCGATCGGTCATTATCAGGAGTTCATCCGGGCGTGCAAAGAAGGGACGTCGACGGAGTCCGAGTTCAGTTTTTCCGGGCCGTTGACTGAGGCGGTGTTGCTGGGGAGTGTGGCGATCCGGATGGGTGGGGAAAAGCTCCTCTGGGACAGTGAGAACCTGCGGATCCCGAACCTGGAAGAGGCGGAGGCGCTGCTGCACTACGATTACCGGTCCGGTTGGAGTCTCTGAATTGCGGCAAAGAAAACCCCCGGGGAACGCTGAGCGGTCGCCGGGGGTGTTGAATGAGACTGGACTTGGCTAGGCTTGGGGTTTCTTGGCCAGCTTCAGTTCGAGATGCAGGTCACGCAGCTGGCGCGGATCCACGGCGTCCGGAGACTCCGCCATGAGATCGGCCCCCTTGGCTGTCTTCGGGAAAGCAATCACATCACGGATGCTGGAGGTTCCGCAGAGCATGGCTACAAGACGATCGAAGCCGAGAGCGATACCCCCATGTGGCGGTGCCCCGTACCGGAAGGCCTCAAGCATGTAACCGAAGCGTGCCTTGGCGACGTCCGGCGGGATTTGGAGGACCTCCTCAAAAATGGTCTTCTGCACGTCCGGCTGATGAATACGGATTGAACCTCCCCCAAGTTCCACGCCGTTGACGACTACATCGTAGTGTTGTCCGCGGACGCGCTTGGGATCGCTGGTCAGGAGCGGGATGTCTTCGGCGACCGGTGCAGTGAAGGGGTGGTGGCTGGAGTACCAACGGTTTTGCTCCTTGTCGAAGCTGAGCAAGGGGAAGTCTACAACCCAGAGAAAATCGAACCTGTCGTTCGGGATTTCCAGTTTGCCCATGCCGCGAAGCGTCTCTGCGGCATAGAGGCGAATGCGGCCGAGGATTTCGCAGGCTTGGAGCCATTCCCCCGCGGCGAAGAGGATCAGGTCGCCTTCCTCGATCTTGAGTTTTTCCGTCAAGGCCTGCTTTTCGGCATCGCTTAAAACCTTGGTGATGGGCGATTTCCACTCACCCTTCTCGCACTTGATATAGGCGAGGCCTTTGGCGCCGGCGTTGGTGGCGATTTCGGACATGGCTTCGATCTGGCCCTGAGTGGCACAGGCGAAACCCTTGGCATTCACCGCTTTGACAACACCCCCGGAGGCGACGATGCCGCCGAAGACCTTGAACTGGCTGCCGCGGAATTCCTCGGTGAAATCCACGATCTCCAGCCCGAAGCGGGTATCCGGTTTGTCAGAGCCGAAGCGATTGATGGCTTCCTCGAAGGGCATGCGGGGAAACGGTGTGGGGATGTCCCGGTCCAGAGCCACCTTCCAGGCGCGCTTGAGCAGGCCTTCAATCAGCGCGTAGATGTCCTCCCGCTCAATGAACGACATCTCCACGTCGATCTGGGTGAACTCGGGCTGGCGATCGGCGCGGAGATCCTCGTCGCGGAAGCAGCGGGCGAGCTGGAAGTAGCGTTCAACACCGGCCACCATGAGGATCTGCTTGAACTGCTGCGGCGACTGCGGCAGGGCGTAGAATTCGCCGGGGTGAGTGCGGCAGGGGACTAGAAACTCGCGGGCGCCTTCAGGGGTGGACTTGAACAGCAGCGGGGTCTCAACATCCAGGAAGCCCTGTTCGTCAAAGTAGTTCCTAGTGGCGGTGGCGATGCGATGCCGGAGGCGGAGGTTGCGCGCCATCTCGGGTCGACGCAGGTCGAGGTAGCGGTGTTGCAGCCGCATCTCTTCGTTTACCTTGGCCGCCGACTCCGGGTCATCGATCTGGAATGGCAGCGGATCAGCGAGGTTCAGCACCTCGAGCTCCGCGGCCATGACCTCCACTTGACCTGTGGGAATCTTGGAGTTGTCTGTGCCTTCCGGCCGACGACGGACCTTGCCGGTGACCCTGACCACGCTTTCGCTACGCAGGGAGGAGGCTTTGTCGAACAGTTCGGCAGAGAGGTCCGAAGGATCGAAGACGGTCTGGGTGCGTCCTTCACGATCGCGAATATCGAGGAAAATGAGTCCGCCGAGGTCGCGACGGGAGTGAACCCAGCCACAAAGGGTGACCGTCAAGCCGATGTGCTCGGGGCGCAATTCGTTGCAATGGTGTGTACGTTTCATGCTATCCGCTCAAACAAGCCGCGCATGTTCGCTGTCGTTCCACCCTTTTTCAACCGGGAAACGCGAATTCTACTGCAGCAGCTTGCAGGTGCGGAGGGTTGGCTGTCCGGGGAATGCCCCCGAAATCCTGCTGGCGGGCCGGCGCCAAAACTGGCAAAACGAGGCGCCCTAGGATCGGGGTTCAACCGGCTACAGATTCCTTCCAATGAACCACTTGCCTCTTCCCTGCAATGATCTTCGAACGGCTCGCTGCGTTGCATTCTGGCGCTTGGCCCTCCTCGTGGGCAGCGGTATCGCGATCTTGTGTGCCGTGCTCAGTGGAACCCGGGTTTTGGCCGCGGACATGGCGGTTCAGGAAGATGTGGACGCGGGCTCGTGGATGATCCGGGATGGGGAACGTCCGGTGCTGGTCTACCGATACAAGACGCAGGAAGCACCCGCAGGGTTTCTGGCTGAGGTGCATCCCGACAACCTCAAGTATGCGCGCGCGCAGTAACTACATTCACCCGCTCTATGGTTTGGATGGAGGGGTGCTGACCCGCGACTGGCCTGTCGATCACCCCCATCATCGGGGCATTTACTGGGCCTGGCCGGAGGTGGGATATCTCGAGCAGCCTGGCGATCTGCACGCTTTGGAGCGGGTGTTCGCCCGGCCAACGGGTGAATGTAGCAAGGGGGGCGATGGCGACAACGCATGGATTGAGGCCTGGAGCCAGTGGTTCTGGGAGGACCAGGTGCCCGTGGTGCGGGAGCTGGCGCGGATTCAAGCGTGGAAGGAGGTTCAAAACGGTCGTGCAATTGATCTGACCTCCACCTTTGAGGCCATCGTCGATGGCCTAACTTTGGCCCGCCGTGAAACGACGCTTTATGGAGGCTTGAACCTGCGGTTTGCCGAGATCGCGCAACAGGAGATCACACGCTACACGGCTTCCGGCGGGCGCCCTGTCCGGGATTCATGGGCGGATATTACCGGGGTGTTTCCGGACATCGGGGATGTGGCAGGAGTCACGATTCTGCAGCATCCTGACAATCCGGATTATCCCGGTGACTGGGTGGAGTATCCGGACCCGAACTGGTTGCAGCTGACATTTCCGCAGGCTGGCAGGCGCTATCCCCTGGTCCGCGGCCAGCCGTTGGTTCTGCGTTATCGGCTCTGGGTGCATCGGGGTCGCTGCAGTGAAGAGAGTCTTCGCAAAGCCTGGAGCGATTACCTGGAGTCCGTGCCCTCTTCAGCCAGGCGTTAGTCCATGCCCGATGCCGCCCAGCCAGCCCATCCCTTCCGGGTCATCCTGCACCTGGACATGGATGCGTTTTTTGCCTCGGTCGAGCAGAGGGATAATCCCGAGCTGCGAGGCAGACCCGTCATTGTCGGGGGAGTGCCCAGCCAGCGCGGGGTGGTATGTGCGGCCAGTTATGAGGCGAGGCGTTATGGCGTCAAATCCGCCATGCCCAGCTCGACTGCCGGGAAATTGTGTCCGGAGGGATGTTTTGTCCGCCCCAGGATGGAGGCCTATCGCAATGAATCCAGGGCGGTGATGGCGATCGTCCAGAGGAGTGGGGCCGTAGTGGAGCAGATGTCCATCGATGAGGCGTATCTGGAACTGACGTCGGTGGTGGTGGGTGAGGATGCTGATGCAGCCCTGCTGGCTGCTTTGCCTCTGGCGCGGTCCATCAAGCAGGCGATCCGAAGCGAGCGGGACTTGACCGCCAGCATCGGTATTGCCTCGAACAAGTTGCTGGCCAAGTTGGGCAGCGATTTCAACAAGCCGGATGGCCTGACCTTAATTCCGGAGCGCGACAAGGTCGCTTTCCTGCGGCCCTTGCCTGTGCGTGCGATTCACGGAGTGGGCAAGGTTACTGAGCAGGAGTTGTTGCGGGTCGGGCTGCGCACCGTGGGCGACCTGCAGGACTATCAGGGGGATCTCCAGGGTGTCGTCGGTTCCTTTGGCGCCCGACTCAAGGCGTATGCGTTCGGCGAGGACGACCGACAGCTGGACTTGGATGACACCATCAAGAGCGTCAGTGCCGAGGAGACCTTCTCCAGTGATACCGATGACCGTGTCGTGCTTCGACGATTCTTGCGTGAAGCATCCCGGGAGATTGCAGGCAAGCTGGAGCGCCGTCGGCTGGTGGCCAAGACCGTCCAGGTGAAAGTGCGTTACGGGGATTTCAGCACCCTGACCAGGCAGCTCACATTGCAGGATCCGGTCACTGATAGCCGCGACATCTACCGGTTGGGTTGCTTCATCCTGGCCCGACACCGGCTTGTCTCCCGTCCCCTCAGGTTGTTGGGGCTGGGGGTCAATGTGCTGGACGAGCAGGGGGGGCATCAACTGCTGCTCTTGTAGCGGTCATTTTAGTGCGGAGCATTCCCGGTTTTCATTGAAAATCCAGGTGGTTGGTTCGGGGTGTGAACGGATTATTTGCCCACCTGTACCCTGGAATCTGCAGGGTTGGAACCGGTTGAGAACTTGATTATCAAGTGGTTGGAGATCCTGTAGTGCATGGCTTGCGCGAATGGCAGTACAGATCAATGGGACACCTGTGCCATTTATCCGTAGTTTGAAGGGGCTCGCTTGCCTTGCTATCGGGGGTGTGATGAGGATGGCTGGCTGCACTCGGCAGCTGACAAGTTTGGAGGGGATGTCTAGAGTCCGCGGAATGAACCGTCGTCATTTTCTCAAATCGGCTTCCTCGACCCTTGCACTTTTGACTGCGGCCCGGTATGTGGCGCCGACTTTGGCGGCGGAGCCGCCGTTGCGGGGTGACCGATCGACAACGCCGTGATGAAGTCGAAGACCGAGCATGCAAGACTCA
>JBMTVN010000022.1:0-26331 GCA_049451415.1 Limisphaerales bacterium | reverse complement strand
CCCTCAACGTCCTCGGACCACGGTAAATTACTGAACCCAAGCCTCTTAACCCCGTTTACGGGGTCCTTTTTGGCCTTATGGGGCGCTTTTTGCCCCCAAAAAACGCCCCATGGGTTTTCTCAGCTCGGTGTTCTCGTATGGGCCCCAAAACATGCCTAAAAAACGGCCCATAGGCCCTTTTCCCGGGGGGGAAAGAGGGTTAACCAGCTCGGCCAGAAAAGGTTGCCGTGGTCCGACGACGACGGTCAAAAGGTCAGGTCGAGGGAGGCGTAGCCGTAGGCGGTGTCTCCGCGTTCGATCGCGCTGGGAACGCTGCGGATAAACTCGCCGGCAAACAGGTAGGCGCCGCCGACTTCGAATCGGAGGTTTCCCGGCAGGATCGTCCAGCGAAGCATGGCCTCGAGTTGGTGACCGACAAATGACCCGGAGTTACCTGAGGGATCCCGGAGGCGGCTGGTGGTCCATGCGTCCCTTTTTGAGGCCAGCCAGTAAGGTCGGTAACAAGCCATGGCTTGGAGTGATTTCACTGGTTCGCAGCTTAGCCGCACACCGGGGGATTGGATGTTGGAGCGCGCAAACGCACCGTAGATTCCGGTTGGACCATGCTCGAAACGTCGTGCACCAAAGAGGGTATCAAAGCGATTACTCCTGTCGTCCGTGGGGCTGTCATCACCACTGGCGTAATCGAAGAGCACGGTCAGGAGGGGTGACCACAGGGCATCCAACCTGTAGCCAACTTCCCCGTGGGCGAAGTACGCGAAATGGTCGAGATCCCGTGTATCCCCCGGGAGAATCGAAGCCCGCTGGGACCCGAACTGCACGATCCCCTCAAAGTCGTAGTGCCAGCCGCCGTTGGCGGGCTGACGCGACCAACGCAGGCCAGGCGTGAAGAGCCGGCGATTCGCCGTTGGCCATCCGGGGGAGTCTGATTCATGCATCCCAAAGAAGTAGGCCTCGACGTTGCCGTCGAGAAGGGGCTCCGGCATCTCCAGATGGAATCCCCAGAACTGGAAATCGAAGTTCTCCTCGTCAAACTGGACATCGTTGTTCAACAGCGAAGAGACGTCATAGGGCATCCGCTTGGTGGGCAGGACATAGAAAGCGCGGGCCACAGGGCCTCCCTGAACTTCCCATTGGTAGTCCAGGCCCGTGAAGGAGTTGATCGTATTCCGAAAACGGTTGCGGGCCACAAGTCTGCGGCTGCCAAGGTCGATCGTTTCCCGGCCCAGCCGCAGTTCGCTGTGGCTGCCATCGAGAAACGGCCCCTCCAGGCGGACCGCAGCATAGCCCTGCAGCAGTTCCGCCGCGTTCACGATCGTCGTGTTGATTGGCGTTCCGACATCAGCCAGTTCCTGCCTCGAGTCCATGACTTCACCGACCACCCTGAAAGACTCGGTCTTCGCTACAAGCTTCAACAATGTGCGCATCGCCAAGACCTGGTCCCCACCGGATCGCCCCAGACGGAATTGCCCGTCCAGCGTTTCATACCGGGTTCGATGGGTCCCGCTGACATCCAACCAGCCTGGTGCGCCCACCGCCTTGGAAACCCTCCACGGAGCAGTGTCGTCTGCCTCAGCGGCCGGGCTTTGCCCCGAACTCCATCCCAACACAATGACGAGGAGAGACGTGATCCATTTGCGTATGCTGTATGGCTTGTCCATGTGCACTGGATGGCTGCCGCCGGGAACGGAATGCGTAGGACGCGTCGTCAGCGGAAGACAGCCGTGTATCCGTCTCCATCATTCTCCGGCGAACGGATAGTCGGTGTAGCCTCGCGCGCCTCCGCCATAAAAGGTCTCCATCTTCGGTGTGTTCAACGGCAAACCACCCGCGAACCTTCTCACCAGGTCGGGATTGGCGATGAACAACTGGCCAAATGAAGCGGCATCCGCTTCACCCTTCTGCAGCAGGGCCTCGGCTGCGGCCTGATCCAGTTGTTGGTTGGCAATCAGCATCCCGCCGAACAGCTCCTTGAGCTTTGGAAAGATACGGGGTTCAGCCCGCGACTCGCGCGTGAACAGAAAGGCGATGCCACGCTCGCGCATGGCCCGGGCCACGTAGCCAAAGGTCTCCACAGGATTGGAGTCTCCCATGTCATGGGCATCCCCCTTCGGCGCCAGATGCAAACCCACACGATCAGCTCCCCAAACCGAGATCGCCGCATCCACCGCCTCAAGCATCAGTCGGGCACGATTCTCGATTGTGCCCCCGTATTCATCCCCGCGATGGTTGGTGGAATCCTGCAGGAACTGGTCCAGCAGGTAGCCGTTCGCCCCGTGAAGTTCAACTCCGTCAAAGCCGGCTCGCTGCGCATTCTCCGCGCCACGACGGTAGGCCTCAACGATCATCTGAATCTCGTTCACCGCCAGCGTGCGCGGTGTCACGAACTCCTTCTTCGGCCGTATCAAGCTGACATGCCCCGCAGGTCGCACGGCACTCGGCGCCAACGGAAGCTCGCCGTTGAGATAGGTCGGATCAGAAATCCGCCCCACATGCCACAGCTGCAGCAGAATGCGCCCACCCTTCTCATGCACCGCCGCAGTCACCCGCTTCCAACCCTCCACTTGTTCATCCGACCAAATGCCCGGTGTGTCGGGATAACCTACCCCCATGGGATCGACCGATGTGGCTTCCGAAACGATCAACCCGGCTGTTGCCCGCTGGGCGTAATACTCGGCCATCAAGGGTGTTGGAACTCGTCCCTCGCCAGCCCGGCATCGCGTCAAGGGAGCCATAATCATGCGGTTGGGCAACTCCCAAGCCCCCATCTTCATGGGCGACAAAAGCAGCTTTCGGTCAGTGTCAACGGACGTCATAACGGCGCCTGTCCTACCTAAAACATCCTCGCACCGCAGTAATTTGTTTCCATCAATGTATGGCACCCAATCAATAGTCCCATTCAGACTATCAATTAGGGCAATCGAATAGATCGCGGCATAGTGCCTGCCGTGGCCTCGAAGAAAGGGCCGCGCAATCGAGACACGATGAAAGCTATGAACCGCACCACAAAGCACTGGATTCAACGCCTCCTATACTTCCTCGGCTTCCTTGTCCTCGGGCCTGCAATCGGCATTTGCGGCGCACTCCTGCTGGCCACCCTGGGCAACTACTCCGGCATACATCACCTGCCCTCCGTAGCTCTGTCTGCCGGGATCCTCCTCATGCTCACCATCCCGGTGACCTGCGCTTGGTCCGCCTACCTAAAGGCGCACCCCAAACCACGGCTCTTCCCGAGGCAACGACGCCGATGCCAGCACACGCCCTGATACCACAACCGACCACAGTGAGCATCTATTGCCCCAACAATTCCAGCAGCTGTTCTTCGGACAAAATCACCGTCCCTTGTTTGGCAGCTTTCTTCAGCTTGCTGGAACCGCTATTGGGATCGGCTGCCACCAGGTGGGTGACCTTGCTGGAAAAGGTATCGGTGTAGATATCGCCAGCGGACTCGATGAGGGCCTTGAAGTGGTTCTTGGGTTTGGAGAGGCTTCCGGTGATACAGATGATCCGGGCATCAGCGCGGGCAGCTGGCCTGTCTTCGCTGGCAGCCTTGAGGCTCACCCCATTGGCCAGGAGCTTTTCGATCAACGGGCGTGCAGACTGGATATCCCGCACTAGTCGGCCGGCGATGTTCGGCACCCCGGCTTCCACCGCCAGTTCCAGCAACTTCGATTCGTCCAGCCAGTCTTCCAACTGGTCCATTCGTCCGGGAACATTCTGCTGGATCATTTCAACTCGTCGTCGTCCCAAGCCGAAGATCCCCAACGCCCCCAGGAAATCACTGAGCACGAGTTCGCGACAGCGATCAATTTCGGCCAGGACTTTGGCAGCCCGCTTCGCACCCAGCCTGACCTTGCCGCTCAGCACCAGTTCCGCCATCTCTTCCTCCCGCGGTCGCAACGTGTAAAGGTCCGCCGCATCCCGTACCCCCAGGTCACGGATGAGGGCTTCCAACAGATTATCGCCCACACCCAAAATATTCAGTGCGGTCAGGTAGCGCTCAATCTTTCCGGCGACCTTCGCCGGGCACTCACTATTCTGGCAGTAGACCGCCGTGCTTTCCTCGCCCGATACGTTGTCTCTCCGACCCACCTCACCACCGCAAACCGGGCAGGATACCGGTTCGGGAATTGCCTGACGTCCCTCTCCCTGGCTCACCACCTCAATGATCCGCGGGATAATGTCGCCTGCCTTGATGACATAGATTTCATCACCCAGCGCCACTCCGAGTTCACGGATATTTTCCCAATTGCAGAGGCTGGCGTTCGTCACGGTGGTGCCACCAATCTGAACAGGGTCAAACTCGGCGGTGGGGATGATCGCCCCCGTGTGGCCCACGCTGATGTGAGCCTTGCGCAAAATACTCTTTGCTCCCTCTGCCGCAAACTTCACCGCCACCTGACCCTTGGGACGCCCGTCGGTCTCACCCATGTCCTGCTGCAGGTGCAGGTCGTTCAGCTTGACCACCAGGCCGTCGATCCAGTACGGCAGGGACTTGCGTGCTTCCGTGGTACGCACAAAGAAGTCCCAAACCCTCCCGGCATTCCCCACTACGCTCGGAGCCGTGATGAAACCCATCTCACGCAATAACGCTTCCTGCTGCTCCTCGGTGGTTCCAAGCAATGCCCCATCCGGGGCATGCAAACGAAAGGCGAACACCTGCAACAGGTCACTCTGCGAGCCGTTCTTGCGCCGGGCGATCCCCACCGCACTGTTCCGTGGATTGGATAACTTGTCGGTATCCACCTGAGTTTGCCAGTCCTCCAAGGTCAGGATCACCTCGCCGCGAACAAAGCCCGAAAAAGGCACACCGTCCTTCATCAGCACAATGGAAGGCAGATTGCGAAAGTTCAGGGCATTGCTCGTGATATCCTCTCCCTCCTTGCCGTCGCCCCGGGATACCCCCCTGACAAGCCGACCGCTGCCATATTCAAAGGAGAAAGATCCGCCATCCATTTTGTAGCCCGCGTGAAACACCGGATCAGCAACACCCGTCGCCTTCACTACCGTCTCTACCCAAGTGTCGAACTCCTCGCGGTTCGTCGCCTTGGCCTGCGATCCCATCGGTATCTGGTGCCGGAACTTGGTCAGGATGTTCTGGGCGGAACCAACACGGCCCAGCCGTGGATCCGTCGGGTCGAGCAACGTCAACTCGTCGCGCAGCCGGTCATACTGCGCATCTTCCATGATCGGGTTGCCCCCGTTGTAATAGGCAATATCCGCCCGGTCGATCAGTTGTCTGAGTTCTTCAAGTCGTTCCATGGCCAAGACCCGAATCCTACGGGGTCCGGCGCTAAAAGGATAGTGGATCGATGCCGTATACCCAGGCCGGAAGGCGCCTATGGATTCATCCGGGCGGTTCTGATTGTGAAAGCCCGATCTGAAGACATAGGACGTAGTTGCAGTGTTTGTGAAGCGCCCTTGGAACTCACCCCTCCAGACCACAAGCACTGGACCGTTCCCTCAGCATCCTCCCCGCCAAACAAAAACCGGGCTCCAGCTGAAGCCGGCGCCCGGTCGGTGAACTGAACTCGAAATTGCTGGGCTCGGGTTTTACCGCAGCTGAAGCACCACCGTTGGTTCCACCGCGTAACGACCGAAGTCCTCACCATAAATGGCCAAACCGCCGGGCAGTGCATCATCGACCTCCAGGCGGATCACAATTTCTCCGGTCCGGGAGGCCTCAGCCAAGGCATCCACCGGCAGGGGGACAGTGACGAGGTAACCGTAGGAACCGGCCTCACGCAGCTTGTGGTCGCGCGGCTGGGCATGCCACGAGAGGATGCCGCGATGGTCTGCCGGGTCGTCCTGCAAATCGACTGAACCTGCGGCGCGACCGTTGACCCGCACACGCACGGAGCTTGGATAGGCCACCGTGTCGGTCATAGGATAGGCATTGGGATTCAGGCTCGGATCCAGGGTTCCCTTGCCGCGCATGAAATCCCCCTCCACCCTGCCGGCACCCTGGCGGTCTTTTCCGTGCAACCGCTTGGCGGAGGCTTCCACGAGGAAGGTCGCGCCAAGCAGGCGGTCTATCTTCACGCCCTCCGGCCACGCATAACGGTATTCGAAGGCTCCGGCCCCTGCCCCGTTCACCTTCAGTCCGTCCAGCACATTCCACTGCTTTACCGTCCACTCCTGTGAACTGAACTCTGCTGCAGGCTTTCGCAACACCCGCAGTTCCGTGCCATCAGCACGCAGCTTTTCATCCCGCGGCGCTGCTCCGTCCTTCACCCGGAACGTGGTGAAGTTGCGATGCAACACCGCCCCGGCCTCATTCTCCAGGCGCAAGGCCAGCACCGCCACCGCAGGATGGCTCGGCATCCGAACCCGCATCGGCTTCAGCTCCTCAGCCATCCACGGCTTAAACCGAATCACGGTGGAAGACTCCGTGTAGACCTCACCCCGGCCCAACCCGTCCCACCCATATAACTCCGCCTTCAGAACCACATTGCCTCCGGGTGAAACGTCCGTGAGGAACGAGGCGAACATCGGCACCTCCACGGTTTCACCGGGTTTCACGTCGCGACACAGGTCACTGCCCGTCGAGATATAGAAAAGGGAATGCAGGTCGCGAAGACTCATGCCACCGACCAGCTCATCCATTCCCGTTACCTTGTCCGAACGGTCGAACCGATAGTAACCGTTCCATTCATTGGTCACGTCATGGTGTTCGGTATAGAGCCAGCCGCAGATCTTGGGATGCCGGCGGAACTCATTGATCATGATGTGGTAGTCCCAGGTGTAGTCCACATCGCCTGCGCTTCCCTCGTAACCCCATACGTTGCCACACTCGCTGTTCAGCAAAAGTTGTCCGGACTGCTGGTTGCCCCCGATAAAGTTCCAGGTCGAACCCGGATGGGTATCGCGCACCACCTGCTCCAGATGCTCCTTCCATTCGTAGCCGGGCAGGTATTTGTGCCAGCTGTTGATGTCGGTCTCCACGTGGTCCAGGTTGCAGGGCGAGTTGTCCTCGACCAGCCGGGTCGGGTCCAGCTGCCGGGTGAGCCGCACCACAGAGGCCACCCAGTCCTGCGTCTCGGGCAAGTAGGCGCGCTGCTCTCCCTTGCCCGTAAACAATCCCCACGTCTCGTTAAATGGCACCCACGAAAAAATGGACGGATGGTTGAAATCCCGTTCGATCATCCCCCGGAGGGCAATATCAATCTCTTTGCGCATCTCCTCACCCGGTTCACCCCAGCTGTTCGGCACATCCGCCATGACGAGCAATCCCAGCTTGTCCGCCCAGTAGATCTTCCGCGGCACATCCACCTTGACGTGGAAACGGTTCGCATTCAGTCCGATTCGCTTCGAACGGAGGATTTCATCCCGCATGAAAGCGTCACTCGGGAAGGTGTAATAGCCCTCCGGATGATAAGACTGGTCCAGGGTAATCTGCAGGTAGATGGGCTTGCCGTTCAAGGCCACCCAGTTGTGTCCGTGTCCGGGCAAAGGCACCACACTGATGGAACGCATGCCGAAATACGCACCCACCGTGTCCACTGCCCCACCCGATTTCAGCTGCGCCTTCACTTCATACAGGAACGGATCCTCCAGGGACCACAAGCGCGCGTCGCGGATCGCGATCTCCCCGCTCACCTCCCGTGCTCCCTCGGCCACTTCCATCACAGCCGTCTTCACCCCGCCTGTCTCAAAGGCCAGCTCAAAACGCGTGCCCGCCGGGGCCGGATCACTCAACTCCACCTTCACCTTTACCCGGGGCAGCTCACGCAGCTCAGGCGTGAAATGCAGCGTCTTCACGTGAACAGCCGGCCGCGCTTCCAGGTAAACCGTCTGCCAGATCCCCTTGGCCTCGCCATAGCCCTGCTTGCCCTCCAGCTTGAACGGATGCGGCAGATCATCCACCCGCAACACCAACGACTGCTCCTTGCCCCACTCCACATGCGGTGTCAGCTCCAACTCGAATTGGGTATACCCGCCACGATTGGATCCGACCGGCTTCCCATCCAGCCAGCCCTGGGTCAGCCAGTCGCTCGCTCCCACCACCAGAAATACCCGCTGGCCCTTCCAATCCTCCGGCACTTTCACCCCACGCCGATACCAGGCGATATCTGCCGTGTCCTCCACGCCCGATAAGGGTGACCCCCACGGGAAAGGAACCAGAATCCGATCCGTGAACAACTCCGGCTTCTTCTCCCAACCGTCATACGATCCCCGGTCATCCGCATCCGCACGAAACCCCCACTCCCCATTCAAATTCACCCAAGCCGCCCGCTCGAAATCCGGACGGGGATGCTCCGGTAAAGGGATGTCCGCCGCGCCGAGACCGCCCGCCCCCAATATCAGGGACAAGCCCAGTACATACACTTTTTTGTAAGGGAAACGCATGCCTCCCACTACGCCAGAACACCGGGATAAGGGCAAGCTCCCGTGGTGCCTAATAACCCTCTAGAACACCCTCCCCTTGAACCGCATGAATAACCCCATCCCATGCACCCCTCTCTGCCATTCACGTAAGGCTGTGTTCATGCGGATATCCAAACGAACCGCGAACGCCCTCCCTTCAACCGCATGAATAATCCACACATGAATATACCCATCCCATGCACCCATCTCTTCCATTCACGTAAGGCTGTGTTCATGCGGATATCCAAACGAACCGCGAACGCCCTCCCTTCAACCGCATGAATAATCCACATGAATATACCCATCCCATGCACCGACTTCTGCCGTTCACGTATGGCAGACTTCATGCGGGACCATGCGGCTCATTGACTTAAGGCTTCTCCATCCTTAGCTTCATGCCGTCTATGCAAGGTTTGTTGGATTCTCTGGTGGAACTTATCCGGCGCACTTCCGCCGAGATACCGGACGACGCTCAGCAGGCGATTCTCGCCTCTCTGGAAAGGGAGAAACAGGGGTCTATCGCGGCTTCAGCACTGAAGATCATTGAGCAGAACATCGAGCTGGCAAAGCGCAAGTCGCAGCCGATCTGTCAGGATACCGGCAGCGTGCTGTTCTATGTGGATTGCCCTGTGGGGCTCGACCAAATCACGTTCAAGGAAGCTGCGCGTGAAGCAGTAAAGACGGCCACAAAGAAGGGCTATCTGCGGCAGAACTCGGTGGATTCACTGACTGGCAAGAACGACGGCACCAACCTGGGCCCGGGCGCCCCGGCCATGCACTTCCATCAGCATCGTTCCAACGAGATCCACGTCCGCCTGATGCTGAAGGGAGGAGGATGCGAGAACGTCGGGGCCCAATACTCCCTACCCAACGAAAAGCTCAAGGCCAACCGGGACCTGGACGGCTGCCGCAAGGTCATCCTGGACGCAGTGCTGCAGGCTCAGGGCAAGGGTTGCGGTCCCGGAGTCCTGGGCGTCTGCATCGGAGGCGACCGCGCAACAGGTTACGAAAACTCCAAACACCAGCTGCTGCGCCCACTCAATGACCGCAACCCTGAGGAGGAACTCGATAAACTGGAACAGGACGTCCTCGCGACCGCAAACGAACTCGGTATCGGCCCCATGGGCTTCGGCGGCAAGACCACCTTGCTTGGCGTCAAGATCGGCGCGCTGAACCGTGTCCCTGCATCCTACTTTGTCAGCATCAGCTACATGTGCTGGGCCTACCGCCGACAAGGCGTCCAAATCAATCCCGCTGGCCAGATCACCAGCTGGCTCTACTAACCGGAACGTTCCTCCTCCCAAACCATGATCCCTCTCGAAACCCCCTTCACCGAAGACAAGATCCGCGCCCTCAAGGTCGGGGACGAAGTCGAAATCACCGGCATCCTCTTTACCGGACGCGATGCAGTGCACAAATACCTCCACGAAGGCGGAGAGCTCCCTCCCGAGGTCAACCTGAACAACGGCATCATCTACCATTGCGGTCCAGTGGTCCTGAAGGAAGGTGAGGAATGGAAGGTCGTCGCCGCAGGCCCCACCACCTCCATCCGTGAGGAACCCTACCAGGGCCAGATTATCGGCGAACATCAGCTGCGCGGCGTCATCGGCAAGGGTGGCATGGGCGAACGCACGCTCAACGCCTGCAAGGAACACGGCTGCGTTTACCTCCATGCCATCGGCGGCGCAGCTCAGGTGCTGGCCGAACGCATCACCCGCGTCCGTAACGTCTACCTCCTCGAAAAGTTCGGCTCTCCCGAGGCCATCTGGGAACTCGAAGTCGACCGCTTCCCCGCAGTGGTGACCATGGACTCGCACGGGAATTCCCTGCACCGGGACGTTTTTGCCGCCAGTTCAGCCGAACTGGCCAAGCGCGTCTAAACAGTCGTCATGGGCAATCTGAACAGCAGCCTCCTGCTCCTTGCCCTGACCCCTGTTGATTCCTCAACCGCAACGCGGGAACCACAGTCCGTTCTCACGGACGTCACCTCCCTGCTCTGGCTGCTCATCATCCCGGTCGGGCTGATCCTCGCCGGTGTCCTTTGGCTGGCACTTGTCCGCAGGGAAACCCAGCGCCAATCCACCATCGCCAGCAGACGCAAGGCGGAGCTGGATGCCTGGTACCGCGACCTGTTCGACAACGCCCACGATATCCTGCTCACGCTCGATGGCGAAGGCCGGCTTCTGTCCCTGAACAAGGCGGGGATCAAGCTGCTTGGCTGGAACCAGGAGCAGAGCCCTGCCCCCAGCCTGGTCGAGTGGATTGCCACAACGGACCGCGAACGCTTTCAGACCATGTTGCAGGAACTCCGGCAGGGAGCCGCCATGGCCCACGGTGAAATTACACTGGTCCCCGCGCCCGATTCGTCGACCGTCTGGCGCATGAATCTTCGCCACCAGCACCTGCCCGGCAAGGACGCTGAAATACGCGGTGTCGCCTGGGATGTCACCGCCCAACGCAGGGCCCAGGATGCCCTCCGCGAAAGCGAACATCGACTCCGCCATAGTCTCGAGGAACGAATCCGCATCGGACGCGACCTCCATGACGGCATCATCCAGAGTATCTACGCCGTGGGACTTTCCCTTGGCCAGTGCCGACGCCTCATCACCACCAATGCAGACACCGCTCAACAACGCCTTGATGAGACCATCCGCGACCTCAATGGCATCATTCGTGAGGTGCGCAGCTTCATCGAGGGCCTCGAGCCCGAGGCACTCAAGGGCCGTGAATTTCAGACCGCCATCGAGACCGCCGCAGGTCAGCTCGGCGTGGCAAACCGCGCAGAGTGGTCGCTGAATGTAGACATCGATGCCGCCAACGCCCTCTCAGCGGCCCAAGCCGCCGGCCTGCTCCAGATCACCCGCGAAGCCCTCAGCAACGCCCTGCGCCATAGCAGCGCCAACCGCATCTCCACACGCCTGTCCCAACCTTCAGCCGATAGCATCCGCCTTGAAATCACCGATGACGGACGCGGCTTCGATCCGGCACTGCCTGCGCGTCAGGGGCTCGGCCTTCGCAACCTCCAGGAACGCACCCGCGAACTCGGCGGCAGGTTCGAACTCATCTCATCGCCCGGACAGGGCACCACCATCCGCATTCACCTCAACCCGAACCATCAAGATGGAACTGCCTGAAGACTGTATTATTCGCATCCTCATCGTCGATGACCACCGTGTCGTCCGCTCCGGACTGCGCGCCCTGCTCGAGCATCACGCCGGCCTCGAAATCGTCGGGGAAGCCGGCACAGTCAGCGAAGCCATCCAGCAAACCCTGGCCCTTCGACCCAACCTCGTGCTCATGGATGTACGGCTCCCCGACGGACGCGGCTACGAGGCCTGCCGTGAAATCCGCCAGCAGGTGCCGGATACGCGTGTTCTCTTCCTGACATCCGTGGCAGATGAAGAGCTCGTCATCGAATCGCTGGACGCCGGGGCGGACGGCTACCTGCTCAAGGAGATCGATGAGGCCGCTTTGGTCCGCGGAATCCGTGACGTGGCTGCCGGACGGTCCATTCTCGATCCTGCGGTCACCCGCCAGGTGCTGGGTCGTACGCGGAGCGGTGGCCCCGCCACCGGACGCGAAAAGCTGCAGACCCTTTCGCCCCAGGAAAAACGCGTGCTGGCTCTGGTTGCCGAAGGCAAGACCAACAAGGAAATTGCCCTTGACCTCAGCCTCAGCGACAAGACCGTGAAGAACTACTTCAGCAACCTCCTCGATAAATTGCAGCTGAGCCGACGCTCCCAGGCCGCCGCGTTCTACGTCCAATACGGCCCCAAATAAACCCCGGGATCCTCCCAACCACCGACTGATCCATTACGGATTATTGGGACACGTGTCCCAATAATCCGTACGGTCACTTGCTTCAGATTCATTTGGACTGCGGCGAGAAGCCTGGTTCAGGACCTGGCTGAAGTGAGAACAACTTCTGCCGCTCCGTCGTTCAAGAGCGATGGTGAGCCACCCTGCATCGACTATTCACTAGTCGAGCCGGACGCCGCCTCTGAAGCCGGTTCAGCCTTCTTTTTCCGGCGCGGGGCGATCAGGATGTAGACCACCGGCACAATCAGCAGGGTAAGGAACGTGGAGGTCACCATGCCACTGACCACTGCCACGCCGAGCGGTCTTCGACTGCCAGCCGCTTCACCCAAGCCCAATGCCACGGGCAGGATGCCCATGATGGTTGCGAAGGCAGTCATGAGGATGGGTCGCAACCGGATCCGGCCCGCCTCCAGCATGGCCTCGGTAGCCGAAAGACCTTTTGCCATCCGCTGGTTGGCAAACTCGACCAGCAGAATGGAGTTCTTCGTCACCAGCCCCAGCAGAAGCACGATACCGATCAGGCTATAGACGTTCAGCGTCATTGCCGGCACCTCGGGCAGGTTGGCGGACAACCACGCCAACGGCCCCGGCAACTGGTCCAGGGGCACGTAGGATTTGATGATCGCCAGATTGTTCACGATGCCCAGTGACCACAGGCCAACCAACGCGCCAAATAAGGCCAGCGGCAGGGCCAGCATGATCACGAAGGGATGGCGCAGGCTCTCGAACTGCGCGGCCAGAACCATGTAGACCACCAGCACGGCCAGCAGCATAACCCGCAATCCTTCCTCCGAGCCTTCCTTGATCTCGTCGGCCTCACCCGACCACCGGTAGCTGACCCCGGGAGGCAATATCTTCTCGAGAATGGCCTCGGTTTTTTCAACTGCCATACCGAGGGATACACCTTGCACCTGGGACGCGATGGTCACTGCACGCTGACGGCCGAACCGGTTGATTGCATTTGGAGAGCCGCGTTGTTCTGTCAGCAGGAGGCTGTTCAAGGGAATGAGGTCACCACCCCGCGCACGCACATAGATATCGTCCAGACTCAGCGGCACGAGCCGGTCCTTGCGTTCCAGCTGTCCGATCACCTTGAATTCCTTCCCGCCGCGGTTGTAGCGGGCCACGTCGACACCGCCCCAGAACAACTGCAACGCCTCAGATGCTTCGCGGACACTCACCCCGAGGTTGGCTGCCAGATCGCGATCCAGTCGGACGGCCAGTTGCGGTTGCTGGAAGTTCAGGTTCAGCCGGGGCTGTGCTACAAAGCCGGCTGCTGTCAGCTCCAGCCGCACCCGGTCAGCGACCCGTTCGAGTTCCTCCAGGTCCGGGCCCTGCAACACCAGTTGGTACTGCTCACCCAGGTCGGTTGCCTTGGGCAGAATCACAATGCCCTGAGCACCCTTGATCTCCTCGAGCAAGCGCATGAACATCGACCCTCGCCCGCCCGGTCGGGCCAGCTCCAAGGCAGATCGACCCTCGCCATCCTTGAGCTTCACAAACATGATGCCGAAGTCGGATTCCCCGGGTGCCCCGCGCGCCAAGGCTACCGCCGAGAAGTAACTCTCGGTCTCCGGATATTCTGCAACGATCTGCTCCGCCTGCCGGACAAACCGGTCGGTATAATCCGATGTCGCACCTTCCGGAGCGAACATGATCATGAAGACGTAGCCCTTGTCTTCGTCCGGCAGAAACTCACGTGGCACCACACGCAACAAACCCACGGTCACCACCAGGGTCGCCAAACCAGTCACGACCACTGTCAGCTTGTGACGGATCGACCACCGGAGTATCCGTTCGTAGGAGCGCTCCCAGCTGCGGAAGAAGGACTCCAACCACAGATAAACCCGTCCATGCTTCTCCGGCTCATGCCGCAGGATCCGCGCGCACAGGGTCGGCGTCAGCGTCAGTGCCACAAAGGCCGAGATCACCACCGAGCCGGCGGTTGCCACTGCAAATTCGCGGAATAACACCCCCGTCGTTCCGGACTGGAATGCGATGGGTAGAAAGACTGCAACCAGCGTAATCGTGATGGCCACCACCGCTGTCGTGATCTCCCGCACACCGCGCATCGCGGCCTCCATGGGCGTCATGCCGTCTTCGATGTGCCGGAAGATGTTTTCCAGCACCACGATGGCGTCGTCCACCACCACGCCAACCGCCAGGACCATGGCCAGCAGGGTCAGGATGTTGATGCTGTAGCCACACAGGTTCAGGATCAGGAAGGTGCCCACCAACGAGACCGGCACGGCCACCAGAGGGATCAATGTCGCGCGGAAATTGCGCAGGAACGCGAGCATGATCAGCAGCACAAGGGCGAAGGCGATGAAGATGGTCTCCTTCACTTCGAGGATGGAGCGACGCACATAGACGGACGAATCATAAGCCAGCTGCACCCGGATATCGGGAGGCAGCCCCGGCTGGATTCGTTCCAGCTCCTCCTTAACCAGATCCGCCACCTCCACGGTATTGGCTTCGGACTGTTTGACGATTCCGAGGCCAACTGCGGGTCTGCCATTGAAGCGGGCGATGGTCTGTTCCACCTCCACTCCCAGCTCCACCCGGGCCAACTCGCGCAACCGGACTGGAGCACCGTTCCGGTAGGCAATAATCAGATCCTCGAACTCCTCGGGTCGCCCAAGCTTGCCCAAGGTCCGCACGCTCATCTCCCGGTCCTCGTTTTCCAGGCGTCCTGAAGGCAGCTCAATGCTGTTCTCGCCGAATGTCCGCAACAGGTCTGCCGCAGTAATCTGCCGCGCTGCCATCTGGGTCGCATCCAAACGCACACGGATAGCCTGACGCTTTTCACCACCGAAATTCACTCCGCCCACACCGGGTATCGTCTGCAACCGGTCCTTGAACTGACGCTCCCCAATGTCCGTTAGCTCCAGCGTCGAACGCTTGTCACTGCTCAGCGAGATCCACATAACCTCCTGGGCATTTGCATCCTGCTTGGCCACGATCGGCTCTTCAATATCCTCGGGCATCAGGGCCCGCGCCCGCGCAATCCGGTCCCGCACATCCTGCGCCGCCACATCCACGTCCCGATCCAGATTGAATCGCACGGTGATCAAGCTCACCTCTTCGCGCGAAATGGAGGTCAGTGTCTTGATTCCCGGAATGGTATTGATCTCCTGCTCAAGCCGCTCAGTGACTTCAGCTTCCATGACCTCGGCTCCCGCCCCGCGATACACGGTCGTGATCGCCACTACTGGCGGATCGACATCGGGCAACTCCCGCACGGGCAGCCGCATATAGCCCACCACCCCGAACAACACGATCAGGAGGTTCAACATGACCGCGAAGATCGGCCTTCGAATACAAATCTCTGGCAAAGACATACCCTTAACTCCGGAATCCAAACGCGTTGCAGTTCATTCCTATCGCCCGCCCCATCATGGCTGCGTTCCCCCGGCGGCGGGACCGTCTCCGGCCTCCTCTCCTTTAACCAGCATGCCCTCCACCAGCTTCTGTGTGCCGCTCATGACCAGCCGCTCATCGCCGGTCAAGCCCCCCGCCACTTCCACCTTGCCCGGCATCCTGACTCCCACCTCCACCGGCACCAGCGAGACGCGGTTCTCCTTGACCAGGTACACCGAGAAGCCCTGCATCGACGGAACCAGTGCTCCCTCAGGAATCACTAATGCCTGTTCACGATTGAGCAACACGATCTCGACCCGCGCAAACATTCCTGGCCGCAACAGCCCCTCCTTGTTCTGCACCCGCAACCGCACCTCAGCCGTCCGGGTTGACTCGTCGACCACCGGGCTGATCAGGTCCACTTCACCATCGAACCAACGGTCGGGATAGGTATTCACGCGAATCCGTCCCTTCTGCCCCACGCGCACCAGCGCCAGGCCGCGTTCCGGCACTCCGCATCGCACTTTAACCTGATGACTATCCACCAGCGTACCCAGCAGGGCGCCGGCATTGACGTACTGGCCCGGACTAACCAACCTGGGCCCCGTGACACCGGCAAACGGCGCCACCACCTTGCGGTCGGCCAAATCCTCCTCGCGAACCTTCAGCGCAGCCGACTTCACTTCCATCTCGCTGGACAATCGATCCAGCTCCTGTTGTGAAATCGCCCGCGTCCCTGCCAGGGTTTTGGCCCGCTCATAATTGGATCGCGCCAGGTCCAGCTCGGCCTTTGCCTGCGCCACTGCCGCGGTCTCTTTGCTGGCATCCAGCTCGAATAGCGACTGCCCCTCGGTGACCGCTTCGCCTTCGTCAAAGCCCACCTGGACCACCACGCCTGGAGCCTCGGGCCTCAAGTCCACGCGTTCGTTCGCTTCCAGGCTTCCAACGGCAGTCAACAAGTCCTCCACCGGCATCCGCTGGGGTGATCCCAGCACCACCTCCACCGGCATTTCAGGAGGTTGGCCGCCAGCACCACCCTGGCTACACCCCGCCACCAGCATCCAGACGCCGGCACTCAAACCCGCCAATACAATACGATCCATCTTGCTCATCTCTTTCCTCCGCATTTGCACCTTACTCCCAGCCACCACCCAACGCCTTGATCAACCGCACTACCGCAAGAAAGCGGTCCCGCTTCGCCACCACCGCCAGCTGCTCATTCAACAACCTGACGTTCTCAGAATCGACCACCCCCAGAAAATCCACCGACCCCGCCTGGTACCGTGCCAGGGACAGCTCAGCCGCCGCCTTGGCTGACGATGCGGCGACTTCCCGCGCATTCGCCTGCTGTTCCAGATAGCGCACGGCCACGAGGCTGTCCTCGACCTCCCGGAACGCCACGAGGACCCGCTGACGATAGAGTGCCACTGCTTCTTCATATGCCGCCTGTGCCCGAGCCAGGTTCGCCTTGTTCCTGCCTCCCTGAAAAATCGGGAAAGAGATCCCCGGCGAAATCTGCCAGATGCGGCTCTCCCAGCTGAACAGGTCCTGCGCCTCGGCACTCAAATAGCCCCCTGCCGCGGTTAACCGGACGACCGGGAAGAAGGCTCCTTTCGCCACCCCGATCTCCGCATTCCTCGCCGCGAGCTCCCGCTCGGCCTGTGCCACGTCCGGCCGCCGCTCCAGAAGCTCCGAAGGCAAGCCCGGCACTACCTCCGGAACCGTCAGCTCTGCGGGGTTCAGCTCCAGCTCGAACTCCGAAGGAGCGACTCCGCAAAAGACCGCCAGGCTGTTCAACGTCTCCTCGCGCCGGCGCCGAACCCCCAGTAAATCCGCCTCCGCCGAGGCCAGCTCGGCCCGGCTCCTTTGCAATTCGAACTCAGCCCCGACACCAGCTTCCAGGCGCTGCTCGAAAATCTTTGCCGCCTCACGCCTCAGCTCCACCGCATCCACTAGAATCCCGGTCTGGCGGTCCAAGCTCCTGAGGTCAAAATACGCTGCCGCCACATCTGCTTGCAGCCCCAGCAGTACGGTCCCCAGGGCATATCGACTCGCCTCAGCCCTCTCTCGAGAGGCTTCAAAAGACCGCCGGACCCGACCCCAAACGTCGACCTCGTAACTCAAGTCAAACGGCACCGTCCACTGCTCCTGGGTAAAGCTGGGTATCGGAAATGGAACGGGGCTCGGCGAATTCCCCGAGGTCCGATAGCGCGTCCAGTTGGCGCCACCACTGACTCCGGGTGCCAGATCGGCCTTGCTGATCCGCGCCAGCGATCGCCCCTGCTCCACTCTTGCCAATGCTGCCTGCAGATCAAAGTTGCCCTCCATCGCCCGCGCTTCCAGCCCGTCCAAGACCGGATCTCCAAAAACCTTCCACCACTCCCCGGGCAATCCGCCATCCTTCGGCTGCGCTGGCTTCCAGCGCCAGGCCTCACTCACCGGCACTTCCGGGCGTGCATAGTCCGGCCCCACCTTGCAACCAGCCAGAATCACCACCACCAGACCCAACCCAGTTTTCCATGACACTCTCATTGCTCCACCTCCTCCGCCCGCTCCACTAATTCCATCAACTCAGCCAACACCGCGCGCCTCATCTCCTCCGTCAAATTCATCATCTCCAGCATCTCGCTATACCACAAGCCATCCACCGCCAGCATCACCACCAAACCCCGCGCAATCGCCTGCATACTACCCCCCAAACGCTTCACTTCCTCCGCACGCCTCTCCCGAATCGGCCCCAGCAGCTTGGGATCGTTTGCCACCGCCGCCAAAATCGCCGCACTCACCTTGCGCTGATCCCGCATATACCCGAATGCTGCCTGAACAAACGGCCCCAGCCCCCCGTCCTCCCCCACCTTGACGTTCGCCCGCCGCTCATCAAACCGGTCGCATAACCGCATCAACATGGACTGCAGCAGCGCTTCCTTGCTGGGAAAATGATAGAGTAACCCGCCTTTGGATACCTCCGCCCGCTGCGCTACCGCATCCAAGGTCAAATGCACTGCCCCCTGCTCGGAGACCACCGCTTCCGCCGCATCCAAAATCGATTCTTTAGCCGAAGTCCTCGACATTATTCACTCCCTATCCGATAGAAAACTTAACCGTCCGGACGGTATAGTCATGACCCAAGTGAATGTCAACATGCAACAGGACACGATTTACTCATGCCGAAAAAGAAACGTTCAGCGCAAGACTGTTTCAATCTGGCAGAAATCCTCCCGCTTCGTTCTTCCCGCTGCCGCCATGGCTCCCCAAACTAGCCCGAGAGCGACAAATATCCAGAACTGAGCCCCGCCCTGAACCAAAAGAGCGCTCCGAACTCCGACTCAATGCCGATCCCCTTACCCCGCATTGTCCTGCTACTGGCATCACTCGTTACCCTCTGGCTTCTGGGGCTGCCGTGGATGGCGGACTCGCTACTGGCGTTGGGTCTGATTGGCACACTTGTATTCTTCCAGCCTTGTCTGAAGCGTCAGGCCCTCCTCCTCGGCTCCATCTGGTTTGGCCTCCTGCTAGGCGAGGCCTATTTCCGACTTGAGGCCAGACTCATCCCGCAACCCCAGGCTTATTACCGACCGGAGGAACGCTTCGCCCGAAATGGCCGCTTCATCCCGGATATCGATATCGAGATGTCCGTCCCCCATGGCGACCTCATCCCCGTCGAACCCTCACTGGGTCCAAGCCTCTCCGTTCCACGCCGCACCCGCTTCCGGACCGACCACCGCGGGCTGCGCAACACCAGTAATCTCGAACAGGCAACGGTGCTGTTGATCGGTGATTCCTTCATCCTTGGCACTGCGAACACCCAGTCCAACCTCCTCGCCACGGTGATGGAGAGGGACTACTCGACTCCGACTTATTCCCTTGGCCTTCCGCTGGCGCCCTCCTGGTTGCTGGAGAGGATACCGGGGCTCCTGGCTGAAGCACCCCAACCGGACCGCCTCAGAACCATACTCTTCATCTTTGAAGGGAACGACTTCATCGGACCGGCGGATGACAACCAGGTGAGCCAGGCACTGGTCCAACCCAGCGCCTATGACCAGTTCAAGCTACGCTGCATCCAGCAACTGGGATTCCACACCGGTCACCGCATCTTTAACCTCACCCGCCGTCTGCTCCAGCAACAGCAATCCGAAGGGGAATCGATCGTCCTGGTAAAAAGAATTGCCGGGAAGCCGGTAGGATTCCTCAATGCTTACCGGCATGCAGCCCTGTGGAAACAGCCCCGGCTTTCATTGCCGGCTGAAGCGGTCCCCATCGCCGCAGCACTTGACGGCGTGTTCTTCATCCCTACCAAGTACCGCGTCTATCAACCGTGGCTGGCCACGGCCATGCCCTCCGACACTCCGCCAGACCCACCCCCGGCCCTGCTAGAACTCCAGCGCATCTTCGATCCACTGAACGTTCCGGTCATGGATCTGACTCCGACCCTGCGAGCCGAAGCCACCAACGCGCTCATGCAAGGTGAGTTTGTCTTCTGGCCGGACGACACCCATTGGAATCATCGGGGCATCCATGCAGCGGCCCGTGCAGTCCACGAATTCCTCCAGCAGCAAACTGAGCCGGTTGTCCCCCCAAAAGCCCGGTTGCCGTAGGCCCTATTCTGCCTCACAGTGCCAACACAATAGGCATCACCCCAACATCCAGCAGCTTCGCAGAGGTGAACCTGCCAGGGGATCGCATTCAGTCGTCCAATAATTCCCGACCGCAGTGACCGATGAAGCCTACGGACGGTGTTGCATATGCGACAGGTATCGGCCCTAACTAACCCTTGCGGCCCTTGCTTTGTCACTGGCGAGCGCGCTACCTTATGGCTTCTGGCGTGGACGGCAGACGGTGGTGTTGGATAGATGGCAAGCTGATCGCACTATAGGTGAGAGGCAAACGCACCGATAACCGGCCCGTGGCTGCGCGGTATACCGCATGAAATTCTTCCAAAAGAACCAATCGAAAGCAGTCGCCCGCGCCTTCCTCGATAAGGAGCGCTACCGCTTTATTCGCGAGGTGGGCGAAGGTGGCCTGTCTTCCGTGGGGAGTTTTTACGACAGCCGGCTCAACCGTGTCGTGGCCCTGAAGACACTGCAGGAGGAACACGTCGGAAATGAGGAACTGGTGCGGTTCTTCATCAATGAAGCCAAACTCCTCGGCTATCTTGATCACCCTGGTGTGGTGCCTGTGTTCGATACTTTTCTCCGCGAGAAGGACACACCCTGCTACACGATGAAACTCTGCCAGGGCCTTTCCCTGGCCAGTTTGCTGGATGCCTACAAGGGCCCCAACCGTGGACCCATCCCCCTCCCCAGGACGGTTGAGATCTTCACCAAGCTCGCCGAAACCCTCGCCTACGTCCACGACAAGGGCGTGCTGCACCTGGACCTCAAACCCGACAACATCATCGTTGGCACCTACGGCGAAGTCATCCTGCTGGATTGGGGCAGCGCCCGGCTCTACAGCAGTGACAAATTCTACGAGCACCTGGGCCAGCACACCGAGGACACCGAGGTCGCCTATTTCGAGAAGGAACGCGAAAGTCTCGTTCTGGGCACACCACGCTACATGTCGCCCGAGCAGGTTGCGGGTGAACGCGAACACCTCACCTGCGCCTCAGACCTCTTCTCCGCCGGCATCATTCTTTATGAGATGCTGACCTCGCTGCACCCGTTCCCGGCCAAGAAACCCAGCGAGCTCATGGACCAGGTCCTAAAGCACGACCCGCCCCGCCCTCACGAGATCAACCGTGAGATTCCCCGAAAGCTCTCCCACATCTGCTTCAAAATGCTGGCGAAGAAACCCGAGGACCGTTACCAGGGTTTCCACGAAGTCCTCGAAGAACTGGCTTCCTACCACGGAGTCGGCGACGGATTCCCCGTGCAGGATTACATCCCGGGAGAAGTCATTTTCAATGAGGGCGACTCCGGCGAATACGCTTTCCTGATCATGTCTGGCGAGGTGGAGATCCTGAAGGAAATCGGCGAGCCGGAACCCAAGGTTATTGCCCGACTCGGTGTAGGAGAAATCGTCGGTGAACTCGCGGTGATCAGTCATTCACCGCGCACCGCCGCAGCGCGTGCTGCCACCCCGGTGCGGATTCGGATTTTGTCCAAGGCCGACATTGAGCAGGAACTGGAGAAACTTTCACCTTGGGTCAGCAAGATGATCAGCGGCCTCACGGGACGCTTCATTGACCTGCGCGACAAATACCTTGAGGTAGAACGCAAGCTGCAGGAAAACCAGTCGCCCTCTAGCGGACCGTAGACGCTGACGGCATTCTGGCCCGATAGACTACGGCAGGTTCCGCCCCGTTGGCGCACAGCTTGCACTGGATATCCCAGGGAACCCAGAGGCTGCGACCCCGGCCACACGCCTGCTCCAAGCCCCCGGCTGAAGCCACCACACTGCCTTCCATCACCAGCAAACACTCCGGTCCAACGTCACTCCTCCACTCCCGCTCGCCACCCGGCGCCAGCTCCAGCCGACTAAGCTCGAACTCCGCGGCAATTGTCGGATAAACCGTCTCCCCCGCTGCTGCTGCCACGCCTGCGCTCACCACCGGCCGCCCCTCAACAAATCGAACCACCCGCAAAAGCTCGTCCACATCGACATGCTTCGGGGTCAATCCACCTCGCAGCACGTTGTCTGATCCCGCCATCAATTCCACCGTGACCCCCTCCAGATAAGCGTGCGGAACCCCTGCATCCTGAAAGGTACTCTGCCCCGGTTCGAGAGCCACGAGGTTCAGCAACCAAAGGGAAAACAAACCTCGATCCCGAGAACCATCCGGACGGGCAAATGTCTCTGCCGCACGACGCACCCAAAACAGGCAATCCGATCGATCCGGAATTGCACTCGCACCAGCCCGTTCCAGAATCGGCCCCAGGATCCTGTCCACCTCGCCCTGCGGCAGACGCATCACCCCCTCATACACCTCCTGCAGTAGTCGACCCCGGGCGGTCTTGTCCGCACACCGGGCCAGGCGCGACTCCAGATCCGGCCATGCCTGCTCCAGCTCCGGATGCCGCTTCGACTCCATAGCCACCTCTTCCAGCGGTCGAAAACCGTGCAGCATCCAGAACGGCGTCAAGGCGACATGAACCTCCGGTTTCGGATTCCGGTCGCGGTAGTTGCGATGCTTGGCTTCAAGGGGTATCCCGGCTTTCTCCTCACGCGCGTAACCCGCCTCGGCTTGTTGCCGGTCCGGGTGCACCTGAATCGAGAGCATGTCCCGTGCATCCAGCACCTTGAAGAGGAACGGAAGCTCACCTCCAAACATCCTCGCCACATCAGGCCCGAGCTGCCCTGCACGATCCGCTCCAATCCAGTCACGTAAAGTTCGGCGCATCCCCTGGACCTCTACCTCGCTCGACGCCGACGGATGGGCTCCCAGCCAGAGTTCGGCACAGGGCCTGTCTCCCCCATCAGGCATACCGAGCAGCTTCGGAATGTAGCGCGTGCCACCCCAAGCGTAATGCTGCACCACCCCGTGCAAAGGGAGGAGCGCCTTCACTTCCCTTCCCCCTCTTCAGGCTCCCGGCGCAACTCCGCAATCACCCCGCCCGGCCGCACCACTTGATCCACCAGCTCGACCGCCCGACTCGGGCTGTCGGCCACGGCGTACACTCTCTGCTCAGGTGCGTTGCCTGAAGGCCGCAAATGCAGGATCTCACCCCGGTCCGTACCAAACCGGCATCCATCGCACACGTTGATCCAATTGACCGGCGCCTCCTGAAGCACTCTCCCAAAGGCCCGTTGCAGCGCGGTTTGTCTGGCGGTCAGGTCATCGGCCTCCGCCGCAGTTGCCGCACGGCGATCCGACCTCCCCCAGTCCCGTACCTCCCACTGCCCGGCCTTCTCCCAAGCCTCTTCAATCGACTTCGTTGCGGGCATAAAGGTCTCCAGCAAGCTGAGGCTGATTTCACGCGGAAACTCCCTGATGACATCCGCCCGGCCATAACGACCCGGCAATCTGGAGAAACACTCCACGATACTCATCCCGCGACCGAGCGACGCGTACAACGCCGCCAGAAGCGGCAGAAAAGCATCCCGTGTTGGCAACGCCGCCAACTCGCCTCCCCCGGGAACCGACAACGCACGAGCGGTTAGAAAACCGCCGTTCGCTTCCCACCCTACCTCGTGCATGGCTGCGATCACATACGGTGAACCAATCCGTGTTTTAGACACCCCCACGCCTTTCGCGCTGAAAAAGCGGTCCACGGCGTCGTTTGCGCTCACCGGGATTGCCACATGCCTCGCCCCCAGGTAATCCGCCACCACCAGACCAAGCAAATCCCCCCCGAAGAAGTGCACCTTCCCCTGCTCCACGCCCAACAACAAGGGCCGGTCACTGTCACCATCCGTCGAAACCACCGCATCAATTGCCGCACCGCCCTGCTCATCCACCAATCGCTGAATCGCCTCCAGCATGGCCGGCTGCACGGCTTCGGTATCCACCGGAATGAACTGCTCACTGCGCCCGGCCACCACCAGCTCAACCCCGAGACGTTCCAACATGGTCACCAACAGGTCCCGCCCCACCGCGGAATGTTGATACACCAACAGTCGCTTCCCACGCAGAGCCCCCCGGGGAAACGCCTGCACATAACGCTCCACATACTCCTCGCCACCCGATGGATTCACCTCCGGCAAGGCACGCCTCCAGGATGGATTCAACCTGCCATCCGCCCCAAATGCACTCTCCACGGCAGCTTCGTCCATCAACTCCCCGCGCACCGCTGCCACATGCCGGAGAATATCTCCCTCATCCGACTTCAACACCTCGCCATCCGTTTTGTTGAACTTGATCCCGTTCCGGTCAAAAGGAATATGACTCCCCGTCACCATGACACTCGCCTGTCCGCGACGCAGGGCATATGCCATCAACGCAGGCGAAGGAATCAGACCGAGATAATCCACCTCACACCCGGCCTTTCCGACAGCCCAGGCCACAGCCTGCATCATCTCCCCACGCACGAATCCATCCAGCTCTACCGCCGTCGTGGTGCTTGGGCGTAGATCCCCTGCCAGACAGACCGTATCCCCACCACGGAGCACACCCCGCTCAGACAGGACGCGGAGAAAACCGAGCGTATTAATCGCCACCTCCAGCTGGCTCAGATCCGCAACCCTCCCGCGCAGGCCGCTCGTGCCAAAAGCCAATTCCACCGGCACATAACCCAGACTCTCGCGTAACGTCGTTCCCATAGTCATTTACCAACCATCATCTCAAAGCTCCCAACCCGGCCGACGCGGCTGCCGAATCCAGGCATTGGCCTCGGGCAGATTCGTCACCCGCATGGCCCCGCTGTCCCAGCGCAACTCCTGACGGTTAAACCGCAACGCCAATAATCCCAGCATGGCCACTTCCGTCAAAGGCCCGCCGTAGCTGAAATCAGATCCTGCCCGAGTGCCGCGTTTGCAGGCCAACACCCACTCTTCATGATGCCCTGGCGAACGCGCCAGCGTCTGTGGCGGTTTGCGGAAACTCCGCATACGGGCCTGCGGAATAAGCTGCACACCCGACGCACCGTGCGACCCATACATGATACTGCCCTTCTCGCCCACCACCACCGCTCCGATGTTCGGGAAATCCCGGCCTGCATCCAAGTCCGCCGGACGCGGCGGGGTCACCACGCCGTCATACCACTTTACAGTCACTGCGGGACGACTCCCGCGGGCAGGAAACTCATACCGGATCGTGCACCCTGGCGGCGCTGTCTCCGCCCGCACCCGGGGGTCATCGTATTCCGGTGCCTCGGCCTGCACTACACTGGGTGCACCCAAGTCCAACGCCCAAAAAACCGGATCAATCACGTGACACGCCCAATCCCCTACCACACCACCCCCAAAGGCCAGCCATCCCCTCCACGTCCCGGGGTGATACACCGGATGATACGGACGGGCCATCGCCGGCCCTAACCAGAGGTCCCAGTCCAAATCCGCCGGCGCCGGAGGGTTCCCCGGAGGCTGAATGCGGAAATCCTTCGGACGGTAATTGCTCTGGCAACGGGCATGAACCTCCTTCACAGCCCCAATCTCGCCGGAACGAACCAGCTCCACAAACTCCCGAATCGAATCGTAGGAATGTCCCTGATTCCCCAATTGGGTGACCACCCGCTTCGCCCTGGCCATCTCCGTCATCAAACGCACTTCTCCCAAATCGTGCGCCATCGGCTTCTCACAATACACGTGCTTGCCCAAATCCATCGCCGGTAATGCCACCGCGGCGTGCGTGTGGTCAGGTGTCGATACCACCACCCCGTCCACCTCATTCTGCACCGCATCCAGCATCCGACGAAAATCCTGGAAGAACCGCGCCTTCGGATGGTCCTGCCTTGCCTTCGCCGCACGGGCAATGTCCACGTCGCACAAGGCCACCACATTCTGACTTCCCAACCCGCCCAGGTTTGCACCCCCGCGTCCGTTCACTCCCACAAACGCCAGATTCAGCCGCTCGCTCGGTGGCTCAGCACCACCCAAACCCACAACGTGCGGCGCCACCAGAGAAAACACCCCCAGCTTGGTACTGCGACTCAAAAAACGACGACGCGACGATCCTCGGAATAGAATGGAAGTCTGCATGATGAACTAGGTCTGGTGAGCACCAACCTTGAAAGAATTGGGACATAGTGCAAGCCCACTGTTTTCGAACATGAACCCGAGCACCCCTCCGCGCTCAGCCCCCAGCTCTCAGCGCCTTAATTCATGTAGGGCTGCGTTCATGCGGATACCCAAACGAACCGCGGACGCCCTCCCTTTGACCGCATGAATAACCCTCACATGAATAATCAC
>JBMTVN010000021.1:0-26735 GCA_049451415.1 Limisphaerales bacterium | reverse complement strand
CCCGCTCCACCATCAGCACGCTCGCTGGCTCAAACAGCACCGGTATCTTCTTTTCCGCTGCTGGCAGCAGTGCTTCCAGGGACGTGTCCACATTCGGACGCGCACGGTCCTTCGGATGCTTCGCAAAATGCGCGTGATCCGCCGCCTGATGTCGCGCATCGAGAAACGCCTGCCGCACCACTGCAATCACCCCCATCAAAGACCGCGGATAATGGCCTCCCCCGCCAGAAGCATCGGTATCCAATGCCACATGCTGAAAAACACTCGGCCGCAGGACCGCCCGGTTCGGACTCGCATCGCCCAATGACACCAAGCCGCTCTGCCCCCGTAACACCCCCTTCACCGGCACCAGATTCGCCGCAGCAAAACCCAGCTGCCGCAATGCCCTCTCCAAATCCTCATCCGGCACCCAACCATCAATAGCCCGCACCTCAGGCCGCACCACACCCAGCTCGTAGCCAGGCCCCGGCCGCCCCGCATCCCGTTCCTCCCCCGGGACGCCAAAGAAACGAACCGAACCCGATGTCAAATCCTGCCCCCTTTCCTCCACCACTTGAACGCCGGTCGAATCCACCGCCCCACCCTCCAACACCACATGCATGTCGAGGAATCCCGCATACACCGTGGAGTCTGGCAAGTCCCACACCCTGGCACCCGGTGGAACGTCCACGTCAGTCCCCACCGCCTCAATCCGACCATCCCGAATCAGGATCATCCCACCCCGCAGTTCCTGCCCCGGACGAATCACCACCCTCCCCGCCTGCAAGACATGCAGCCCAGGAGGCAAAGGCCGATGCCCCGGCGGCAGCAACTCCACACCACCCCCGGACACGCCGGACAACAACCCGCAAAAGGCCAACACCACCCACAAACGGCTCGCTAGATCTCGCAGCAGCATGGCCGCCAATTATGAAAGCCGTTCCCGTAGAGGCAATGGACAAATCCCCGGGCGTTTACCTGCTGCCCCCTACACTCCCCATCCCGGGTCCTACTTCACCGGCACCAGCCGCACCTCACGCAAATCCATTACAGCCGGCCCGGGCTTCGAAAGCGGCTTCACCGTCAGCTGCCCCCTGCCCACTCCAACCTCGACCTCACCCAGATCGCGCCAGAAGAAATTCTGGAAATGCCCCGTCTCCTCAACCCGATGCACCCGCTCCTGCCCCGCCACGGTAAAGGCCACCTCCGAACCGCCACAACCGCTGCCACAGCCCTGCAATATCTGCAGCCTGAATCTCCCGCCTCGACTCACTTCAAAATCCCAATGCACCCAGTCCTCCGCCAAGTTCCAGTAACCAATCGTGTTCTTAAACGGCTGCGGCTCATACCTCAGGTTCTTTCCATGGACAAACCCGTCCCGTGCATGCATCACAACCTTCCCATCATTCCCCTGTGTCACCGGCGGATTCGCATACCCGCTGTTCTGCATCGGCCATTGCGCCTTCACGGAATTCTGCCAGTCATAAATCAACCGGGATAACTCCTGCACCTTGCCCGGAAAATCTCCCGCCAGATTGTTCACCTCCCCGATATCCCGACTCAAATCATACAGCTCGTGATCTCCCGACTCGAAATGCTGAATCAGCTTCCACGATCCCACACGAACCGCAGCCCCAGGTCCCCCTCCCAGTGGAGCACGGGTGGATCGCGCCTGATTCGCATAATGCGGGTAATACCAGAATAAGGCATCACGTGCCGGCTCCACCCCGTCAGTCAACAAAGGCAACAAATTGATGCCATCCACCTCCCCGCCACTCTCCACACCAGCCATCTCCAGCAGGGTCGGAAAGAAATCAATGCTGCTCACCGGAGTATCAATCACTCTCCCCGCCTCAATCCGACCCGGCCACCTCACCAATAACGGTTCCCTAATCCCGCCCTCTTGCAGGTAACCCTTCCCGTTCCGCAGAGGAGCATTGGACGTAGCCGGGGTAAAGGGCCCCTCCAACGTCGCCAACCCTCCATTGTCAGAAAAGAACACCACCACGGTGTCCTCCGCGATCTTTAACTCGTCCAGCTTGTCCAGAATCCGCCCAACACTCTGGTCCATGCTCTCCACCATCGCCGCATACACCGCGTTGGTCTGCCCACCCGTCGGCACTCTCGCCAAATGCTTCTGAATCAAGTCCTCCTTCGCCTTCAACGGAATGTGAACCGCATAATGCGCAAAATACAGGAAGAAGGGCCTGTCCCGATTCTCCTCAATAAAATGCTCCGCCTCCGCCGTCAGGCGATCCGTCAAATACTCCCCTTCAGGTGCCTCCTCCAAACCCGGCATGAACCGACCGTTCCGCTGATACGGCGCAAAATAACTCAACGGCGTCCCCGTATGATCCCCCGCCACGTTCACCGCAAAACCCTGCTCCAGCGGCCCGTATCCTTCTCCCCCCAAATGCCACTTGCCCACATGCGCAGAAATATACCCGGCCGATTGCAGCGCCTCCGCTATCGTCACCTCCCCCAACGGCAGCTGCTGCTCAATCGCCGGCGCCGCCAGCTTCTGATCCGCCCCGTCTCCCCGCCCCGGCAACCAATCCGTTAAATGCAGCCGCGCAGGATATTTCCCGGTCAAAATGCTGGCCCGCGTCGGGGAACACACCGGACACGCCGCATACGCCGACGTAAACCTCGCCCCCTCACGCGCCAAACCGTCAATCCTCGGCGTCTGATAAAAGGAACTGCCATTCGCTCCAATATCCGCCCACCCCAAGTCATCCATCAGAATAAAAACAAAATTCGGCGGACGCACCTCGGCCACCACCCCGGGTTGCCCCAGACCAAGCCATAACGATGCCAAGACAACAAATCGGGAAACACGCCTCATGGTCATGGCCGGAAATCCTAACGAGCTCGACCCAAATCGCAACCAGACAGTCGACCGGCACAAATCACTCGTCCTGCCCTGATGAAGATCCTCCGCTCAGCCCCGTATCATCCCGGTGTTGGTTCACAACGTTGACCCCGGTCAGGGAGCAGTCTTTCGCTCTTCTTCAAGAAAGGTATCGCGCTCAATCACCTGCCCCTGCCGCATCAAGACTCTCGCCTTGATAAATCCACTGGGAAAATACGCGATCGAGAGTCCATCCGGCTGGCCGCGCTTCATTTCAACCTCATTGCGCAGGCGACCCTGTTCATCCCAGGAACGATAGATCCCATGTAGCTCTCCACGCACGATAGCCGCCTCGGACTCAAGTTCACCATTCGGATGCCACTTCCGGCGCATCCCGTGGGAAACCCCTTCAACGAAGTGTTCCTCCACCTGCAGAACTCCATTCGTATAGTAACCAAGTGAAATACCCTCCAAAACCCCATTGGAAACGAAGGAGCGGGAGCGAAGCGCGCCATCCGCGTAGGCATCCTTCATCCAACCGGTGAAGGGATCCAGGGTTTGGCCGCCGTGATAGAGCCGTCCATCTTTCAAAAGCAATGAGGTGCGTGACTCTTCAATCTCAACAGGAGGGGTTGCCTGTTCAGGAATGGATCTGGATCCATACCTCCAAACCCAAACGAGACACAACAACAGGACCACCACACCGATGATGACTCGGGAAGAACGCATGGAACGACCAGTGGATGATCGGTCAGCACCGCTGAGACGGCGAGCTAATGTGCCAGAACCTTGAAGTAGGCCGGAACAGAATCTGCCTCGGAGTTGACGGCCTGCACGCGGAGTAAACCCACATCCTCGGCAAGGTAGCTGGAAACAGGTGTTTCAGCCGCTGAACCGGGAATCGTGAAATTGATGGGGCTCCAGGTCTCCAAATCCTCCGACGCATAAAGCGTGTAGCGGTGCCCACGAACCACCATGAACTCCAGCCGAGCCTGACCATCCACAAACTCCACCAAATTAAGGCGGAACCCATCCTGAGGATCATACGCATAGGTTCCGGCCAGATACTCCAACAGGTTGGAGATACCGTCTCCGTCTGCATCACCCTCGCCCGAGATATCCCCGATACCCAGACCACCGCCCATCTGCTGCGAAAGCAATCGTTCCCAGGCATCAGGCAGACCATCACCATCCGTATCTTCCCCAAGTGTCAGATCCAACCGCGTGCTGGCGCCAGGCTGCCCCAGACTGGCGTAACTCCCACTCATCTCGATAGGGAGATAAACATGAGGCCCAACCTGAACCTTCAACAGAAAAGGAACCATGGGGCGTAAAGCCGTGGGCTTGTAGTTGTCGTCCGTGAGGCCTGCATCCATCGGAATGTTCAGCCGGTAATTCACGCTGGGATCCAGATCAGATCCAATATGGGACTTGATAGACACTCCTCCGAGAGGTTGAAGAAGGATTTGAGCATCCGCCACCAACGTGATGGGGCGTCCATATTCATCACGTACCATGCCATAGATCTCGTGATGTGGGGCTGGCGGAAATGCACCAAGCCTTAGAATCCCCATAAGGAAAAAAGTCGACGATATACAGAGAAGGCGAGTGAAGCCTGCCATTGGAAATATGCAAAAAGTATTCATGGCCGCGATTCCCCATCAGTTACCCGAGTAAGAATAAGTCACAAAATGGATTTTGATATCCTCCACGTTGGCAATGAACCGCTGGAGGCCCTCCTCCGCATTACTAAGAAGCGTCTTGCCTGGTATGACCAATTTCCATTTGGAATTCCAAACCGAACGCCCCACCAGACGGTTGTTCATATATTGGGATCGATTCAATGTTCCCAGGTCTCCGTACAGTTCATCAGAAAAGAACGCAGTATCGGAAACTGGCCGAAATGCCTGATGTTTGCGGGTGGTAAACAGCGACTCGGTCAGAGTATCACTGGAGTGCGCTGCTTGCAGGGCCTCAGGCTCCCACGCCCCTATATTGAAGGGTAGCGGTATGGCCACATCCTTGACGTTCCAGCTGCGAATAGCGCTGGAGTCATTGAGGGGTGGACTTCGCATCGAATCAATGCCCACAGGAATAAGATAGATGTAAGGCGTTGCTGAAAGGGCATCAGGATCAAGGAACGCCAGATCGGGATCCGGTGGTGAATTGGCCCCGGCCCCGGAAACTGCATCCTCATTTCCATCCGGATTATCCATGCCCTGGTAACCGATCAACGCCACCCCAGCCCCGAAGATTTTGGTGGCAAAGGAGCTGCTGCTGAACGCGTGATCATAAGCACTGAGGGGCTTACCAAACAGGTTGTATCCATCCGCAATGGTAGTCCCGAACTCGAGAACTAGCCCGGGAACCGGCAGACCGTCACCATTGGAAATCTGCATGGCAAGCCGGCGAACGTCAGCATCCTCCAGAAGATCTCTCCGCTTGGATTGCTCCAGGATCTGCCTCCAGTTGATGTCCCCATCTGTGCCGGGCAGGATCCGGAACAACTCCCTCCTGAGAGACACCAGTGTACCGTAAGCGTCAGGGCTGCTGATGCCCAGCCGGTCCCTGAGAACATCCCAGTCTGCTTTCATCTCTGCCAAGGCACTCGAAAGCCCCGGGTCACCGGTATTGCTGCCTGCAAACTGCGGCTGGCCATCCTCCATGATGCCCAAAGCCCGGGACGAAATGATCCGCTGAACAAATGCCCGACCAGCGGATGTACCCAAAAGACCGGTTTCGTAGTCATATGCATTGGCAGCTAGCAACGCATATCTGGAAGCTAGATCAAAGAGCGTCTTGTAGCGCTCCAACTTCTCGTTGCGGAAGACCCTGAAAGCAGCATCCCGAGTGCGGTAGCCCTGCACCAGGGCTGCAGAACGCTTGCGGAATATCTCCCGCTCTTCCTGCAGGCGATCACCCTCAGCAATAACAGACCGAACCTTGCGTTGGGCGTCCTCATATTCCAAAAGCAACAAATTAATGCCCCACAATTGTTCCTGCATGCCTTCAAAGAAATCTCCGATGGCAACCAGGGCTGCTCGCTGCTCAGTCTCGCGGGTCAGGGTATCTATATTCTCGAACTGAGTATACCGTTCAATATTGGCTTGGCTCAGTTCCAGCCCCTTGATGGCTGCTTGGCGCAGGAACGTTGTTTTCTCCAACGTTTCCGTTATAACGTAACCTGCAGCTTCAATGGCTGATCGCCCGACAGAAGTAAGGTCACCACCAGCAGCCAAACCGATGAGGGCACTGCGGGGAAGAGCCTCTTGAGTCACCTTCTGAGTTTCTTTGATGTCATTTTTAACAAGGTCTATAGAGAGCTGAAAAATATCATTAGCTACCACTGCCGCCTCGAGAAGGGTCTTGCTGGCCAGGAGACCAGCCTCGAGGTTCCTCTTCTTCTCATAGTTCACAATCTCTTCATTGAAGAGGAGTATGAGACGGTCCAGAGAGGCCTTCGTAGCCGTTTGTGCATAGACCGCATGATAAAGGCGGTTTCTCGCGGCAAGCTCAGCGCCAATGGCTTCCTGTATCCGTCCAGGCGAGGCTCGTTGACTACGCCAGTTACTCGGCTTCTCAAGGTAGCCGTGGGGACCCACGTGAAAAGTAACGGTCGGATTTTCACTGTAGTTGGGATCTTCTGCTACGTCACGGCCTGTAATGTCGATATTGGTCCCCCAATCAGAGGGCAGGTCTGCCAGAGAAATCTCCCAATCGGCCTCTTCGATTGCACCCGGATAATTCCAAAGACCCTTAAAAGGAAGTTCAGGCGATTCGACATACATGTAGTGAATCAGGTCGGGGCCTGTGTAATCCTGCACCCAGGTCTGACCCGGCCCCATGTCATCCGGATACGGGGTCCCATAAATCTCGATAAGGCGATTTCGATAGGCCAACTCCTGCTCGACCACCCGATTCTGGAGATCGGAAAGGGAATCCTGTTCGGACCTCATCAGTCTAGTTACATCCTTGGCATCATCAAAGGCCACCACGGCATTCTGCAGAGCGTGTGTGGCGCGGTCATAAATCTGCTCAAAATGCGTGGATCCGCCGTCTGCACCAACGATGTAGTTGGGGTCGAGATCAAATGCCATGGCATCCTCAGGTATTCCCAGGAGGGGTGAAAGACCAGCTTCAGCATTGTCCAACGCGTTTTGTACCCCCTGCAGGATAAGAGCCAATTCTTTCAGCTCCGGAACCGTGGTGCGGTCCACCTTCTGAATGCCCTCATGAGTGGGATCCGGGTCTTCTGAGGGGATAATGGCATTGCCGACCACCCAGTTGACATACGCTCCCTGTGAAACGCGACTGGCCCAGGAATCCACTCCCCAATATCGCGTACTAGGAATCTGGCGGCTGGAGCTGTTCACCCTCTTTTGGGACAGATGACTCCAGCCTGCCTTACTGACGGGCTGGTAATCCTTACGCCAGGTTAAGTCCAGAATCTGCCTGCCCGCACGGGCCACGGAGGTTGCTGCTGAGGCGAATTTACGCTCATCAAAATAATCCACGGCGACGGGGACTCCAAGGACATTGACGGCTTCAATTCGGGGAACCCAGTCGAAATCGTCGCTATTCAGCAGGGAATAGTAGCCCTTGATCGCGGTGAGATAATGACCATAAGCATCCCCGTGCCCCATCGGGAACATTCTCGCAGCATCCTCCGCATTGACGATGCCGTCAGGCTCCCTGTCGGGATTCTCCTGAATGTTGTAGTTCACAGCGTAAATTGCTTCGCCGGAATCAATTCCACGGGTGTAGTTCCATACCAGGCGGTTATAAACCGGGCTGAGCTCTACCCCCGGCTGAAGGAAATCATCCCTGCCCCGAAGCAGGGCCAATTCCTCTTCCAGCAAGCTGGGCACCTGCCCCTTGAATGAAAATGCTGCGGTTGCAATATCCCCATAGGTATTGTCCGCAGTCCCAATGCCAATAGTCGGATTCGCGGCATCCGCGTAGGCCTCGTTTCCAAGCATTAAATAGAGATCGTTCAAGTAGCCAGCTGCCAAAAGCAGGGCATCGTTGGCCGGACCGTAGTTGATACCGGCATCGACACTCAGGGACTTCCCTCTCTTCAAAACCGTTTCGTATATTTCGATCAGCCCGAAATCATTGATGTTCTCCAAATTCAAAGCGACATCTCCCTCATAACGAGCGCCAGCCTGGGTAAGAATGCTGACATCCGTGTTCACCTGGTTATTGAAAAGGTCGGTCAAGCGCTGGTTGAACGGATTGATTCCCGCCAGAACACGCTTAATCCATCCCTCCGAAAGGGCTGGCGTCGTCCAGCGCGACCAACCCCCATCCGGCTGATAAGAGGCATGCTCCGGTGTCACTGCCCGATAGCGCATGATGACGTAGCTGTCCGACAAGGCCCGCACATCCGCCGCCTCACCGATAACCGCACGCACACCATCCACATACTGCTCCGGGGCCAGTGGTAACCACTTGTTGCTGGTCGAGGTCATGTCCAGCTCGCGACTCACTTCCAGTTGGAGGTCAAATGTTTGGGGAGTACCCGCTGGTCCGGACGAGAACAGGGCCACCGACAGGTCTGCTCCAGGATTCCGCGAAACCACGGCAGGATCAATGCGATAGAGCTTGCTCAAGGGGGTTAAATAGCCCGGGTTCGATACTGAAGCCGTATCGTTAGCTCGAGGCGAGTTGGCAACCACCACCCGTTCAGAACCAATAAAGACCTCGGCTCCTAGTCCGGCATCCATATCGAGGCTGATCCAGAGCTCGGAGAAACTGCCGGCAATGGGATCCAGCGATCTGTAAAGCCAGCTTTGAACCTGAAGCGGACTCTCAATGGCCTCCTGCAGTCCACCAGCAACGGGAGTAAAATTAGTGGCCAGCAAATCAACCCCGTTATCCAGCGCCACTCGAACCGAAGAGACGTCGGAGGTCAGGATCGTGCCAAACTCAGAAGCCGTAGATTCCGGCACACCATTGGTCATGCCTTTCACCAACACGCGCTGTCCGGCCAGCAGGCCATGATTCAATTCAAGGCCGCTGAACACCCAGTCCTCACCAGAAAGGACCGCTGAGGTGAATGGAATAACGTTGATGGCTGCGACAGATCCGGACACTGGTCGGACTCGACTTGCATCCGTGCTTCCAAGTGAGCCTGCCAGGTCGCCCCCCAAAGGATACGGGATATGGCTCCACGGGGAGCCAGCGGCAAGGGCAATCTCTCCATCCGTCTGATAAACAGCCGGAGGTGCACCGTCCACAGGCGACGCAATAAGCCACTCAAAACCATAGTCACCCGTCTGACCGGCAAGATCGACAACCTGCTGCATCGTAACCTTCTCAGCCAACGGATTACTGGAAAGGATAGGTTTTACCGCGCCAGTGTAGAGGGTCGGAGCCACCCGAAGAACATGCATGCCCACAGGCTCATCCTCAGGCGTGAAAGCCTGCCCGTTACCCGTGATCAACGTCACAAAACCGGTGCCTGAACCCGTGGCTGTGAGCGCATAGGAGTCCACAGCAACATCATCGTCCCACACCTCGGTCAGCTCGTAAGCGCCTTGGTTAAGGAACGCCACCGGGACGAAAGTTCCCGGAGCAAGGGGGCTTTCTGCAAATTGCTCATACGTGGTCGAAAGATTGTCGATAGCCGAGGACCACAGCGTGAAATCAGGATCCTCAACAGAGCAAAGGGCTTTCAAAGTTTCCCGATCCTTCTCCCCCAAAACATTCAGGAGTAAATAGTCATCTCCAAAGACCTCGTCCCTGAATTCTCCCTTGAGGACTAGAGCACCGTTGTCCGACATGTTGGGATCAAGGTAGAAACGCTCACTCAGATGAGGCGGGAGTACAGGAAAATAGGTCTTGCCCCGTTGAGTCGTTATCTGAACCGATGCAGGGACTTTGGCAAGGCGGTCAGAGCTGCTCGGGTTGCCCAGATCAAAGGATTTGATCCGTGTCGGATCATGCAGAACAACGGATCTCGGACCGTTAGTACTACGCGCCTGGGACTGTTGATACAGAACCTCCACACTCGACTGCCCGCGAACGGCCGGAAGACCTCCTTGGGGAAGGGTTAAGGTCTGGGCCATCTGTAGAATCGGTGCAGTGTCCGGCCAATAAGGTAAATAGTCGACCGGCATAGCCTGTTCCGGCTCCTCGTTGGCTCCGTAATACTCTGCACCAATGTAAACGCCCCCGGCATCCACACTTCGCAGGTAGGGTGTAATCGTTCCCACAGGGGGTTGGTCTACATAGGTTTCACTGGGGAAGTAGAACCCCGGAAGGGTTCTGTAATAATATCGAATGCTGAAATGGGCTGTGTCATCAGCTCCACCATGAGGCCCCCTATAAACCCACAGGTCCCCCTTGCGATCCTGTATGGTATAAGACGCCTTCGCCACAAGATCCCCCGAAGAGTAGAGTGGCAGCTCTCGACCAATACTCCAGCCCGCAAAGGCATTGTCTTCTGCACTGAACGCAGAGTCAGGAAAGTAAACTATGTCCCCGTTGTCAGACAAAAATTCATCAAATTGGGCATCTAGAATTCTAGTGACTTCAACCACTGCATTCTGCACTTCTATGTCCGACGACAGCACTTTCGGCGGATCTTGGAATAATCCATAGGTATACCTAGTCACAGAGAGTCTCTTGGAGGCCTGCCACTGCAGTTTTGCGACTTTCGTGGAAAAATCATATTCAAGAACCGTCAAGGTAACGGCTCTCCCTCTCCCACTGGTGGGATTGCGAAAGTAAAGGTCATCGCCCGGTTCCAAAGGTTGCCCAATTACAGTGTCCAAACGAGCAGTCATGTAAGCCTGCACCGTCAGCAATGCGTCGATTTGCCACGTGATTTTGAAAAAGTTATCTTCCAACTGACTACGCTCGATTTCAACAAGCGAGACTTCATTCGTCTCACCCCGGATGGGATCGGTCAAACCAGAGGCTGTTTCAGGACGCACAAAAGCACCCCGCAGCTCAACTTCACTTGGAATATCGGTCACGATAAATAGCTTTTGCTCATCAAAATTGGTGTCTTGAAGCACAAGTCGGAGGCTGTCTGCTTGAGCTCCCAAGGACTTGTCTACGGTCAAGGTAGTAGCCGGACCATCATTCGTCGAAGCCGTGACTTTCGCGGCAGCATACTCCGTATTCGCACTCCTCAAACCCTGCGGCGTGGGCACGAAGGGTTTCTCCATTAACGGCAGAGGCATAGGCGGCTGGAGCAAGGACCCCGCAGCAACCCGAAAGTTGAAAGTGCTCCCCCCCGCCAGCTTCTCACGGAGGATCCGGAAGACTTCGATGCTGGGTCGATCGTCCAGATCGGTATACTCCAGCAGCACATACGGCTCCGAGGAATAGCCTTCTAGCCGCGTGATATTGAGGTCATCACGCAAGGCATAGACCTGTCCTCCCTGTATCAGTGCGTGTTCCTCGTTGGGATTGAACCCGTCTGCGTCAGGATCGTTTTGTACATAAAGGCTTCCCTTGGCCAGAATGTTACCCAAGGGACCGCTACCATCATTGCTCGCCAAAACAATCTCTCGGGCATCAGTGGGCCATCGGAGGTCATACCTGCCAATCACCGAGGGCCAGTAGATTTGTGAGAACTCCCCGCTGGTACTTCCTGAGTTATAACCAACCTGAGAGGACGACTCACGAAACCACCACACCTCCAGCATGTCGCGGCCGGGGATGGCATTCACCGGAATAATGGCTCCTTGGTTTGCCGTCTCAAATCCTTCGGTCAGAGGATCTTTATAAGCGTGGACATCATACAGGTTCAGGCTTCCATCCTCCCCGGTATAGATGTGCCCTGCGGAATAGGTCGCCTGGCCAAGCTCTCCCTCAGGCGGAGAGATCCTCTTCCCAACCTCAACTGAGGAAGTCAGTATCCGCGGAACGAACATCTCACTGGACCAGTCAAAAGTCTTCGTCAGCCCATTCCACTCCACCAGGGAGGTCGCTACCTTATCAGGGGTATCATCCGATGAAAACGCATTGGATTGCAGGCTTTCACCCAGCCAGGAAAACACTCTTTGAAAGGAAACCTCATCCCCGGAATTGAATTGCAGCAAAGTGCGGTGGGCCGGGTGCTCCCTGGAGAGAAAGGTGTAGAACCGGTTGTCCCCAGTCAGGAAACCCCGGATCTGATCAAGGGGATCCTGGTAGGCTATCCGGGGTACGTCATTGGCGTCTAGTTTGACAGCGGTGTTCGCAGCATCAACGGCGCTGCTCACCAATGGGCGCAGGAAATGGTTATATCGCCAGGCTTCGGACGGCCATTGGAGTTGATAACGACCCAGAAGCCTCGGCCATTGTAGTCCACCGAAACCCGTCTCCAGCCAATGCACAAGGCAATCATTTTGCCCCACAGTCGGTCTAATCGCGAAGAGTGCATTACCACCCGAACCGAGTAGGACTTGGCGGTGAAGAAGCTGTTCGCCCTGATTGCCTGAGCCCGTATTCACGACCCGAGGGCTTAGAATTGAAAGCGACTCTCCCTCTGGCGGCAAAAGCTGATCACCCAGGAAAGTGGTAACATCCAAGGGTCGGGGACGCTTTTTGAGGTCAATCACTTCGATGCCCAGGTGTTGCCTGTCGTCACCGGAAGTGATGTCACCCAGAATTTCAAGCATGATCCGTCCTTCCCGATTGTAGGCTAGGAGCAGGCTTTGCACGCTGTCCCACCAAACGGTTCTGCGCTCCTCCAGCGCACTGAACCCTGATCCCGCGCCAGGATTGCTGTCGCTGGCCGCTCTATACGCCTCAGAAACCGTTTTCGGAACAGCAGCGTTATAGGCAAATACCAAGTCACCCACTCCTGCACTGGATACAAATATAGGCACACCCAATGTGCTGAAACTCTTCTCAGTCCAGTAAAGAGTTCGTATGGGAGTTCCCGGGGGGGGGCTCCCGGAAACAACATACGAGCTCGTCATCAGGCGGTAGTAGTAGGAATTCTCCTCCAGATAGTTCTCCGGATTGGCCTCAAAATCACTTGGCTTAGTGGCCGTTCCCTGGAGAGTTCGCCAGGTCACCTCCACAGGACCAGCTTGTGAAGCATAGATTTTCCCAGAGTGTGGACTGTAGTAAAATCCCACCTGTTCGGTGTAGTTATTCGTTTCGGTGGAGGCAAAACCGCCAGGTATATGCGGTATGGGGCTCCAGTACTGCTCCGGGGTCAAAGGTGGGGCAAGCTCGGACAACAACAATCCAGTCTCATCTGTCTCAGGCAATGGAATCACTCCACTGAAGTAAACCGACACATTGCGGCTGACATACGGCGAGCCTACCCGGGCATCGGACAAAACAATCGCTACCGGCCCGTCGGGTAAGTTATTGGAAGTGCCCGTTGGAGCCGAAATTGGGGGAGGGCCGTCCGTCCGGACCACGGCACTGAACGAGATGAAGGAACGAAACTGATTAGTCGTCGGAGGAAGCCCTACAGCGCTGAATCCCGGAGCTCTACCGTCAGAACCCGCATCTGATGCATTGTCAGAGATCGGAACGCCCCCGGCCGACTGGTAGTTGTAGAGCCTGGATGATTGATCGAAAACGACTGCCGCATGGCCCCCCGTAGAGAGTCCCAGCGTTAGTACAACAAATAGGTATCGTGACCAGAGCATCATGTCAGGAATCCAATAAACCGTCGTGCCACCCGATCGGGGAGACCATTCTGGAAAACATGTATACGTCAACGTTCATGAGACTCATCGCTTTGTAGAAAAGGCAAACATAGGGTGCTTACCTGTGCTTTGCGGATAAGCCGCAACGGTCATCTAGGATTGAATCATCGGAAAAGCTGCCAACTCCCTCTCCATTCCAAGCCATTGAAATAATCATTAACTCCCCGCGCTATAACAATCTCGGCCCTCCCTGCGACATTTGTGTGAATCGAGATGCGGCAAAAGGCCATTCCGTTGCTGCCTGTAGTGCTTTCGGTAACAGTCCTCTGGGAGAAACTCCTCTTGCCCCTGTTGTTGTCAATGCCCTGAAAATCCGACAAACGCGTTGAAATAAAAGGCTGCCCATTACGATCAAACCCTTCGATGAAGCAGGTGACGGAGTAGGCGGACGACGAGGGGGCATCGAAATACAGTTCTTCATTGTAAGTCGAGAGATCCGGGTTCGAGTTGGCAGTATAAGTAGTCATGTGAACCAATCGAATACCAAAGCCCTCCCATAGAATGTTACTTCCTGCCCTACCGATTTTCAAATTACTGCTGATCTTACCCCAAGTGGCTCCGTTGATTGCACCTCCCGTTGTGATGGCACCCGTGAATGCATTGGTGTCGTTATCCAGCAAGGGCACGTTGGAACTCAGTTTGCTGTCAGGGACCGATCGATCCACCAGAGCGCTGCCGTTGAGGTTCTCCGTAATGTTGGAGCCGTCAACGGAACCGGTAAAACTGCCTGTAACGGAGACATCACCCGTGATGGCGATGCCACCACTACCTGTGTCCGCGATCAGGCTACTCCCCTGCTCATCCACTAACCCCTGAGCTTTGCCAGCAAGGAATGCGTATGCAGAACTCAGGAGTCGAAGCCGTGGCAGAATCGTGACATCGCCTCCTCCATCGCCGATGCCGAGAACAGTCATCTCGATGTAACGATCCGAGGTGGTGCTACCAAGAAACGCAGACGAAAGAGGACCATGCTTGCCGGGGCTAACTTCTAATCCCTCACCGAGCAGGACACTGAAATAACCATTGTCCACCGTTACTGTCTGTTGTTCGTCCCAGATGACCTGTCCCCCGCTCTGTTCAGAGAACAACTTGAACTGGATGGTGTAGGCTGCTGGCTGAGTGTCCCCCAAGGGCAAGCCATTGCTGTCGGTCAAATAGCCCTGATAGGCCATCCGCTCGGGAACCCCGGGTGTGGCAGCACGAGATAAGAACCCTCCCGACACCAAAGCCATCAAGGCGAAGGAAGGGGTAAGCCTTCTCAAATGCTGTAGATAAACATGGATTAGTTTACTCATACTCACAGTTCGTTAAAATTAGGTTCTGCGTTCTTTAGAGTTATATCGGAGACTGCTTTGCGCCGTATTCAGGGGTCCACGAACAACATTTCGGGCAATTCACTGACTCGCGACAGCGAGAAATAGCCCTGTACTTCATACTGCTTGCCCGGTCCCTCTCCTCCCAGCAACTGAATGGTTTCCCGGTAGATTCCCGTCAGGGTAGTTCCAGCGGCCGTGCGGCTTTGAAAATCGTCACCAGGAAGTAAGGGAAGCAGTGTTATGTCTCTCACAATATCGTATGACTCGATTCCCGCCGGGAGCTCACGGCTAAAGGACGCATCACGATTGTCGTGATCAGGGTGGTAGGTATGCAGGAATGGATTGGCAGCCTGATCTCCATGCAGGGTCGTCACACGGGTAGTTAAAGTGTCACCAAGCTGGATCAATCCGCTAAGACTCCAGCCAAGGTTGGATTCAGACCAAGGCAAATGGGCTGCACTGATACGCCGGGCATTCCCGAACTCTGCGGGATCCAGAGGCTTTTCTGAGTTGGATAGGACAATTTGGCCCTCGATCCCGGAGCCAACATAGACGCGCTGGAGAAGTCGAGCGGCCCCGCTCGCAGGATTATGCACAATGAGACGCAGGGTTGTGGGTGATGCAACAGCTGTCAGGTTGGTTTCCACCCCGGTCACCTGATACCGACCTGATTCGTCGGCAAACAGTTCGCCGCTGCTGTCCCTCAGGAAACTTTTGAGATACTGACCTACTTGAGTGATTGCTGCATTCCCCACCCACAGCCCCGTGGACGATGCCATTTCAGCGGAGATCCCCAGATCAACCTGAGAAAAGCCCAAGGAATCGGTAAAGCGCAATATGCCCGCAAATAAATCTCCCGGAGTTCCAGCCATTGAGGATCGATCCAAACCGAGGACAACCTCCACTTCGCTTCCCTCCTGATCACGGCCATTGAGGGTCCATGTCCGCGTCACCCCCACAGGCATGTTAGTGTAGCCGTAGGTCAAGTCCGTGAAATCGATATTCCCACGCAGCAGGAGGGGAGGAACATCCACTGGCGCAGCCTGGCCAACCGGTGCAGCCTCAGACTCCACTAGGGACGCGCTAATCGTGAGCGCATTGGGCGATAGATTTCTCAATCGAAAGGACAGGGTGGATAGGGATGACCCGAACCGCAGGGAACCCATGGTGACGTTCGCAATTTCAAAGGGGCCAAAATAGCGATTGAAGACCTGCCCATTGCGAATCCAGAACGCCTCCCCCCTGCGCACTGGGGTTGTTTCCAATAACTGACCCACAATCGCTGCAGGGTTGTTCTCCCCCAAGTCCCCACCCTTATACTGGAAAATCTCAGTCGACACCTCGTCCAAGGCAGTGGCGTTTTGTAGAAATTCGTAGAAGCGTGGAGGAGAGTCCGGAGAAGTAGCGAAGCCAATTAGATTCAGTCCATCCACCCGCCAGACCGACCTGGGCAGAACCGGCTTTCCTACCACCGACCATCTGTAGGTGCCAACAAAGGCGCTGTCTACGCGAACCAGGTAGGCGGTGTCCCCCCCGAGCATTTGCAAGCCAAGACCCGGATTCAACCGATCCCATTTCGTCCACTCAGAAACTTGGTTTACGGGAGCCAGAGGGTTATCAATGAACTGCTCGGTTCCAGCGGGATTCCATCGCCACACCTCCTGAATCGGATGGCTCGGGTCGGCCGCCAAAATGGAATCCAAAGACGCGTGCGTCGCATCAATGTGCAAAAAGACTGCGTTCCAACCTTGCTTCAGCTCTACCGTCTGAGTGATCCACTGAGCCTGTACACCGTTAACCAAAAGAATAAGAGATGCAGCGAGAAGACTACCTGCCCTCATGAAAGCGAAGGGCATTGCTTGGCTCCGAGAAACAGCAAGAACTCTTGAATACGACATAGAGTTGTTACCCGACGCCGAGGAAAATCCAGAATGCCGGGCCGGATCATAGTGTCCACGGGGAATGCGATCGTCAAATAGCCAAAAGCTTTTTGTTTAATAGCTTTATTCTATATCCATCAACCGTCCAATAGACGATTAGGCCGGCTTTCGACGCCTTTTATTAGACACCGCCGATTTGTTGAAGATACACTGGGCTCGCCCAAACTAAACATGAACACCCCAAGAAGTATGACAGTGCACAGAATGGTCAGCACTTGGATGATAGGAGTTTGTTGTTCTCTCTGGTTGCTCTCTCCAATCCTCGCCAAAGCACAACCGGGGTGGCTCACCGATGGCCTTGTCGCTTACCTGCCCTTCGACAGGTCAGTGGACAATCAGAGCGCAAATCAACTCATCGTCGAAGCATTTCATATCAGGCCCATAGCCAACCGCTTCCATGTGCTCGGCGCAGCCATGCATTTCGATGAAGGCCTCGGTTCAGCCGTGGTGATTCGCGAAGCATCACCCGATGGCGGATCACTCCCATCCGCGGGAGCAAATCGAAGTTTTTCTCTGTGGTATAGAATGGATGAAGGATTACCACGCGAACCATGGCGACCGATATCGCTGGTCTATTCAGGGAAACAGGATTTCCTGACCGATCAGGGTGGAAGGAGTCTCTCCATCGGCTTCACCAGCTATGGAGGATTCAAGGTGGATTTCAGCAGCCCGCAAAGTGGCGCTGGCGGCTACTTCGGTGCCGTGGATGCAGCCCTTTTTGAACCAATGTGGAGCCACTTGGTGGTGGTAGTTGAAACGAACACGGTAACGACTTTTCATAACGGACGGCAGATTGCCTGGCAGGAGATGCCAGACCCCAACCTTCAAATAAACACGGCGGAAGGAGATTTCTGGATCGGGGGCTTTTTCGATATGGCTTCGTTTCAAGGTGCCCTGGATGATATCCGCATTTACGACCGTGCTTTGTCCGAGTCGGAGGTTCTCCAGCTTCACGCCTACGAATCTCAGCAACCGGAAAACCTCTTCCTGACCAGCGGTTTAGTCGCCTACTATCCCTTCAGCGGTGATGCAACCGACCACAGCCTGAACCAGAATGATCTATCCGGCACACTGGAACCCGGATTAGATCTGAATGGCAATCTGCTGGCTGGTAAGTTTTCCCGGATTGAGAACATTCTCCAAAGCACTCTATCTCCCAACCCATTTAATGACCGCTTCTCTGTTTCGATGTGGGCCCAGTGGGAGTCGCCTTCCTCAGTGAGACAAAATGTCATCGAGATTGAGAGCCAAAGAATCGCGCAAGCAGGTGCCGTCGCGCTTGGCCGGAATGGTGCCGGCTTTCCACCCGATCAAGCTGGTGAGCTAGGTTTCCATGCTGACTACTGGCTGTCGGCAAACCAGGTCAACCGACAGGCCAACTTCGGACCAGACAGTGATCAACTCGTCCCTGACCTGACTTGGACGCACCTGACAGTGGTACGCGGGGAGACCTGGCAGCTTTTCGTCAACGGACTTCCGGCATACGAGTCAGATTATTTCCCGCTATCCCCGGACTTCAGCAGCGGGAGAATCACAATCGGGGGAAGCGCGAGCCTGACAGACGCAAGCGAGGCTCTGGCTGAGGCCACGCTCGACGAGATCCGCATCTACAATCGGGCTCTGACCTCCAACGAGGTAGCCGCACTGTATGCCTACGAAACAAGGCCCCGTCGTGCCGAGGCCAAAGCGGAAGTGGTGGATGGTCTCGTAACGAGGGTGATCATCACTGATCCGGGCAATGGTTATTCGACGACCCCGGCAATTATCCTGACAGGCGGTGGGGGTCAAGGCGCCGAAGCTCTGGCTGTAATCCAGAACGGAATTATTACCTCTATCGAGATAACCAACCCTGGGAGTGGATATACCTATCTTCCAAGGGTTCGTATTGCTGACGCTGCCAGGGACAACTGGCTACAGATCCGTTACACTAGGGTAGCTGTGACTCTGGGCATGACTCTAGGGCGGGTTTACCAACTGGAGTCATCCGCCAACATGGTGGATTGGCTGCCAGCAGGAAATCCCTTTGTGGCCGAGGAAGAGACCCTGGAACAGGAGTTTGTCATTGAGGAAACAGGCCGCTATTTCCGCCTACATGAAATTCCGTAGAGGCGCCGGAGGGGGCCCTGCCCAAACCTAGGCGATCAAATCCTCGATCACGTGCCCGTGAACATCCGTAAGCCGCCGGTCAATACCGTTGTTCCTCACGGTCAACCTCTCGTGATCCAACCCCAACAGCCGCAGCACCGTGGCATGCACGTCGTAGACCTGGCTGTACTTGTTCCTGTCGGCAGGCTTGTAACCCCACTCATCACTGGAACCATAACTCACCCCCCCCTTGATGCCGCCACCGCATAACCAGTTGGTAAACACGAAAGGATTATGATCCCTCCCCTTGCCACCCTGCGCGCAGGGCATGCGACCAAACTCGGTGGTCCATAAGACAATGGTGTCCTCCAGTAACCCCCGTTGCTTCAGGTCCTGAATCAGCGCCGACGCACCCCTCGCCATCCCCCGCGCCAGAGGCCCGTGGTCGCGCTCAAGGTCCTCGTGCGAATCCCAGTTTCGACGTGGAAATCCATTGTCGTTACCCGACCAGATCTGCACAAAACGAACTCCTCTCTCCAGGAGCCTCCGAGCCACCAGACACTTTCGGCTGAACACATCCGTCTCTTCCAAGGGGTTGATCTCCTTGTCAAAGGTCGTCTGCCCATGGTCCAGCCCATAGAGCTTCATGACATGCGCCGGCTCCTTGGAAATATCCAGCGCATCCGGTGCCGCCAGCTGCATCCGCGCCGCCAGCTCGTAACTCCGAATCCTCGCCTCCAACCTCCCATCCTCCCCGCGCAACGCAGCATGCTCCCCATTTAAATCCCCCATGACCCGTAGCGCCTCGATCTCGCTCTCCGGAGTAATGTAACTGCCCGCCGCCCCGGGAAATAAATCGCTGATCGGCGTAGGCCTGCCAGGATAAATCATCGTCCCACTGTGTTCACCGGATAAAAACGCCGCGTCCCAGTTCTTCGGCCCGTTCGACGCAAACCCCCGATGATCCGGCAGAACCACGAAGGTCGGCAGATTGTCGTTCAGACTGCCCAGCGCATAACTCACCCAACAACCCATCCCCGGAAACCCCGGCAGCTGAAAACCCGTGGCCTGTAAATAGGTGGCCTGGCTGTGCACCCCCGTCTTCCCCACGACGTCATGCACGAATGCCATGTCGTCCGCACACACCCCCAGGTCCGCCACCACCTCGCTCAAGTATTTCCCGCACTCGCCATACTGTTTCCACGACCAAGGCGATGCAAAAACACTCCCCGGCTCACTTTGAAACAACTCTACCTTCTCCCCCGCATCCCACTTCTCGCCATGCCGCTCAGCCAGCAACGGCTTGTAGTCAAACAAGTCAATGTGGCTCGCCGCCCCCGCCATGAATAGCTGCACCACCCGCTTGGCCTTCGGGGGGAAATGCAGCTGCCCCGGCCACGCACCGCTCCCCGCACCCGCCATCAGCGAATCCCCCCCCAGCATGGATGACAAGGCAATGCCCCCCAACCCACCCCCCGCACGCCAGAGAAAGTCCCGACGTGTCATCCCCAACCTCGCCAGACCGGCCCGGTGCCACTTCGATGGATGCCGCTGATCAGACATAAATCAGTCCACAAAACTAAACTCATTAAGGTTGAAGAGAAGCCGACAATAATTCGCCAGGCCGTGTCGGCTGGCATAGGCCGCCAACACTGCTGCTTCCCGCTCCGTTGGTGCCCTGCCCAAAGCTAGCCAAACCCCCTCCCTCACCTGCTCTTCAATGCTGCCCTGACCCGCCTCCAGCCGTTCAGCCATGTATCGCGACATCGCCAATACCAGGCTGTTGTTCAGCAATGCCAGTGCCTGCAGTGGCGATAACGACTCACCTCGCTTGCCCACCTGCATCGAGGGATCAGCGCAATCCAACGTGCTCATGAATGGCTGCAACTGTGACCTCACCAGAAAGCGATACACGGAACGCCGATGCGTGGCCTCATCCTCCGGATCATACAAATGATATTGGTAATGAGGAGAGTGCTCCGGCTTCTCCACCACAAAGTCCTCAAAGCCCGGACCAAACATAGTCGTGTCCAGCTTCCCGCTCGCCCACAAGACCGCATCCCGAATGGCCTCAGCCTCCAGTCGCCGTCGATTCATCCTCCATAAGTAAACGTTCCCGGCATCCAGCCGCTCTGCCTCGCCCCAAGCCAGCCGCAACGCCTCCTCCTCCCCGGGCACCACCGATACCTGGCGATACGTCGCACTCATCACCATCAACCGCTGAATCCGCTTAATCGATTCACCGCCGTCCCGCAGCTCCACCGCCAGCCAGTCCAGCAGCTCCGGATGCGTCGGCAGCTGTCCCATGCGCCCGAAATCATTGGGAGTCTCCACAATCCCGCGGCCGAAATGATACTGCCACAACCGGTTGACCACGCTCCTCCACGTCAAGGGATTGTTCCGGTCGGTCAACCACTCCGCCAATGCTGCGCGACGATCCCCCTCCCCTGAATCTTCTCCCAACTCGAACCGGCCGCTAACCTGGGACACCGCAAGTACCGCACCCGGCACCACCTCCATCCCCTGCTGCCGAACATCCCCACGTCGCAAAAGGTGAATCGTCCTCGGCTTGCCTCCCCGCCCTCCGGTCCCGCGAAAGGCCCCCTCACCAAAATGAACCGTACCCGCATAGACCACACTCTCACCGGGCAAGTCCTGCAGCAGAGCTTCCACTTCCTCAAGGGCGTTGCTATTCCCCTCCTGCGCCCGAAGCAACTCCTCCGGAATCCGCTCCCGCAAAACCGCCTCACGACTGGCCTCTAAAGCGGCGATGGCCCCGCTCCGGTCCATCACCACGCCCGGATATATGCCATCTACCAGGTTCCCCTTCCCCCAACGGTCAGGCGCCTCAATGGAATCCAAAGCCGTAACCACCGCCCCTCTCGCCACATTCTCTCCGCCAACTTCCTCCACCTCCAATTCCGCCAACGCGAAAATGTAATCCCCCTGCCGGGGCGCAAGCTTCGTCGCCACCACGCGGACATACCGGCCAACCTCTCCCCCCAAGTCATGCCGCTGCGGCACCACGCCGGGATTCGGCTGATCCTGCACCGAAAGATCCACCACCACCCGCGGTGGATTATCGCCCTCCCCCCGGACCTCAACCCGATACCGCACCGGGAAGCCGAAGCCATCCCCAATGTTGTTAAAGCTGTCCCGGGCCCCCACCAAACCAATCCGCGCAATCGCCACCTCCCTCCCCAAATCGACCTCAACCCACTTCATGGTCCCCTCAATGGATTCGATCCCACTGTGATACCCGAACTCCGGCCGCTGGCCTTCACCCTCTTTCGCTTCCTGCAACTTCCGCAGCTCGCCCTCCACCAACAACAACGACTCTCCACCCAACTCCCTCACCCTGCCCCCCAGCTCATCCCGTATCACCTCCAGACTGCTCCTGCGCTCCCGTAATGCCCGACGTCGCGCACCCACCTCCGGATCCTTGTCATATCGCTTGTCCGCCCTGTCCAAGGCGGAAAAAACCGCCTGCAGACTGTAGTAGTCCTCCTGGGTAATCGGATCAAATTTGTGATTGTGACACTGCGCACAATGCACCGTCAGGCTCGTGAAGGTCCCCATGGTGTTGGCAACCATGTCGTCCCGATCCAAATGGCGGGCAATCTGCCCGTCCACCTTGTCCTCCGATACCTCCGCGTGCCCAATGAAATCCCAGGGTCCCGCGGCAATAAAACCCAACGCCTCCACCCCATCCCGTGTCCCCGGATACAACACATCCCCCGCCACCTGCTCCCGCACAAAACGACCATAGGGCTTGTCCTCGTTAAATGCGCGAATCACATAGTCCCGATACGGCCACGCATTCGGACGCGGCTTGTCTTTGTCATACCCATGCGTATCCCCGTAATGGACCACATCCAGCCAGTGCCGAGCCCACCGCTCCCCATACTCCGGCCGCGCCAGCAGGCGATCTACCAACCGCTCATACGCATCCGCCCTCTCATCAGCCATAAACTCGCGCACCTCCTTCGGCGAAGGCGGAAGCCCGACCAAGTCGAAATACAACCTCCTGATCAGTGTCGCCCGGCCGGCTTCCGGCGACGGCCTTAGCCCCTTCTCAGCCAGCTTCGCACCCACAAAGGAATCAATCGGATTCCTGACCCAGCCGGCAAAGCCGCCCCCCGGCTCCGGCACCTCCGGACGCTCCAACAAACTCAACGACCACCAATCCGCAGAATCCTCAACGCTCGCTTGATCAACCCCCTCCGGCCACTCCACCCCCTGATCAATCCAAGCCCGCAAGATCCCCAGCTCTGCATCAGTCACCCTCTCCCTGCCCGGCTTTGGCGGCGGCATCTCCATCCCCTGCACTAAACCGCCCACATATCGGATCATCGCGCTCCCACTACTGTCCCCCACCTCAATACAAGCCCCCCCATCCCCGCCAGCCAAAGCCAACGCTTTCACGTCCAACCGCAACCCCGCACTCTGCTTCTCCGGACCATGACACGAAAAACAGTGCCGGCTCAGTATTGGACGCACATCTGCCACGTAATCCACCCGACGCTCTACCGCCGGCGGAAGCAACAGGGAATCCGCGAACCCCACCCCGAAATCCTGTCCCGAAACCACACCTCCCAGGCCAAGACACAACAACAGCACGACCACTGCCTTTACCCCGCCAGTGCCACCCCAAAATGGAATCCTCGCAAACCTCACATCAACGCTCCTCCTCCACCACACTCCTCAGCTCCACCCTCAATCGCCCCACCACATCGCCGCGCTCCTCATAGTAGTTCCGGGTCTCACCCGGATCGTCCCCCAAATGATACAACTGTCCCTCCGGACCATCCTCACCACCACTCCTTCCCCGCCCCGAAAACCCTCCCGACCCCCGCCCGTCGATCAGCTTCCAATCCCCCGACCTAACCATCATCAATCCACTCGCAGACTGCATCACCACCGGTCCGCGGATCGCCTCGCACTCAGTCTGATCCCCCAACAAGACCGGCAGGAAACTCACACTGTCCCGCCCCTGCCCTTCCGGCAACCGTTCGCCGGTCACCTCCGCCAAGGTCGCCAGCACATCAGTAAAACAGATCATCTGCCGCGAAACCTGCCCCCTCTTCACCCGCCCCGGCCACCGGACAATGAAAGGCATCCTATGCCCCGCCTCCCACGCATCCCCTTTCATGCCCCGCCAACCCCCCGCAGAATCATGCCCGAAACGCTCCATGTCCGCCTCATACCACACGGGACCATTGTCCGAAGTCAAAATCACCAGGGTATCGTCCGTCATCCCCGCCTCATCCAGGGCACCCAGTAGTCTCCCCACCATCCTGTCCACCATCACCACAAAATCTCCATACAACCCGGCCCCGCTCTTGCCGCGATCCTCCTCCGCAGGCAACCACGGCGTGTGTGGAGCCGGGAAAGCCACATACAAAAACAACGGCTTCTCTCCAGCCTCCGCCCCATGCCTTCGAATCACACCCTCCGCCTCCTCAGTAAAGCGCGGCAGCACCTCCGCCAAATCCAGCCCCGGCGCAATCCCTCCCTCCCGCCAAAACGCTCCCTGAATCGGCGACCAGCCATCCGTCGAACTCGCCCCTATCCTCCCGCTGGGCGGCTCCACCGCACGATCCCCACGGATGTAGAAATAGGGTGGAATATCCGTCGACGCCCGAATGCCAAAGAAACTCTCAAATCCACGATCCACCGGCCCACCCCGTAAAGCCCTGTCATACCCCTCCTCCGCAAAACCCAAATGCCACTTCCCCACCATCGCCGTGCGATACCCGCGCGATCTCAACATCGACGCCACGGTCACCTGCCCCTCCCGGATCAAAGGCTGACGCGGCCAAACCGACACATCCGTCCTCACAGGAAATTCGCCGGTCATCAGGCCATATCTCGAAGGATGACACAACGGCCCCGCCGCATGCGCATCCGTAAACCTCAACCCCTCTCTCGCCAACCGATCCAAACTCGGAGTTGCGATCTTCGAACCCACATTAAAACAGCCCGCATCCCCATAACCCATGTCGTCCAACAGCACCAAAAGCACATGGGGATGACGGACAGCAAAGCAATCCCCCGTTGCTGCTAATCCCAAAACAAGGCACAGAAGGCATTTAAGACGAGAAGTCATCGCAATTATTCAGGGCTGAGGCGGGCGCATTTAACGAAGAACTCCGCCCCCATGCAATCCTCCGTTGGCCAGCAGCCCCCACAAACCCCCAGCCGGGAACCAGAAGTCCAATCCCACCAGCCCCGCTGACACCGCCGGTGTTCAGTAGTTTCAGGGACTCGGGCCTGAGCCCACTCGGTCCCAAGCACTGCTATTCGCCTCCATTGGCGGTTGCAGAACCCTGTGTAGGTGTGTTGGCGTCCGTTCCGAAGACAAAATGAGCGACCCGGCCAAACGGCCGGGCCGCTTTCCCGGGGCGATGCAGTGCTCAGTCAAACACCCATCCACCCAAGGAACCTGCCACACAAATCTATGCGCTACTCATCGACAACCCAGGAGAGGCTCCTGCTTTGGGCAAGGTCTTGATCTCGGGCAGCACCAAGCGCCCGCCGGCCCGCGCCCGCAACTCATCCATCTCCAGGGAAACCTGCCCGCCCCGACGTTGATGCCACTCAGTAATCATCTCCAATATGGCATGGTCAACGTAGGCGAGGGAACCGAGGTGAAAATGCACCTCGGCCCTCTCATCAAGACTCTCCAGCAATTCCGCAATCTTCGGCAGCTGGATGAAGGTCGCCGCCCCCTTCAACCCGACGTCAATACGAGCACCATCAGCACTAACCTGCTTGATCAGCTCCAGGTGCGTGAGGGTGTAAAGCAGACGCAACAAAGCCAGTCCAAACCCGACCAGAACACCGGTCAACAGATCCGTCGCCACGATCGCCAACAGAGTGGAGGCGTAGATCACCACCTCTCCCCGTCCAACCTCCCAGAGTTTCCGGATAGCGGCAGGATTCACCAGCTTGAAACCGGTGTAGACCAGAATCGCCGCCAGCGAGGCAGTCGGCACCAGCCGGATAACAAAAGGCAGTAGAGCCACAAATAACAGGATCCACGCACCGTGCATGACCGCCGAATACCGGGTCTTCGCCCCCGCCTCCAAGTTCGCAGAACTCCGCACAATCACCCCGGTGATCGGCAAAGCACCGAGCACACCGCAAAGCATGTTGCCAACTCCCTGGGCCAATAATTCCCGGTCATATTGTGTCCTCGGACCATCATGCATGCGATCCACCGCGGTGGCGCACAGCAAGGTCTCCGCACTTGCGATCACCGCAAACCCAAGGATCGCCCCCCACAATTTGGGCTCCAGCCACAGCTCACGATTACCCCACTCCGGAAAGTTAAAGTTGGAAAGCAGGTTCTCCGGAATGTTCACGTATTGAATCGGCAACCGCATCACCCCCGCAAGAATGGTTGCAAGAACCACCGCAACCAAGGGCCCCGGAATCGCCTTCAGCACAGCCGGCCGATACTTGTTCCAAAGAATAATGCTGATGATCGAGACTAATCCTACCATCGCTGCCAGATGATGCACGGATCCGTCCAACGGAAAGATCCCCTTCACCAAGGCTGACGGAATGGTGAGCAGGTTCAGCCAGCCAGAAGATTTCGGACTGTCATCCACCATCACGTGAAACTGGCTGGCAAAAATCAGCACACCAATCCCAGCCAACATGCCCTGAATCACCGCAGGCGAGACCGCCCTAAACCAACGCCCCAACTTCAGCCACCCCGACAACACCTGCAGAAGCCCGGCGCCGACAACCACGATTCCCAAGGCTCCCAATCCAAAGCGCTCTACAAATTGCCAGACCAGCACCGCCAGCCCGGCCGCGGGCCCGCTGCCCTGTAATGGGGGGGGGGGGGGGGGGGGGGGGGGGGGGGGGGGGGGGGGGGGGGGGGGGG
>JBMTVN010000020.1:0-27047 GCA_049451415.1 Limisphaerales bacterium | reverse complement strand
CCCCGACGCCGCCCCCCCCCCCCCACAGCATGAGCGCCAACACGACTTTGCCCCCCCCCCCCCATGGCGCGCAGGAAAGACCGCTCAGCGACTACACTGCTGAAAGTCACCTCGTCGTTCAAGGCGCTACAAACCTTGGCGATCTGCTCGTCTCCCGTGCGAACCTCGATACCAATCGCCGCCTGCCCCACACACGGAAGCATATCCTCGGCGGGAATCATACTGGCCCTCAACCCCGCTGGCACATCCTCACCCAGGAGAAAGCCGTCGTCGGTAAATCGATAATGCAGCCGGTGTAAACCCGCTGCCGCCAGCAAGGTGGCATCCAGCTCGGCTTGCTCAGCCACCTTGCGCAACCGGGTAGCCACATTACCGCGAATCTCAACAATCTCGAGTCCGGGATTCAGCTCCAGCAACTGGGCCCTGCGCCGCGTGCTGCTGGTAGCCACGACCGCCCCGGTCGGCAAATCCCGCACCTGCAACCCTGCCCCGTAGCCGCGCGCACCTCCCCCGGCATCGCGGTAAATCAGAACATCCCGCACGTCCGCCCTCACCCCTACAGCCCCCAGCATCAGGCCTGAGGGCAGTTCAGTCGGAAGATCCTTGAGGCTATGCACAGCAAGATCTGCTTCTCCGTTGAGCAACGCCACCTCCAGCTCCTTGGTGAACAGTCCTTTCGGCAGTGAAGGATCGGGCTGAGCCATCGAAGCAGTCAGCTTCTTGTCTCCCGTGGTCTTGATGATCTGAATCTCAAATTGCAGGTCGGGAAAAGACTGCCGACACTGCGCCAACACCATATTCGCCTGGGCTAAAGCCAACGCGCTTCCCCGCGTGGCCAGAATGATCGGACGTTCTGCAGACATTATTCAGGTTTCTCCAATAACACTCCGGCCTCATCCGGACTGCGGCCGGCCCACCCGTGCTTGCGCGGGTCCATTAACAGGGATGCGGCCCTTAACCGTACTAACTCCTCACAGCGGGCGATCTCTTCACGACGCTGCTGCATGGAGTCATCCGCAATCGCATGCAGATCATCAATGTTGTAAACGTAGACGTTCTCCAGAAAGTTCACCGCCGGATCGATATCCCTCGGCACGGCAATATCCACCAGCAGGAGCGGCCTGTAGCGGCGCTCTTTCATCAAAGGCTCCAGTCGCGGACGATCGATCACATACTCCGTGGCTGCGGTGCTGGATACAATGATGTCCACCTCCACCGAGGTTTCGGGCCAACGATCGAAGGCCACAGCTTCCCCTCCCAGTTCCGCTGCCAGAGTCTGGGCGCGTTCAAGTGTGCGGTTAGCCACAATCAACCTGCGAGCCCCGCGGCTTAGCAGTGCCTTGGCCGCCTTCTCGCTGGTATCCCCGGCCCCCAACACCATCACAGTGCAGTTCTTGAGGGTATCAAAGATTTTGCCTGCCAGATCGACCGCTACCGAAGCCACCGAAACCGTCCCCCGCTGGATCATCGTCTCGGTCCGGATCTGCTTGGCCACATTGAAGGCTCGTTGAAAAACCTTGTTGAGCCGTCCCCCGGTCGAACCCAGCTTCAGAGCCGTATCATAGGCCTTCTTGACCTGCCCCAGGATCTCGGTCTCACCCAACACCATTGAGTCCAGCCCCGACACCACCCGAAACAAATGCTCGATGCTCTGCGGTTCAGCCAGCGTGTAGATCTCCTCTGTTAGGGGCCCCTCATGCTTCGCATGCTCCAACAAGAAACGGCGCAGTCCATCCAATGCCGCCGGCTCCCCCGGCTCTGCCGCAACGTAGATCTCCACCCGGTTACAGGTCGAAACGACCACCGCCTCCTCTGCGTGCCCTTGGCTCCGCAAACGTTGCAGGGCATCCGCCAAAACCGGATCCCCAAAGGCAAACCTTTCCCGCAACTCTACGGGTGATGTGCGATGACTAAGGCCGGCAACAAGAACAGGCATAACTAGACTAAACCCGCCTCCCCAGGCCACCCGCGAACAGAAAAGCCCACCCATTCGCCACCGGAGCCTGACGCAGCTTCGAAACGCACGAGATCCAAGCGATCTCCGGGAACAGATCTCTGCTGCACCTTTGCGTCGGGTTTCACTTCTGGCTGCGGATGGTGAATCCCAGACATCAGGTTCGTCCCCCAGAAGGTTAGCAGGACAAAGAGGAAACTGGCGACCACACCCCAGGCCATCCGCCGCCCGCGCTGGGCAAAACGCCAGCGCATGACCAGCAACACAAGATAGATTGCCCAAACCAGCCCCGACCAAAGAATCTTCGTATCCCAAAGCGAGTAACCCAGCTCTCGAGCCTTCAGCGTGCGTCCCCCCAGGACCAGACCCACCGTCAACAAGGCAAAACCCACCAGAATCAAACGCCCAATGGTTGCCTCCAACCGACCCATGGGAGGCAACAGTGACATGACTGCCCTCGCCTTGTGCTGCTTCAAGTCCCGTTCCTGGGTCAGGTACATCACACCGGCCACCGAGGCCAAGCCAAAGGCCCCATAGGCGAGCATGATCAACGAAGCATGCAGGCTGGACCAGCCTTTCAGAAAATTCGGTTCGTCCCCGGGCAGATCCAGCTCCGGAAAGAGGGCAAATACCCCCACACAGAATAACACCGGCGACGCAAAAGCTCCCAAGAACCTGAACCGTCGCCACCACCCCAGCACCAAATAGGTCCCGGTGATACTCCACAGCGTGAAGGAGATCGCCTCATACAGGTTCGTGACCGGACAGCTGCTCAGTGAAAAACCCCGCTTCAACATCGCCGTGGCATGAAAACCAAAAGCCACCAGCAGCATCAAATAGCTGATCCATTCATCCCGCCGGAAGCCCCTGCGCCAGAGGAAAAATGAGTAGATGGAGCAAATGCCATATACGGCGACAGCCACGGCAAAAAAGGCTCTATCTGTCATTTCGAACATATCCGAGAGGGTAAAGGTCCACACTACCCCTGCAACAAGCAAAAACGCGTTGCCAAACGCTATTGCTCCGACACCTGCGACCAAAAAAAGAGCCCTGGAAGGGCTGTAAGCCGAGTTCTGTCTGCCCTGAATTTCTTCAGGGGAGAGGATCATTTATCTCAGCGGCGCATACCCGGAACCCGTCGGCTAGCCCGAAGGCCGGTCGACACGGAGCGGGCCGCTCCAAGGTCCCCTATTTGGCCTTGCACCCGATGGGGTTTTCCCTGCCCCCTTGATTACTCTCGGGGCGGTGGGCTCTTACCCCGCCTTTTCACCCTTACCCCCTGCCACAAGGACAAGAGGCGGTATATTTTCTGTGGCACTTTCCGTCGACCCCGGCTTTCGCCAAAGTCTCCCGCGCTTACGCCGGCATTCATTCCGTTTACACGGAACTGCAGCAGGATTGCGCGGCATCGCGCCCTACGGTGTTCGGACTTTCCTCCTCCTCCGCCGAAGCGGAAGAAGCGACCCTCCACCCTTCCAGGACCGCCGGGAACCTAAGCCCCCGCACTGGCATTGACAATCCACAAGCCGAGGAATTCTTGCCAAAAAAAAACCACGGAACCGGCGCGCGGTTCCGTGGTGAATGGGAATGGTCGAGCTTAGGCGGGCGTGCCGCTCGGAGGCAGAACCTCCTCGATCGCGGCCTTCTCTTCCAGCATATCGAGGACTTTATTGCAAAGGATCTGCTCCTGAATCTCCTCAATGCCGCCACGCTCCTGCAGCTGCTTCACGAGCTTCTCAGGTTTCATGTTGTATTGGTGAGAGAGGAACATGATCCGCTGCGAAATCTCTTCCCGCGAGGCTGTAATCCCTTCCTTTTCCGCAATCCGTCCCAGGATGAATGCCAACCGCACCCGGTCTTTGGCGCTCGAGCTCGCGTGGGTGAAGATCTGGTCCTTTTGCTGGTCGATCACTTCCCGGGCTACACCGCGCTCGGTATTCTCACGAACGATGTTGTAGACCACATTGCGTGTCTCCCGCTCGACCGCCGACTCCGGCAGTTCACACTGAACACGCTCCAAAAGCGTCTTCTCCAGCTGTCCGCGGGTCGCACGGCGCTGTTTATAGTTGAGCTCGTTCTCGAGATCACGCCGCACACCCTCGGTCAGCGTGTCCACGTTCTCGGCACCATACACTTGGGCAAACTCGTCGTTCAGCTCAGGCAACGCCTTCTCCTTCACAAATTTGACTGTGACCTCGAAGGCTCCCTGCTTGCCCGCAACCTGTTTCGCTACGAAATCCTCGGGGAACTGCAGCTCCACGGTCTTGGTTTCGCCAGCCTTGGCACCCACCAAAGGCTGCGTAAAGCCCGGAATAAAGGACTCAGGCGTAATCTGCAGCCAGAAATCCTGCTTCTCCGTAAGGCCCTTCGCCGTCGGCGCCCACTCGGTGATCGGTTTGCCCTCGCAGGTCCCCTTGTAATCCACTACAGCAAAATCACCTTCCTGAATCGGACGCTCCACGTCCACGTAGGTGGCACGTTGCTCGCGCAGCAATTCAACCGCGCGGCTGATGTCCTCTTCAGTCACCGACCGGACTTCCTTCTTCAGGGGAATACCCATGTAGTCTGGAAGCTCAAATTCGGGCGCCGTCTCCACCGTCGCCGCAAACTGAAATTGCTCACCCTTCGCGAAGTGAATCTCCTCCACGTCCGGTGCGCCTACCACATGCAACTTCTCGCCCTCCAAGGCCTTGCGCAGATTGTCCGACACCAGCCTCCGCCGCACATCTTCCTTGATACGGTCGTCAAACGCCTTGGCTACCAGATGCCGCGGTGCTTTGCCCTGACGAAAACCCGGCAGGCGGGCATACTTCACATAGTCCTTCGTCACGGTGTCAAACACCGCTTCCACAGCATCAGTCTCCACCACCACGCGCAACAGCTTCTTGCATGGCCCCAAATGTTCCAATGTCACGTTCACAAGCAGTCCTTTCGCAGAAACAAAACTCCCGTCACGTGGACCGACATAGAGAAACAAGCCGCTTCCAGCGCGGGAAGGTCGGAACCTAGGTTCCACACGTCAATGCGTCAAGCCCGCTCCGCAGTCTGAACCCTGGCCGAAATCCTCATCCTGCACCTCATGCCTCCACCTCCACCGCCTCAATCCGCTGCAACTCCTCCTCCATACTCTCCAGAAGCCGCTTCCCGCCCGCCAATCCACCGGCTTTGGCCAGCCCCTCCAGCTCCCTCGCCAGGGATGCGATGAACTCGGCATGGAAGTTTAAGGACGCGCTCTTGATTCCATGCGCCAACGACTTTACCCCCTCCGCATCCCCGGCTTCCAAGGCATCCCGCAGCGCCTTCATCCTTCCTCGATTCTCCTCCAGATACGTCCCCAACATATCCTTCAGCACTTCCGGGTCACTGCCAATCATCGACCGCACCGCCTCCAGATCCAATGGCTCCCCCACCGCAGCCGGCTCCTCAGCCCCAACCTCAGCTGCCTCCACGTCCGTCTCACCCCCTCCCATTCGTTCCAGCAGACTAAACAAACCCTGCATGACAATCGGCTTGGTGAGGTAATCGTCCATCCCCTCCTTGAGGCATGCCTCCCGGTCGCCTTTCATCGCCGAGGCCGTCAGCGCCACTATGGGGGTCCGCGCTACCCCGCCCTGCTTCTCCCACTGACGAATCCTGCGGGTGGCCTCAAACCCGTCCATCACCGGCATCTGGCAATCCATTAAAACCACGTCGTACTTTCCACGCTGTATCGCCTCTATCGCCTGCTGTCCGTCTGACGCAAGCTCGCAGACATGCCCGACCTTCTCCAGCAAGCGCCGCAGAAGCTTCTGGTTGGCCACAGTGTCCTCCACCACCAACACCTTCAGGGGTCGACCAGCAGACCGAACACGAATGCTGCAGGTGCAGGCTGTTCCCTGCGCCTTCGTCCCTCCGGCCATATCCGCCATCGTCCCACCAACCACTTCCTCCAGCTCCACGCAAAACTGCACGCTTGTGCCTGCCCTGGGGCGACTCTGAATCGTGAGTTTCCCGCCCATGAGGGCCACCAGCTTGTCACAGATCACCAACCCCAACCCACTGCCGCCATAACGTCGCGTCGTGGACAGATCCGCCTGCGCAAACGGCTGGAGTAATCGCGACATTTCCTCCTCACTCATTCCCACGCCGGTATCCCGCACTTCCACAGCCACCAAGACCCGCCCCGGCCGACTGGCCACTCCCTTCCGTTGCAGGCTCAACACCACCTCCCCCTTCGCGGTAAACTTCACCGCGTTGCTTACCAGGTTCATGAGCACCTGCTGGCACCGCCCCGGATCTCCCCTGACCAGCGCGGGCAACTCCGAATCATACTCCAGCTTCAGCCCGATTCCCTTCTCCGTGGCTTTCGACGTAAAAATCCCCACCACGTTTCTCGCACATCGCTCCATGGCAAACGGAATCCACTCCAAATCCAGCTTATCCGCCTCCATCTTCGAAAAATCCAGAATATCATTTAGCAACGACAGCAAGGTCTCTGCCGACTGATGGATCGCCTCGGCATACTCCCGCTGTTCGGGATCCAGCTTGGTTGCCAACATCAGTTCGTTCATCCCCAGGACCGCTGTCATCGGCGTCCGTATCTCATGGCTGACGTTCGCCAGAAACTGACCCTTCGCTTTACTCGACACTTCAGCCGCCTCCTTCGCTTCCTCCAGATCCTTGTTGACGAGCGAAAGTTGTTCGGTGCGGTGGCGGACCCGCTCCTCCAAATTCGCCTGCAGGTCCCGCAGTCGACCCATCAGGCCATTAAAGCTCCCCGCCAGAAGCCCGATTTCATCCCGGCCCCGCACCACCAGAGGCGAGACCGCCACCACACCTCCCTGCTCCACCGCAGCAAGCTGAAAATGACGGTTTATCCAAGCCAACCGCCGGGTCACCAGCCGCCGAAAAACCAGGAGAATGCACCCCAAAAGTGACGCCAACCAAAGTCCCGTAATTCCAAGATCACCCCAAACCTGATGCGCCAATATCTCGTTCACCCGGGATACCGGAATCGCCACAAGATCCATCCCCGCCACCTCCCCCAAGCGCTTTCCAAACCCAGCCTCACTACCGTAGTCGGCGAGAAGCGACTGCGGAGCATCCTCCGGTCGCCCGTGACATTGGAGACAATCCGTTTCAATCCGCATCGGACTGGCATGCGCATAGTATTTCACTCCCCGCAGCGTTATCTGCCCACTCCATTCCTGAATGTCCGGCCGTTCCGCAAATAGCCGCAACAGCTCCACCTCCCCTTCCCCGGACGGCAGATTGCTGCGGTTCCTCGGGTTCTCCGCAGAAAACTTGATCACATAGTCTGCAAAGGATTTCCTGACCTCGTCGAAAATCTCGCGTGCCACATAGGACGTGGACATCGCTTTAAGCACGAACTCGTCGCGACCAATCCGCTTCTGCATCTCGGGACGAATCGAGTTCGCCACGTAATTCCGGATTGCCAGATCAAACTCCAGAGCCAGACGCGCCTGGGTCGTCGCCAACTCCGCCATGTGGTTGCGAGCTGAAGTATAGGTGCGATACATCAGCAGGCCTGCAAAAACCAAAGCCAATAGGCCTGCTGCCACAGAGAATTTGGTGCCGATGCTTTTCATCGTTCCAACGCCCTCCAGGCACGGACAAAACACGCAGGGTGATGAAAATCACCATACGTCGGATGGCCGAAAGCACAACCCGCCTTCCTTACTAATCAACCCCGCAGTTCACTGCCTGCGGTCAACCCGCACTCAAGCCTTCCATGGATCACGTTTTTCTCGGTCCAGCCAGGTATTGGCTTCCGCATCCCCGATAAAGCGCTCGGCTTGCGGATCCCACCGCAAGGCCCGCTTGTTCCAGTAGGCCAGGTTGCCCAGATGGCAAACCGTCACCGACCTCGCACCCACCTCGACATCGCAAATCGGCTTCTTCCTGGCATGAATGCTCTCCACAAAATCCCGGTAGTGGTTCCGGCTCCGGTACAACTTCACCGGCAACGCGTCCAGATCCACCTCGCCCAGCTTCTCCGGATCCGCCTTGAACCGGCCCCGATCCACGGCAATCTTCCCCTTCGTCCCCACAAACACCACACCGTAGTCATACCCCTCCAGCCCGCCACGCACCATCACCACACCGTTGGCATAGCGATACGTCAGCTTGTCCACTCCCTGAACCCCCGGAGGAATAATCTCCACAGGACCACTGTCGTCCATCCCCAACCCCCACTGCGCAATGTCAAAATGATGCGCACCCCAATCCGTCATGCCTCCGCCGGAATACTCGCGATAAGAACGCCAGTTTGGAAAATGGTCATGCACACCACGCGGACTCAACACCGAGTTGTAGGGTCGCACCGGCGCCGGCCCCAGCCACATGTTCCAATCCAAACCCGGCTCCATCGGCTCCTCCGGCAAATCACACCAATCGCTCGGCCCCCCAATCGAAACATACACCTCCTTCACTTCGCCAATCACACCGTTCCGAACCAGGGTGCATGCCCGGTAAAAGGCACCATCGCTCCGCTGCATGGAACCAGTCTGAAATACCCGTTCGTTTGCCCTTGTCGCCTTCACCATGGCCCGCGCCTCCGCGATCGTCAGCGATAGCGGCTTCTCACAATAGATGTCCTTGCCCCGCTCCGCTGCCAGAATCGCCTGCGCGGCGTGCCAGTGGTCGGGTGTCGAGATCACCACCGCATCAATATCCTCCCGCCCCACCAGCTCCCGGTAATCCTCCATCGCATCGCATCCCTTGAAGGCCTTGTCCTGCTTCGCCGAATAAAACTCCTCCACCTTCTTGCTATAATGCTCCCGCCGCGTCGTGTCCACATCACACACCGCAACCACCTGAACATCCGGGTGCGGCAGGAAACTGTTCAGCAAGTGATTGGCCTGCTTTCCACTCCCGATATATCCAAATCGCAAGCGACGGTTCGGACTCGCAGCCCCCCTCGCTTTCCAGACCGAGGCAGGCAAAAGAAACGGTGCCGCAACCAATGCGCCGGATTGAAGAAACGACCTGCGAGTCAAGGAAGTCTTGGGATTCATACGCGCCAAAACTATTCCAGCAAAATCCGTTCAGCAACCCCGGAAAATACCCCTGACCTTAGGCGTCCTCCTCCGGGAGCCCCACGATGGAACAGCTCACACCGACTACACGGTCTTGTGTGACGATCGGAACACGCATCCGTGTAATGCGTTGCCTCAAAACACCCTATCCCAGCAAAGAGCAGCACTCTAACGAAGCCGCTTGCCGACACAACCGACCGCGGCTACTTTTGGCCTCAGAAGTAGCATGCGGAAACACCCCATTTTGTTCCTCATCAAGGCAACCCAAGGTGAATCCCCTTGCATCGCTAATCCTCCCCGCTACGTGACCCCCAACCAGGTAGTCCAGGGCCATCGCGCTCCCAGGCTTTTGTCGTGAAAAACTACATCATCGATACCAATGTCCTCCTGCACGACCCACAGTCCATACTCCACTTCGAGGACAATCAGGTCTTCATCCCGATCGAGGTAATCGAGGAAATCGACCGCTTTAAGAGGGAATCCTCCGACCGCGGCCAGAACGCTCGTGAGATCTCCAGGATCCTGGATGGTTTCCGGAGTCATGGCAGACTGAGCGAAGGAGTAGCCCTCCCCAATGGCGGCCGCCTGCGAATCATGTTCCACAGCCGGAATGGGAACGGTCATGTCACCATCGGAAGCAATACCGTCGATGGCCAGATCGTGGCCTTGGCTCAGGACATTCAGAAATCGCATCCAGACCTCCAGACGATCCTGGTTACCAAGGATATCAACCTGCGAATCAAGGCTGATGCACTGGGCATTGCTGCTGAAGATTACGAGACTGACCACGTCCGCATCCAAGACCTCTACACCGGGACCTTTGAGTGCCCGGTGCCGGCCAGCACGTTGGCCAACTTCCGGACCATGGGCGAGTTTCAGATCCCTGACCCTACCGGACACTACCCCAACGAATACTGCACGCTGCATGAGGAGGGATCCCTCAAAAAGGCCGCGCTTACCCGGGTCGACGAATCCGGCAAAAACCTAGTGCCCATCCTGGATGTCCGCGAGGGTATCTGGGGAATCCGTGCCCGGAATCGTGAACAGCACTTTGCCTTGGATGCCCTGCTGGATGATAGAATCAAACTGGTCACCCTGATGGGCAAGGCCGGAACCGGCAAAACCCTGCTGGCCCTGGCTGCGGGGCTCAAGAAAACGGTGGCTGATCGCGAATACCGACGCCTCATTGTCGCCCGCCCGACCATCTCTATGGGAAAGGAGCTGGGATTCCTTCCTGGATCTCTGGATGAAAAGCTCGACCCTTGGATGCAGCCCATCCATGACGCATTGGAAATGCTGGGAGACCTGAATATGGGGCACGAACACCGCCGTGCCCAGGACCTGATGCGCTCGGGAATGATCGTGGTCGAGGCGCTGAGTTACATCCGGGGACGCAGCATTGCCAACCAGTTCATGATCGTAGATGAAGCGCAGAACCTCACTCCCCTCGAAGTGAAAACCATCGTCACACGAGTGGGCCAAGGCACGAAGATCATCCTTACCGGAGACCCCTACCAGATCGACAACCCTTACATCGATTCAGCATCCAACGGCTTCAACTATGTAGTCTCTCGCTTCAGGGGCCATCCTATTGCTGCGCATGTGGAATTACAGAAGGGTGAACGGTCCGAACTCGCAGAGCTCGCTGCAAACGTCCTGTAGGGCAAGCTGGGCGTGCGACGATAGAGACGACGGCTACTGCCTGCGTGCCGGGCATGGGAAGCTTGGAACCATAAACGGATGGACGCACGAGTTCCGGGCCATCGACCACGGCTGCAACCACTCATTTTGCCCTGGTGCCCAACCAGGGGAACACAATGAGTCCCGTGAAGCAGTCATGCTGCTTGGTGCGCGACGCGTTTTCCGGCATTGGCCCGTAAGAGCAATGGGTGGAGACAGAACCTGACCGGACGGCAGCATGGAAGCCCTGGCCTTGAGCCTGGTGCCGATACGACTTCTCGCGAGCGCGTACTACTGGTTGGAGCCGTCGACCGCACGTGCAGAGAGTCTACCTCCGCAGAGCAGAAATCCCGCGCAGTGCTAGTGCTCCACGGGACGGTGATTCAACTAGACTAGTTGGTAGGGAGAGCCAAAAGTTCGGCAGGTCCCCAAGCAGTTGAACGTCCAGCAGTGCCGTCGCGCACGGCCTTCACCTCATCAGCCTTCACTGGAGAAGAGGTATTACCCCAGGCAGCATTGCCACGAACGTAGGTCAAAACCGCTGCAATCTCCTCATCTTTTAAAAGGTCGCGCCAAGGAGGCATGGCACCATTATATGCCTGACCGGAGACCGTGATCGGCCCCTGAATGCCATCCAGGACCAGACGGATCAACCGGTTCGGGCCGTCCACGTTGACCCAGTCAGAACCGGCCAATGGAGGGAATTGTCCGGCGATACCCGTTCCCGTGGGCTGATGACAGACCGCACAGTAGGTCGTGTAAACCTTCTGTCCGCTCGCAAAAAGAGCATCAGCATCGGATTTGGGCACGAGAGCCTCAACGTAGGCAAACGTTGGATAGGGGTCGTAAACTTTTGGATTAAAGCCACCCCCGGTCATATCCAGATAACGCATCCCCCAATACCCTAAGACGCCGAGTAGCACAAAAAGCCACACTGGCACATGCGCCTGACTTGAAGGGGTCAGGTTCGTCTCGCTCGAACTGGAGGCGGCACGTTGCATGTTCGTCATCCTGCGGTCGGTGAATTGGTGGAAACCGGAGCGGCATTAGTCGATGCCCCGGAAGTAGGTTCGGGATCCGCCCCTGTAGAGATGGGACGCTCAATCAGCGGAACATCAGAGCGGAGACTCAACAGATAGGCAACCAGGGCCACGGCGTCATCTGTCGGTATCACTTCCATGCCCTTACCAGCCTTGGCCTGCGCATCGGCGTTGAGTTGGATCGCTCTCGGATGGGGTTGACGCCCAACCGGGCTCACCTCAAAAAGGAACCGGTATGCCGGCATGACGGAGTTGGTTATGGTGCTCTTCGGATCAAAGAGGTGAGCGTAATGCCAGTCGGCGAAGGGAAGCCTGACTCCCGCGTTGGCAAGATCTGGCCCCAGCCGTATTCCACCAGGCATCGCAGTCCGTGCGTATAAGAAATCCGCCGCCACCGACCGCCCCTGCCCCCATCCACGCTCGATGTCGGGACCCTGGGCAACCAGCTGCACTGCGGCCTTGCCACCAGCATCATTCAGCGACTTGACGTGTGCATTCGCCAAATCGGCGTCGGTCATACCGGCGAGGACAATGGCAGGCAGGTTCTCAAGCATGCGGCCAGCTTCCGGAGTCGGCAGGTCTGGCCGAATTCGATGCAGTGCCTCCACGACCGGCGCAGTGTTGGTACCGGCAGATTTAAGCACCAGGTTGAGGGTAAGACCCTCCTGACGCACCTGCTGGCTATGACAGGTGGCACAACCCAAGGACCGGTATATTTCCTCACCTTGCTGGGCCTGTCCGGGACGGGCTTTGGGATAAAGCACCGCCGTATCCAAGATGTTCGTACTGGGTGTAGCTCGGCCGATCTGAAGCTGCGGCTGCACAATCATCCCGAACCAGGAAGTAGCCATGGCTGCGAGCAGTCCAAGAAAAATCAAAGGTCCGTGGTTCATTGGGCCACCTCCACGCTCTCAGTGGCCAACGCTTCACGGGCCACGGGCAGGCAACAACTACGACACGCCGCCATCCAGCCCTTCAGAAACTGGAAGAAGAATACAACCGCAGCAGCGACCAGGAGAAGATCACCTAAAGTACTGACTCGCAGAGCCATCAGTCCTGATTTAAATGCCTCCATAAATGTCAACTGGGGATCGGCCATGGCTCCACCCTGCGCCCATCCACCCACCATCAGGGGAATGGCGTGGATCGCCACTCCAGCCAACCAGAGCAGGACCGGGGTCGAACTCGCAGCTATTGATTGAACCCCATCGCCGAATATTCTGCTCAGAATCATCCGTGCCGCGCCAAGAAGGACACTGCCCACGGCACCGTAGATCATGAGGGCCTGAAGACCCGGCCCAAAGAAGGTGAAGGCGACCCGTCCACCAAAGGAAGGCCAGGATTGGAGTATCCCGAGTGCTAAGGCGGCGACGTAGAACAGACCACCAACCAATGTGGCGATACCGACACCAGAACTCAAGAGACGGCCAATGCCACCGGACACTGTGCGTTTCAGGAACATCACTAAAGCGATGAAGGGGACGAGGGATAGGACAGAGAAGACCGTGCTGACACTGGGCATCCAAGCCGGCACTGGTGCGTCCAGCGGAATGCCTCTCCATCCGGAAAAGGCAATACTCATCCAGAAGAAGACCAGAACCAATCCGCGTTCCAGGCGGTCACTGGCGAGCAGGTGGCCCAGCAGATGCCAAAGCAGTGCAAAAACAAAGAAGGAAAGGACAACCCACATCAGCTGCGCCCCGAACCACCAGGCAACAATCGACTGCATGATGCCGCGCACGGGCGCTGCGGTGAGTAAAAACTGGGCGGTGGAGTAACACCAAGCGAACCAGAGCACAGCCGCCATGACGAACCATTGTTCGGGTACCATCGCCCCGGTCTGTCGGGTACGGATTGTCGAGAGCAGGCTCACGCTCACCAGCGCACACCCCGCGAGCATAATCGGAGTCGCGTAGCCCGGAAGTTCAAGCAGCGGGTGACCGGTGCTGTCGCCCTTTAAAATCCCGATCAACCCGATCAGAAGACCAACGTTCCAAAGCACACCACCCCCGATCGCCAGACTGGGAAACGCCAAACGGGTTCGACCACAGCGGGCCAGCATCCACATCGAGCTACCCCAAGCCGTGGATAAACCGAAACCATAGAGCAGTGCGTTCCAAAAAGCAGGTTGGAGCCGGCCATAGGAGGTCCAGGCATAATCTGACAGCAGAGCAGGGCCGTGGAATTTGAGGGACACCAACAGGCCTAGCACGGTCGAAAGAACCAACCACTTGGCGCCAGCCCATAGAAGAAGCAGCGCCGGGCCCCTGACGCTCATCTCCTCAGCGCTGACGGCATCAGTTGCCGCAGAAGCATTCGAAGCAGAGCCAATTGAAGACCTTCGTTCAGACATGACGTGATCCGGAAACTTGGTCACTCGTAAGGATTCTCAGGTTCGGGAGGGGGAGCCGTCAGCTCCTCGACGCGACTGATCATAGCTGCGCGAGCCTGGGCCGGGTTCTGCCACTCTTGGGCGACCAGTTCCATAGCCCGCTCAATGGGCAGGTTCACGACACCCTTGGTTTTGTCTTTCCAAGAATAGTTCTGCACAAGAACAGCCGCCGCCTGCTCCACTTCAGCACGGAATTGGGCCCGCTCCACGGCACGGGCCGCGGCCAAATCAGCCGGTCGGGTCGTGTTGTTCAGCACCCAAACGAGGAACCCCACAACACACAGGCTACCCAAGGTTCCTAAAAACCAGGCACTCGCACGCCCTTCACCGCCGTTGGTATAGCTAGCGTTACTCACTTCGCACCTCCTTCAAATCCATGTGCAGGGTCAATAGCACCACCAACCTGCTCGCCAAGGTCATCCGTCTCCTGCAATTCCCCACCAGAAATCGGCGAAGCCACCGGCGACCTGTGCCCAAGGGCTTCCATCAACCGGGGATCTTTCACCGGGTATGGGGCATATTTCTGAAACTCCTTGATGAACAGTTTCATCAGAAGCCCGGCCATGAAGGCAAAGCATCCCAAGTGCAGCCAGATCCAGCGCAGGGGATACCCGTCATTGTAGAACGGCGGCAGAATATTGAACGACATGTCGGTGAAGTGCATCACCCAAGCCCAGGCATACAGGAAAAGCATCAGGGGGAAGTAATGCTTCGCATCGATTCTGAGCAGCGAGAGGAACGGGAGGAAAAAGTGCCCAAAGATCAGCGCAATGCTGATCGGATACCAGGTCCCCTGCTCCCTCAGCTTGTACCAGAATGTTTCCTCCGGCACATTGGCATTCCAGATAATGAAGTATTGCGAGAACGCAATGTAGGCATAGAAAACAGTGAACGCGAAAAACAGACATCCAATGAAGTAGTACTGATTCTCGTGCAGCTTGCCTCGCAGAATCCCCTGCTGTTCGAGCCAGAGGGTAATGACATAAACAGTCCCCAGGGTCACCCAGACGCTACCAGCGAAATAGTAGACGCCATACATGGTTGAAAACCACACGTGGCTGAGGGCCTTCATCCAGAAAATGGCACCGAAGGTGAGACTCACCGCGAAAACGAATATGCCGATGGAAGCCCAGCGACGCATGGCGTAAGTGCACTCCGCAGAGCCGGTTTCGTCCTGTTTGAGCGACCACTTCCGCAACCCGCGAGACACCATGTACCACGCCGCGAAACAGGCGATCGATACCAGGTAGAATCCCGGTATGGTGAACAGCGGCCACTTGGCGTGCAACCCATGATCCGGATGCGACTGCAGCTCAGACCCCATCCAAGGATAGAGTTTCACTGCCAAAATACCGATCGGCACCCACAAGACCGCCATGACCGGAGCACTCAAGCAGGCAATGTGTTCGCAGAAACGCCGGATCGGAACGGACCAGCCCGCATCGAACAAATGATGCACGAGCACGAGGAACATCGCCCCCAAGGTCAAACTGAGGGTGACCATGAAGGCCAACAGCCACGCATAACCAAAGTGGCGGATGTCTCCACTGAAAAGACTGACCAACAGCCCGAGCACGGCTACGCCCCCACCGCCCTTCACCAGCAAACCAGGCACGCTGCGGAAGCGGTTGAAATCGAGCGCCGGTGCCGGACCTAATCGAGTATTTGCGCTCATAGGATTACTTGTTCAGGACGGCCCGCTCATGCTCGGGAACGTCGTCAATGCCAGCCAGTTGACTGCGCTGCAAAGCGCGCAGGTAAGCAATGATAGCCCACCGATCCGAGACGCTGATGTTGGAGCCATAGGCGCCCATCAGGTTCTTACCATGGGTGATCGTGTTGAAAATTTCGCCGTCCGGCATCAGCACCAGACGCTTGTCGTGGAAGTTGGCCGCACCGACCATTTGGTATTTGGCCGTGATGCCTTTTCCATCTCCGGCCGCTCCGTGACAAAGCACACAGTGGATGTTGTAGCGCTCCTGACCCTTCGCCAACAGTTGCTCCGTCACCGAGACCGGGAGCAGCTCAACGAAATTCGTTGTCCCCGGGACACGGCCCGTGTTGTAAGGAACATCCTGAAACGGGAAGATCTCCACATTGCCGACTTGGGCTGCGCCAGTCTGCGGCACTGTTCCAGCCACCGGTTTTTGGGAACTGCGACCGTCAGCAAAAAAAGCATTCCAAGCCTGTGGCCGGAGCTTGGGCTGCCGGTCCATGTCGTTGAAAAGCTCAATCGGGGGCCTCGGCGATTTGGAACCCCTAAACCCGGCGATGCTGACCACCAACACCCCGACTAAAATAAAGGCGAGTAGGAAATAGCGCATCACTCCTCCACCAGTTCAATGTGTTCGCCGCCGGCACGCTCCAGCAAGCCCCGGACATCATCCTCCCGATACTTCGGGTCAGACGTCTCAATCACGAGGATGAACTTGTCATGGGTCGCACCCTTCTGCGTGAATCGGCGGTTCTTCAACAACGGATGATGCAAACGCGGCAACCGGTTGAGGAATAACATGCCGAACAGCGCCCCAAACGCCCCGAGCAGAATTGTCAGCTCGTAGGAAGGCGGAAATGCAGAGAATGGACTGAACATCGGCTTGCCACCAACCAACAGACGGTAGTCAAACGCGTTCATGAACCAGATCATGACCATTCCTGTCGTGTAGCCAGTCACCCCGCCACAGAAGGAGAACCAGCCCACCTTGGAATTCTTAAGCCCCATCGCTCGATCCATCCCATGGACGGGATACGGTGTGAAAACGTCCCAGCGGCGGAAGCCGGCATCCCTGACCTGTTCGGCGGCATGCATGGCATCAGCGGGCTTGCTAAAAACTGCCAACATTCCGTAGGTCATGGCTCGCGAACTTGCCTGAGTGGACGACTTAGAAGCAGCCATCAGTGATGTCCTCCATGTTTGCCACCCCCTAGAGGGTGATGCGGATCAGCCTGCGGAGTAATGCCCTTCACCTCAGAAATTGCTATCATCGGCAGGAACCGCAGGAATAGCAGGAATAGGGTGAAGAACAGGCCGAAGGTTCCCAAAAACGTGCAAATGTCCACCCAGCTGGGGATGAAATATCCCCAGTTGGATGGAAGAAAGTCCCGATGAAGCGAGATCACAATGATCACGAAGCGCTCAAACCACATGCCGATGTTCACGAGGATGGACACGATCCAGACCAGCCAGATGTGATTGCGAGCCTTCTTGCTCCAAAACACCTGAGGCACAATGACGTTGCAAATCATCATCGTCCAGTAGCCCCAGGCATAGGGTCCCTGTAGACGATTCAAGAAGGCAAAACGCTCATACGGAGAGCCGCTATACCAGGCGATGAACAACTCCATCAAGTAGGCGTAACCCACGATGGAACCGGTCGCCAGGGTAACCTTACACATCAGATCGATGTGCCGCATCGTGATGATATCCTCCAACTTGCAAAGCTTGCGCAGAGGAATCAACAGCGTCAGCACCATTCCAAAGCCCGAGAAAATGGCGCCAGCGACGAAATAGGGCGGGAAAATGGTGGTATGCCACCCGGGCAGTTGCGATACCGCGAAGTCCAACGACACGATGGAGTGCACAGACAACACCAGTGGAGTGGAGAGACCGGCGAGAATCAGATATGCCTTCTCGTAGTTGCTCCAGTGCCGGTTGGAACCAGTCCAGCCCAAGCTAAACAGGCCGTAGGCAAACTTCCGGATCTTGCTCTTCGCCCGATCACGCAGAACGGCAAGATCGGGAATCAACCCCATGTACCAGAAGAGCAGCGATACCGTGAAATAGGTTGAGACCGCAAAGACGTCCCACATCAGTGGGGATCTAAACTGAGGCCAGATGCCATTGGCGTTGGGAATGGGGAACAACCACCAGTCCCACCAAACGCGACCCACGTGCAAACCGGGATATATACCGGCGCACATCACCGCAAAAATGGTCATGGCCTCCGCCGCACGGTTCACGGCCGTTCTCCAGCGTTGCCGCAGAAGGAATAGAATCGCTGAAATCAGGGTTCCCGCATGGCCGATACCGATCCACCAAACAAAGTTGATGATATCCCAGCCCCACATCACCGGGTGGTTGTTGCCCCAGACACCCACGCCAGTGGAGACCTGATACAACAACATCGCCCCGAGCATGGTCATCATCATGACGCTCGGAATAAAGGCCATCCACCACCAGCGCGGGGTTTTGCCTTCAACGATCGCCGCGACCTGATCGGATATCCAACCGGGGCTGCGGGTGTTACTGACCAAGGGCTCCCGCTCCAACTCCGGGGGGGGTGCCACCAACTTATATTCTGACGCTGCTTCCGCCATTAGTGACCTCCCTCCTTCACGGCTGTGGCATCGTGACCGCCGCCATGCGAGTCATGTTGCTCTCCCGCTTCATGATGGCTTTCCAAATGATTCCCCCTGGCTTCCCACTCCTGGAAACTATATGGAGACTCGCTCGCATCAGGCATGGAGGAATTCGGGTTGCGCACCCGCGCCAGATAGGTTGCCCGGGGCTTGGTGGCGAGAAATTCCAGCACGCTGTAATCTCTTTCCGACTGCTTCCACTTCGCAACCTCACTGTGCGGATCATTGATGTTACCAAACACGATTGCCTCAGCCGGACACGCCTGCTGACAGGCCGTCTTGATCGTGCCGTCCGGCACCTCGATGTCCCCCGAATCACGAGCCTTCACCTTCCGGGAAATCTTGGCTTGCTCAATCCGCTGCACGCAGAATGTGCACTTCTCCATCACACCGCGCATGCGAACCGTCACATCCGGGTTCTTGGAAAGCTTCATCATCTCCCACTCGTCGTGAGGACGCAGACCGCGGTCCCGATTCTTAAACCAGCGAACAAGGTCCCACTCGCCGTCGGTGGAATGCACGAGCGGAGAGGTGAAAAACGGCCCCTTGAGCTGGTCCAGCGGACGCTTGTTGTAGTCGAGATAATTGAACCGGCGGACTTTGTATGGACAGTTGTTGGAGCAATACCGGGTGCCCACACAACGATTGTAGGCCATAACGTTGAGCCCCTCTTCGTCGTGCACGGTCGCATTCACCGGACACACGCTCTCGCAGGGAGCGGACTCGCAATGCTGGCACATCATCGGCTGGGTGATCATTTGGGGATCATCCACCGTCCCGCTGTAATAACGGTCGAGGCGCAGCCAATGCATCTCACGGTTACGCGAGACCAGGTCCTTGCCGACAATCGGAATATTGTTCTCGCTTTGGCAGGCCACAACGCATGCCGAGCAACCCGTGCATGCATTCAAATCAATGGCCATTCCCCAGGCGTGCGGGCTCTTGTCGCGAGGCCGAATGCCATCCTTGCCGGGCACATCCAGCGGGTTGGGATACAGGGGCAACACATTGCCGTTTGCATCCCGCAGAGCCTCAGCCGGCTCATGCATGTTCATCTCCGTAGCAAAGCGGGGATGCTGCCGGTACTGATCGAGGTTGGCCTCCCGAATCACCGGCCTTCCCTCCATGGCCCAGTGATTCTGCGTGGTCGCCAGTTTGTGGCGCGCCCCGGTGTCGGTCAACTTCACCTGCGAAATTCGCCAAGGCGTGGCTGCCGACCGTATCCCGTAAGCACTGAAGCCTGTGCCGTTACCGACGCGGCCGCTCTTGGTTCGTCCGTAACCCAAGGCTACCCCGAGAACGTTGTCGGCCATGCCGGGCTGGATCCACGCAGGCCCCTCAATCATCCGGTCGCCCGCGACGAGGCGTACAACCGGCACCTGAAGGTTGTTATTTTCGTGGTCGGCAATCTTGAGCCCCAGGGACTGCGCAGTCGCCGGACTGAGAAGAACCACGTTCTCCCAAGTCATTTTGGTGACCGGATCGGGCAATTCCTGCAACCAGCCGTTGTTGTTGAACCGTCCGTCATCCACTTTGGAATCACGGAAAAGCACCAACTCCAAAGAATCCTTCTTGGGCAATTCAGGCGGCTGGGCAGCTGCCACAACACTCGCACTGGCCGCCCAGTCAAAAGTCACTTCCTGATGCGAAGGAGCACTCCCCTGCAGGTAGCCGTCATGCAGGAACCGCTTCCACGCCTCTTCTCCACCGGTGGACAAAGAGTTGAAGGTGGCTCTCACCAGCTTGTGGGCGCTCATGGGCCCCATAGCACCAAGCCGTGCGAGCACCTCAATCTCGGTCACCCCTTCAAACAATGGCTCAATCAGGGGCTGGACCGGCACCACCGTGCCGTCAGGCGTGCGTGCATCACCCCACGACTCAAGGTAATGGGCCAAGGGCAGATGCCACTCGGATTGGGCGAAGCTCTCGTCCTCGGAATAGCCGAGGCGGATGACCTTCCCGGCTTTGCCGACCGATTCTGACCACCGCACATCAGCGGGAGCGCTGTAGGCAGGATTGGCACCGGAGACAATCAAAGTCTCTACCTGCCCTGCCTCAAGCCGCTCAACGAGGTCCGATAAAGTTCCAAAGCCTGGATCCGCCTGCTCAACCACCTCCAAGGTATGCCCCACAGCACCCAGCGCCACGTTCAGGGCGTGGGCAATCAGATGCACTTCCAGAGGCTGCCGATGACCTGCTACAACCAGCACCTCCCCGCGATGCGCCAGCAAATCGTTTGCACACTCGGTAATCCACTCGGGCTTGACATTCGAACCGAGGTTGCCGCCCAGGTTGGTAACCGCAATCAACAACGGCGCTGCCTCCCGCGGAGGAACTCCGGATCCAGCCAACACCTTTGTTGCCAACTGGGCCGCTACGCGCGAAATCTGGCCCGCGGGCACCCTAAGCCTGTGATCCGCATTGGCTCCGGTCAGGCTGAACAGGGCCTCAACGACATACAGTCGGCTTAGATCACCCTGAGAAGAGGCAATCTTGCGCCCCTTGGCAAAACCCCGCGTGAATCGCCAGGAATCCAGCTCGCTGCCCAGAAGATCGGCATCGAGGCTGAGTATAACTCTTGCCGCCTCAGGCTTGTGATGCACTTTAACAGGGCGTCCAAAAGCGAGCGACGCCGCCCGGCGGTGCATGTCGAAATCCACAGGCTCATGCACGAACCAGCTTGCCTTAGGCAACTTTTGACGCATCTCCGAAATGAGACGCTGACGCGTAGGCGAGGAACTCTGCTCCACGAGCAGACACAGGCCCTCTCCCCCGTTCTGCATGGCGGAGATCCCGACCCGGTCGAGCTGATCCATTGCGACAGCACGGCTGACCGTGTTGCCTGCCTGGGTGAAACGCATTGCCCTGTCAGGATCGTAGAGATCCAGAATGGAGGCCTGCGCAAACACATCCGTGCCCCCATTGCTGTCGGGGTGCAGTGGATTACCCTCAATCTTCGTGGGGCGCCCCTCGTGGGCGGTCACCACCAGAGGAACGGCAGAACCACGCACCGGCATCGCCGTTGCGTAGTGTTGCGCCACCCCGTGCACGTAACCCTCGGGCTTCGTGGAGAATGGGAGGATCTTCTCCACAGGTCGACGACATCCAGTCAAGCCCAACCCCGCCAGCATGAAGGAGGCGGACATGATCTTGACGAAATGACGTCGGGAATGGGAATCAGTCAGTTCACTCGCACCAGCCGGGAACTCCCGCTCCAGCCAGTCACGGAACTCAGGCGTGTCCGCCAGTTGATCCAGACTACGCCAGTACTGGGGACCGGATTCCGACGCGGAAGTTTTGGGCGGAAGGGTCTTCATCGGTGACAGGCAGAGCAGCTCTGCAAGGATTGCACGTTCCAGTCGTGCACAAATTTTTGACCATTGGCTTTCTGCAGCTCAGCCGCAGTCTTCGGGTCATCACTCCAGACCCAATCCAAATTGGTCACCTCTTCAACAGGACGAACGAATTGCTCCGGGTTGCGATGGCAATCCAGACAAAATGCCATCGACAAGGGCTTGTTGTGGGCAACCACACTCTCCTTGTTCACTTGACCGTGGCAATGAACGCAGCTGATGCCCCGGTTCACGTGCACTGAGTGATTGAAGTACGCGTAATCAGGCAGCTTGTGAACCTGAACCCAGGGAATCGGCTCGCCTGTAGCAGCGCTCTCCCGAACCAGCGCCAGCTTGGGGTCCTCCTTCAGCACCTGGTTGTGACAGTTCATGCAGAGGGAGGAGGACGGGATGTTGGAATACCAGGAACTCTCCACCCCGTCGTGGCAGTAGCGGCAGTCCATGCCAACTTGATCCACATGGATCGCATGGGAGAAGGCCACGGGCTGCTGAGGTTCGTAGCCAACACGCGTATACTTGGGCGTGAAGTAATACCAAACCCCGGCAACCACCGCAGAACCTGTCAGGGCCGCCCCCACCAGAATCTGCAGAGGCAGTCGGTTGGTCCACTTGGGAAAGATGTCGGACATGGGTCGCTGGAAGCGTTACGGTTCAGTTCAGTGCCGCTCTCGCACTCACGAGAAGGCGATTAATACAAACTCAAAAACTACCAAAATCAAATTCAGACTTCCCTGTGGCGCAGCCGACGAAACAGGGCCCCCCACCCTTCCGGTCCGCAGAACTCTCGTTCTTAAAGTCCGGTAAGCCCGGGAGGCGGGCAGGTTTAAGGCCGAGGAAAGCATGCCGCAAGAAAAGTTTATGTTCAGGGCACATTTTTTTACGTGCTTATGTTCGGAATTATCAGAGGTAATCGCGATACAGCTTCCCCTAAGAACCCTGCTAAACCTTTGGCACCTCGAAACCTTTGCGCCGTTCTCGATCCAAAAATTCATCCAAACCCGCTTCTCCAAAAGTCTCAGCCACCGGATCCCACGACAGTCGTCGACCACCCGCCCACCGGGCAATATTGCCAAGGTGACAAACCGTGGCCGACCGGTGGCCGGTCTCTACATCCGCGATGGGGCGCTGCCGACTCTTCACGCAAGACAGCCAGTTGCGCAAATGGTTGGGCTCAAAACCCTCCGGCTTCGGTTGCATCATCGCCTCCTCCGCCAGCTCTGGCGGGTCAGATCTGAAATACGCCCGGTCCACGGTCACGGTCCCCTTCTCGCCGATAAAACGAGCTCCCCCAGGCCCGGCATCCCCAAGTTCCATGATGATATCCCCGGGATAACGAAAGAAAACCTTTGGTCTACTGCACAGCTCATTCCCCCGCTCACTACCCTCCGAGGCCTCATAAGTGGGCGGCGAAAAAACTCCTTCCCCGGTCCACACTTCAATCGGCCCGCTCTCATCCATCCCCAAGGCCCATTGCACCTGGTCAAAGCCATGCGCACCCCACCCCGTCATCTCTCCTCCCGAGTAAGGGCGGAACGATAACCACCCCGGGCTCGCACGCGGCAAATACAGATCCCGGTTGTAGGGAACCCTCCCTGCCGGCCCACACCACATGTCCCAATCCAACCCCTCGGGTGTCGGCTCCTCCGGTAGCCGATGCTCCCATGGAGTAGGATAATTGTGCGCCACGATCCGCCGGATCTTGCCTAGTCCACCGCGCCGCAAAAAGGCACAGGCAGCGTAATTCGGCCACATCGACCGCTGCTGACTGCCAGTCTGAAACACACGCCCATACTTTCGCACCGCCTCAACAATCCACCGACCCTCCCGTATCGTCAGACTCATCGGCTTCTCAACATAAAGATCCTTGCCCGCCTGGCAGGCATGCAGGCAAATCAAGACGCGCCAATGCTCCGGCGTAGCCGTAATCACCGCGTCCACATCTCCACGCTCCAGCAACCTGCGGTAATCTTGATAAGGCACCGCCCCGTGCTGCTGCCCCGATGCCTCCGCCCTGCTCCGGTTGACGTCCGCTACCGCCACATACCGCGCCTCCGGCAGGCGCACCAGCATGTCCACCAGATTCCCCGCCTGACGCCCAATGCCAATCACCCCCACTCCAATCCGATCATTCGCCCCGAAAACCCGGGAAGAAACCACCTGAGGAAAAAAAGCGCAAACCCCGGAAAACCCACCTGAACGCGCAAGAAACGAACGCCTCGAAAGTAAACGCGAGTCCTTCATTGCCACGGACTATAGCCAACCCCCCTCATGCCGACAGAAAAATCCCGCCCCCAGCCCAAATCAAGCGCTGGAATGTTAACCATCAGCTGATATAACAATCACATGCAGAGCGGCTTAGGAATGAAGAAAACCGAAAATTCTGCTCGTCGCCTTTAACGGCATCGTTATGATGAGACCCGTATTCCCGCTCGCAAGCCGCATTACGTTAACGACGTTGTCCAGCGTAATCTTATGCCCTTGGCTTGCTCTGCCGGACAAACACCAACGAATACCAAACCAGAACCCAAGACGTTGAGCTATGAGTAACCCTGAACCTCAAAAGGCGATCTCCACCAACTCACTACTGACCGAAACCCGGACCTTTCCCCCGGCACCAGAAACAGTGAACCGGGCCCACATTAACGCAGAAACCTACCAGCAAATGTACGAGCGGTCAGTGAAAGACCCCGAAGCATTCTGGATGGAGCAGGCGGAAACCTTGGAGTGGATCAAGAAGCCTTCCCAAACACGAAAATTCACTTGGGACACCCAGAATCGCCACATCCAGCACACTTGGTTTGAAGACGGCCAACTCAACGTTTCGGCAAACTGCCTCGATCGCCACCTCAAAACCGACACGCGAGACAAAGTCGCCATCCTGTGGCAGGGCGAACCCGACGAGGACGTGCGCAAGATCACCTACGCCGAACTCCACGCAGAGGTGTGCCAGTGTGCCAATGTCCTTAAATCCATGGGTGTTGAAAAAGGAGACCGGGTAGCCATCTATATGCCCATGGTCCCGGAATTGCCTGTGGCCATGCTCGCCTGCGCCAGACTCGGGGCCGTCCATTCCGTCGTGTTCGGTGGATTCAGTGCCGATGCACTCTCCGGCCGCATCAATGACTCCAGCTGTAAAGTGCTGGTTACCGCGAATGTCTCCCTCCGCGCCGGGAAACATATCCCCCTGAAAGGAATCTCCGACGAGGCACTCAAATCCTGCCCCAGCATTAAAAAGGTCCTCGTGATCAAAAGAAACGAGGAACCCTGCAACATGCAGGAAGGCCGCGATGTCTGGTATCACGATACCGTGCCACAAGCCTCCTCCGAATGCCCTCCCGTGGCAGTCAACGCCGAGGATTACCTCTTCATCCTCTACACCTCCGGATCTACAGGAAAACCCAAGGGCGTCGTCCACTCCACCGCCGGCTATCTCCTTCACGCAGCCCTGACGCATAAATATGTCTTCGATATCCATCAGGACGACATGTATTGGTGCACCGCGGATATCGGTTGGGTCACCGGGCATAGCTACATCGTCTATGGCCCCCTCGCCAACGGTGCCACCACCCTCATGTTCGAGGGCGTTCCCACTTACCCCGATGCAGGACGCTTCTGGCAAATCGTCGAGAAATTCAAGGTGACGGTCTTCTACACCGCCCCCACTGCTATCCGCTCACTCATCCGCCTCGGAGAAGAGTGGCCGAATAAATACGATCTCAGCACGCTCCGCGTGCTCGGCTCAGTCGGCGAACCCATCAACCCGGAAGCCTGGATGTGGTATCACCGCGTTATCGGCAAGGAACGCTGCCCCATCGTCGATACCTGGTGGCAAACCGAAACTGGCGGCATCCTCATCAGCGCCCTGCCAGGCGCCCACACGCTCAAGCCGGGCAGCGCCTGCCGACCCTTCTTCGGCGTTGAACCCGTCATCCTCCGTGACGACCGGTCCATCTGCCAGCCTAACGAGGGCGGCAAACTCTGCATCAAGAAACCTTGGCCAGGCATGATGCGCACAACCTGGGGGGATCATGACAGGTTCATCGATACATACTTCACGATGTACAACGACCTGTACTTTACCGGGGATGGCGCACGCACTGACCAGGATGGGGATTTCTGGCTGATGGGGCGCATCGACGACGTGGTGAACGTCTCGGGTCATCGCATCGGAACTGCCGAGGTCGAAAGCGCCCTCGTCAGTCACCCCAAGGTTGCCGAAGCAGCCGTGGCGCCCATGCCGCATGACATCAAAGGGCAGGCGCTCTATGCCTTTGTCACTCTCAAGGAAGGCGTTGAACCCAGCGACGAACTCAAGAAAGAGCTGGTGACTCATGTCCGCAAGGAGATCGGCCCTATTGCGGCCCCGGACAAACTCCAGTTTGCCCCGGGCCTACCCAAAACCAGGTCAGGCAAAATCATGCGGCGCATCCTTCGCAAGATCGCCGAAGGCACACCGGAACAAATCGGTGATACCACCACACTCGCTGACCCCCACGTCGTGGACCTCTTGGTCGACGGCAGACAGTAATTGACCCTCACTACCAGCGGCAGGGGTGTGCCCCAGCCGCTGGCCCCGGCCTGAATCTTCTTCCCTGGAATAGTGACGCCCTGATGCTATAATTGTTTATTATCCAACAACTAACACCGTTTCCCTCCTGTTATGAACCCTTCCACTTCCTCCGTTACCAACCGCGGCTGGACTGTCACGTTTGCCGGAACCGGCATCAACCTCGCCCTCGGGGTGCTCTACACCTGGAGCGTGATCAGCAAAGGAGTTCCCTCGGAATGGGGCTGGAGCGAGACGGAAAAATCACTCCCCTACGCTATTGCCTGCCTGGTCTTCTGTCTGATCATGGTACCCGCCGGACGAATGCAGGATAAGATTGGCCCCCGCATCGTGGCCACAATAGGCGGCATTCTCGTGGGGCTGGGTCTCATCATCGCCAGCCGTACCACCTCAGCAATGGGTTACATCCTAGGATTTGGCGTCCTCGCCGGAGCAGGCATCGGCTTCGGTTACGCCTCCACGACGCCCCCGGCCGTCAAATGGTTTCACGCCTCCAACACCGGGCTCATCGCCGGCCTCGTAGTCTCCGGCTTTGGCCTCGCCAGTGTCTACGCCGCTCCACTCGCCAAATACCTGACCTCCGCCTACGGACTCCCAACCATGGTGCTCAGTTTTGGTATTGGCTTCCTCATTGTAGTCGTCGGCCTTGCCCAGCTGCTTTGCTC
>JBMTVN010000019.1:0-27682 GCA_049451415.1 Limisphaerales bacterium | reverse complement strand
TCGAGGGTTCGAATCCCTTCGCTCGCTCCAATTCTGCCCCTTTTGCCCCCGATCAGACAGATCCGTCGGATCTGACGGATCACTCCATACTCACCACCCCGCGGCACTTGGGATAGCCTGCACAACCCCAGAATTGTCCTCCCGCATGGTTGCCGCTCCGGGCGGTGCGAACCACCATGCTCCCGCCACAGTCAGGGCAGGGGGGCGCGGTGTCCGCACCGGAGCGCTGTTGCTCGCGATACTCCAGCCTGGCCGCTGCCAATCTCTCTGTGTAGCCGCCAGCCTCAACAAACCGCTGTTCCAGTGCCGCAACCTGTCTGTCGAGCAGGTAGTTTGCCTGATGAATCAGGCAGATCAGCGCATTCGCACGAATCGCAGGATCCTCATGCTCAAGCCAGGGCGCATAGAGGGCCCACCGCTCCCGGTCAGTCAGGTGCGTCAGGTCGTCGGTCTTTCTACCCGTCTGCCGCGGGACACGTCTAACGGCCATCGCATCCGGCCCATCGGCAGCCCATTGCTCCAGCCTCCGATGACGCAGGTAATCTTCATAGTCCAGTAACAGCTCCTCCATGCTAGCCCGGGCCACATTGACCAAACGCAGCTCAGTCTGGGAACTCGTCGCACCCGCCCGGCTGCCCTCCGCAATGTTCTGCCGACCCGACCTCGCCGCCTGAACCATCTGATCCACCAGACGGGACCGCCGATCCAGAAAGCGTTCGCAAAACCAAACGGTCGCGTCATAGATCAGCGTCGCCGTCTGAAAACTGCACGTCCCCCGATAGCCACAGGCTTGCCGATAGCGTTTCATCCGATATCAACCTCCTTTCTGTCGACCAAAGGAATCCCCCTGAACAACCCCTGTTCCTTACTCCACCGCACTCGCACGCGAAAGCCTCATCCGTACATTCCATCCGTCAGACCCGTCCAATCCGGCGCTCCATACGACCACAGATGTCACGCGGATGCGGCTACGCCAGACGGTGCTGGTGGTGGATGATGAATGGGGAGCTCGGGTCTCTGCCACGATGGTGTTGCGTGACCGCTACCCGGTTGTGAGCGTGGCCAATGGTGTGGAAGCCATGGAATTGGCCGATACCTATCCTCCCGCCCCGGTCATCACCAATAACCGCATGCCCGGGATGTCCGGACTCGAGTTGCTCGCCTGGTTCCGTATCCGGTACCCGCTTCTGCCCTTCATCATCCTGACCGGATACCGGACTCGGGAAACCATCCGGCGTGCGGTGGAACTTCGAGTCAATTTCTACATCACCAAACCCTACGACCCGAAGACACTCCGGGCTGCGGTGGACCACGGCATATTTGAAGACCAGATACACTTTACTCCCGACGCCGACGGCAAGCTCCTGCACATCTGGTCACGGCTACTGGGTTTCGGTCGAGTCCTCGGGCAGTGCCGGCAGCGTAGCAGTCTCGATTGGGACTTCATGGCCTCGGATCTCGAGCGATTGTGGGACCTGCTCACGGAGGCCGTCGCAGGTTACGGCCCGGATCCTGAGAGTTTTCTTCCATCGGCTTTGCTAAGACCCCAATCAAGAAAGGGGGATACACAGGCTACGACATCCCTTCACCTAATAACATGGATATCGCCTGGCTTCAGGAGCACACCACGCGCAAGAAAAACTGAAGCGCTCGGAGCACACCGGATGCCGGGTGTCACTGCTTCCCAGATAATGGCTACGTCTCAGGTTCCCATGCTCACGCTCACCCTGGCAAGGAGGCACGGGCCCAGTTTAACTACACAGTCTTGCAGAGCCCCCTCAAGTCATCGGCCAGTTCTTCGCTTTTGTCCGGGAGCGCCTGAACCCCGGTCTGGGTCGGTCCTCCCCTCTCCATTGTTCCTCATTGTCGTGCTCGGAAAATAGGAACCGACTTGGGTGCAGAAGTTAACCTTGTTGTAGGTCATGTTTTGGCCGTATGCAGCCCTTTTTGGGGGAAACGTGGCCCTTGCATGCACGGGCGATGAGCGTGCGATGGTTACAGCTCTGGGCTCGAAAGCCTGCCCGGGGATAGCTACCTACGTGGGTTGGATCACGACCGGTCGCAGTGGTCATGGAATCGGCTTCAGGGTTTCGGGCAGTCCGGGAACATCACTTGCGCGGTCTGATGCAGGTAGCGTCGCCAGTTGGCCCACTCGTGGCCGCCTGTGCTCAGCACCCAGAAATTCCTGAGACCGGCTTCATTGATGATGGCCATGTTAGCCAGGCAGTTCTTTAGGGCAATGTCGGTTTCTCCTGCGGCAAAATAGAGCGGGACGTTGAACTTCTGGTTCGTTTCGGGGTCCTCGAGTAGCGGCTTGAAGCGCTCCGCAAACTTGGCCTTGCTGTTCGGAAAGTGTCCGGAGCTGTAAACGTATAGCTCGCTAAAGGTATCAAGGTGGCTCAGCCCGGTGTGCATGACGACGAAGCCGCCCATGGACAGGCCGGCCAAGGCCCGGTGATCACGGTCTGCAATGGTCCGATAATGTGAATCGACATAGGGGATGATGTTTTGGAGGTATTCCTTGCTGCAGTCGTCATCGCTATCCACCGGCGGTGGCTCCGATGAAGCCAGCCCACGCGTGTTGGGCATGACAATGATCATGGGCCCGGCTTTCCCTTCAGCGATCAGGTTGTCCAGGATGTTCTGGGCGTGGCCACCATTGGCCCCGGTATCTGACCACTTCGAGTCGTCGTCGCCGCCACCGTGGTTGAGATAAAGGACCGGATAGTGCGTGGATTCGTTCCGGTCGTAGCCCGGCGGAAGATAGATATGCATCCGCTTTTCCGCGCCGGCGAGGTTCTCGCAATGAACCGTTTCAACCTTGCCGTGAGGCACGTCGCGGACCTCAAAGAACGACGTGTCTTTCAGTTCCGGGAGGGCAGGGAGGATGGGAAGGGGACAGGGGCCCGTTTTCGGCATGGGAGGCATGCCCCGACGGGGAGGGGCAGCGGGCTCATCAGCTGCCTGAGGGGAGAGAACACCGACTGTGCAGACCAAAGCCATAAGGAAGGGTGGAACAAGTGAGAAGAGCTTGGGCATGAACGCCAATACCCAAAGGGTTTTAAAGAAGCGAGGTTTTTGCCTTCCCGGGCCATCATCGCTGGATCCTCACAACGTCTGGGACTGGATGATTTCCAGCCTCAGTCGGTGATCACGGCGAGGTTCCGCGGGTTGTATTTGGGCTCCTGACAGTGGTGAGGCCCAGCCGGGTCCGGCTGCTTTTTCTGCCGGGTGCTTCTGTTTCAGACACCCAGATGGCCGGCGATGATGTTCCGTTGGATATCGGATGTGCCCCCATAGATGACTCCACCGGCGGCATCGCGCAGTTCCCGTTCGACTTCGAACTCCTCCACATATCCCCGGGCTCCCTGAACGCGCATCGCGTCGAGGCTCGAAGCCAGCCATGCCTCGGTTAGGGAGAGTTTGGCCATGGCCGACTCCAGGGTAGATCGTTGACCGGTTTGTTTGAGCCAGGCCGCGTGGTATACCATCCATCGGCTCGCCTCCAACCTGAGTTTCATCTCGGCCAGCCTATTGGATACCGACTGGAACTTGCGGATCGCCTGACCGAACTGGTTGCGGGTTCGGGCATACTCCGAAGTTTCAGCGAGTTGGCGCTCCATGGCACCCAGTTGGCAGGCGAGCATGCAGCTTCGCTCCCATTCGAGGCTGTTGGCGGCCACGGCTGCACCCCCTCGCTCGGGACCTAACCGGCTGGTCTCCTCCACAAAACAGTCCCGCAGCTCAATATCTCCAAATGGCAGGGTGCGCAGGCCCATTTTCGGGCGATTCTCGCTCACGTGGCAACCTGGGCGCTTGGTGTCCAGCAAGAAGGAGGTTAATCCCCAGCGCCCGGGTGTCTCCCCGAGTTGCGCATAGACAACCACGACGTCGGCAACCGGGCCGAGAGTGATGTAGATCTTGTGACCGTTCAGGATGTAGCCCCCGTCAGTTTTGATCGCCCTGGTTTTCAAGTGGCCCAAGTCCGATCCGGCCTCCGGTTCTGTGAATGACTGGGCGCCTATGATAAGGCCCTGAATCAAGCCGGGAAGGTATTGGTGCTGCTGCTGCTCCGTTCCGTATTTCAGAATTGCCATTTGAACGGTCCAAAGTTGCGCATTGAGCCCAAGCGACAGTCCATGGTCACGGCAACCCACGCCAAACCCCTCCATGGCAAGCATCGCGCTCATGGCATCCAGGCCGCGCCCGCCATGGGATACAGGCATCGGTAGCCCCAACAGGCCGAACTTGGCGCACTCCTCCCAAAGGCTTCGGTCAAAATCAGAAACCCGATTCCGATTGACCAGATCCCTTTTTGCGGTCCGCTCAGCAAACTCTTTGGCTGACTGCCTGAGCAGGAGCTGCTCTTCGCTCCAGGAGAATTCCATAAGTGGTCCTCTTTGTAGCGGCTTTGCCTGCGGGGTCAACCGTGTTAGCTGGCAATAGGGCATCTGGTCTTGACATAGGGACCCAACCAACCCTGAATTCAGCCGCCCTATACGGCCGTGCCGCTACTTTTTTAAACTAGGTATGAATCAGCGTAGGTATTTCTTAGGAGCCTTAGTCGCTTTCCTCGCCGCTCTTTTGCCTCACGAAGCTTCGGCCCATGTCAGGGGCGAAAACTACATCTTCATGGCAATCCATGAGGAAGCGCTGGAGGGCCGTTTTGAATTCCACATAGAGGATCTTCAACGCCACCTTGGAATTCAGTTCGACGACCGGAAGCCGGAAGCATTACTTCAGCGAATCGAGGCATCAGCCGAACAGGTGCAGGACTATATCCGGACGAATTTTTTAATCCGTGGAGATGAAACCCCACTGACGCTGACCTTCGAGGGTGTAAGCATCCTCGCGGAGGTGACGACGTGGGCTCAGTTTCACTTCCGCATCGCCCTCACCGAACTGCCCGAGATTTTGTCCTTTAACCACCGTTTAATGTTCGAGGCTGGCCGTCTGCATCAGGGACTGTTGGTGGTGACGGAGAACATTCTCACCGGTCAAGCTTTTGGACCGGAAGGCGATGTGGTGCTGGTTTTTAATCAGGGAAACGCGGAACAGTCCTGGAACGTCGCAGTACCGGTCGAGCCTTTGTTGCAGCCCAGGGACTTTGTCTGGCAGGGCATTCTCCATATCTGGATTGGCCTGGACCACATCCTGTTCCTCGTGGTCCTGCTCCTGCCGGCTGTGTTGCGCCATGAACAGGGGCGCTGGGTGGCAGAGGACAGTTTCTGGAAATCCATGTGGATCGTCGTGAAGATCGTCACCCTCTTCACCATTGCTCATAGCATCACGCTGGCGCTCGCCGCCCTCGATCTTGTCAACCTTCCCGGCCGGCTGGTTGAGTCCATCATCGCCGCCTCCATCCTGCTGGTTGCTGCCAACAATATTAACCCGAAGCTCAGGCTGGGAACGGCGTTGGTGATTTTTCTCTTTGGCCTCTTTCACGGGCTTGGGTTCGCCTCTGTCATGGGTGACATCCCGTTCCGAATGAACAATCTGGTCAAGATTCTCATCGCTTTCAACGTGGGCGTAGAGATTGGCCAAATCGCCGTTGTCATGTCGGTCTTTGGTTTCCTGTTCCTCCTGCGGCGAGCTGCCAGCTATCAACCCTTGGTCCTCAGAGCCGGCTCGGCTGCTGCCGGGCTGGTGGCTGGCTACTGGCTCGTGCAGAGGGCGTTCGACCTCTGACCGTATTCCCCCAAGCTTTCACCTAGGAACACCCTCCTTGTCTTTCACTCAAGCACACCCCGAAAGCCCTGCCGGGAACTCCACCCTGGTTTTATCCGCTAGTGATCTCTCCGCTCTGGTTCGAGCCACGGGACTCCACTGCTTCATGGACCAGCTCATCGACCAACTCGAGACGACCCTGCTCGATTTTGATGCACAGCGCATCGAGGTTCCCGCTCGTAGCGGCTTTTACTATCAAAACCCCCAGCTCGGCCTGATGGAATGGATGCCCGTTTTCCGAAAGGAGGAAGCCGTCTTGATGAAGATGGTGGGTTACCATCCGGCCAACCCGGTCCAGAATCATCTCCCCACAATTCTCTCCACCTACTCCCTATACAGTCCGCTGACGGGGAGCTTTCTGGCCATTGCTGATGGTACTTTCCTGACGGCCCTGCGCACGGGCGCAGCTTCCGCCATCGCCAGTCGCCGTCTGGCCAAACCTGACAGCCGGGTCTTGGGACTGATTGGTGCCGGTGCGCAGGCCATGTCCCAGCTGCACGCGCTAAACCGGCACTTTCCCTTGGAGCGGGTCCTGGTGCACGATATCAACCCCGCCGCCGCCCATTCCTTTGCTGCGCGGATTGCCCCGCTCGAACTGGGCCCCCTCGAAATTGAGGTTACGGATCCCCGCTCGCTTTTGGCCGTCTCGGATATCGTTTGTACCGCAACCTCGGTGGATTTGGGGGCGGGGCCCGTCATACCCACGGACGCCGACAGGCGGCCTTGGCTTCATTTTAACGCGGTGGGCTCAGACCTTCCCGGCAAGACCGAGCTCCCGCTCAGCCTGCTGCGGGAGGCCCTCGTGATACCAGACTTCTTGAGGCAGGCTGAAAACGAGGGTGAGTGCCAGCAGCTGCAACCTGAGGAGATCGGCCCAGAGTTGAGCGAGATCATCCAGAAGCCTGAACTGGTCCGGGGAGCCCGCGAACGGTTGACCGTGTTTGACTCCACCGGTTATGCCCTGGAGGACCTGCTTGCCATGACGCTTGTCGTGGAACTGGCTCTCAAGCACCGGATAGGGAACTGGATTCAATTCGAGGCGGCCTCCAGCGATCCGCTCAATCCATACGAGATGGTCCTGTCCCCGGCTGCCGGCAAGACCGGCCAGGGTGCCAGTAGGCTCTCCTTGAACGTTTCCTGAAAAATTCCTGCGCGAGGTGCCCTTGGAAAATCACATCCAGCTTCACGCCGTGAGATGATTTACCTGTTGCCGCATGCTGTTGATACAGTTGCCTCCTCCCACCCTGACCGGGTGGCTTTCAGCTGCCTGCAGGAACACCTGACCTACGAACAACTCGCGACCAGGTCGAACCGCCTCGCCGTTTTCCTCCTCGCTGATGGGGTCCTTCCCGGAGAGCGCGTCGGAATCTGCCTGCCACGAAGCCTCGAGAGTGTTGTCGCGGTATTCGGGATCCTCAAGGCCGGCGCCGTTTATGTCCCGATCGATCCTCTCGCCCCGCGTCCGGTGGTGGAGGGCATCCTGCGCCATTGTGGCATCCGGCACTTGATAGCTGCGCACCGATCCTCCGATATCTTGCAGCAAATCATCAACGGGGGGAACACACCCCTGGAGTCCGTGATTGGCAGTCTTTCACTGCCTGGCCCGGTCAGGACCTCCCCCTGGGCCACCGTGGAACAGGCCTCGGGTGGAGCTGCTCCGGATATCCGGATCTCCGAACTGGATCTCGCCTATATCATGTACACCTCCGGATCGACGGGTTCTCCGAAGGGTATCATGCATACGCATTACAGCGGCCTAAGCTACGCACGGCTCTCAGCTGCCACCTATGGCATCCACCCCGATGACCGCATCGCCAACCATTCTCCGCTTCACTTCGACATGTCGACACTGGGCTATTTCACCGCCCCGACAGCCGGCTGCACCACGGTGATCATCCCGGAGGCTCATACCCGGATGCCCGCAAGCCTGAGCACGCTCATGGAAGACGAGCGGGTGACGGTCTGGTATTCGGTTCCGCTGGCACTCACCCAGATGCTTCATCAAGGGGCTTTGGAGAACCGGAAACTAACCAGCCTGCGGTGGGTGCTGTTCGGAGGCGAACCGTTTCCTCCCCGGCCCTTGTACGAATTGATGCGCCTGTGGCCGCAGGCACAATTCAGCAATGTTTACGGTCCGGCTGAGGTCAACCAGTGCACCTTTTATCACCTCCCTCCCCAAGTACCGGATGCCTCGGATCCCGTCAGCCAACAACCCATACCCCTGGGTGAGATATGGCCCGACACCGAGGCCCTTGTTCTGGATGAAACGGACCAGCCGGTTGGTGCGGGCCAAAGCGGTGAACTGGTCGTACGTTCCCCAACCATGATGCAGGGTTACTGGGCTCGTCCTGACCTGAATGCCCGGGCTTTTTTTACGCGTGAGGTTTTCCCGAACTTCACCAAGACTTTTTATCGCACCGGTGACCTGGTTCGCCTGGGGGAGGATCTCCAGCTGCATTTCATCGGGAGGAAGGATCGCCAGATCAAGCTGCGCGGTTACCGTATTGATCTCGACGACGTGGAGCATGCCCTGGCCTTTCACGAGGCCGTTGCGGAGGCCGCCGTGTATGTCTACTCGGATGTCGAGGGCGGGGACGAGCGGCTGGCCGCGGCTGTAATACCCCGGCCGGGCATGGCACCCGACTCGACGAAGATCATGGCCTTTCTTGCAACCCGCTTGCCTCCACAAGCTCTCCCCGGCAGACTGTTCATCCGCAACACATTTCCCCTGACGGGAACCGGCAAGATTGATCGGAACGCCCTGAGGAAGGAAACCCAGGCCGAGCTGGCTTCCGGCGGGGAACCCCCTTCGCAGGACCCCCAAATTTCAGCGCGCATTCATGAAACCTGATCCCAATAAAATGCAGGAGGAGCTTCTGGGTCACCTGCAAAACCACATCCTCAATCCCGGCACCTGTCAGTCCATACGGCCAGGAGATGATCTCCTCAATAGCGGGCTGGTGGACTCCATGGGAATGATGGAAATGATCCACTTCATAGAAAGCCGATACAAGATCCGGATATCACCCGAGGACCAGGTCATTGAGAACTTCATCAGCATTGATGCCATGGCTGGCTTCATACAGGGTCGTTGTTCAGATTCATGACTCCCATGGGCATCACGGCAGACAGTTCCTCGGGGCAAAGGTTTCTCGAATGGTCGACACTCAGTAACCTGACCGGTTCCCAGCTGCTGTTTTTTCTGGGCCAACAGCTCGATAAGGACGCTCCGCTCTACAATATGGCCCTCGCCTTCCGAATCCGCGGAAGGCTGGACACGGATCGCTTCAAATCTGCCTTCGTCTTGTGCGTTGAACAGTCCGACGCTTTACGGACCGTCTTTGAATACGAGGACGGGGTGCCATATCAAAAGGTCCTGCCCGTTCTGGAATATGGGGTTGAGTTGATCGACCTGGCCGGAGTGGCTGATCCGGCCCGGGAGGCAGTGGAATGGATGGTGCAACGCAGCCGCCGCCTCCTTTCACTCGACCGCTGTCTTTTTGATTCGGTTCTGCTGCGGCTGGGGGAGGAGGATTGGATCTGGTTCTTTAACCAGCATCATCTTACTACCGATGCCTCCAGTGCCGCCCTGGTTTTTCGCCGGGTGGGCAGTATCTATGGTCGGTTGCGTTGTGGGGAACCCGCCCCGCTACCACCGCCTGCCTTTGCCGGTTACCTTGCCCGGGAACGGGCCTGTCGCCTGGGTTCCGACGCCGCCACAGGTTCGCTGGCCCATGCGGTTGAGCAGTCTTTTAGTATCTCGCCTCCGCCATTGTATTACCGTACCCGCCAGGTGGCCTCGACCGCGACGGTGCGCGTGACCCGGAGACTGGACGTCACGGCAACTTCTGCCCTGCGAGAGACTGCCTGCAGTCGTGAACTGCGCGCCCTGACTCCCCACTTCTCCCAGTTTAACCTGATCGCAGCTGTTCTTTTCGCCTGGCAATTTCGGGTGAGTGGCCAGAAGCGGCTCGTGATCGGAACACCCTCGCATAACCGGCGGACTGAAGAGTTGAAGGAAACGATCGGCCCGTTGATCGAAATGCTCCCGCTGCAGGTTGAACTTGGGGAAGGCGAGACTTTCCAATCGCTGGTGCGCCTTGTCCACAACGCCGCCGGCCGGATGCTTCGTGAGGCCAGGCCAGGCGGCTGCCATCCCGATTCACTCCGCGGAGCCAGCGTCGTGCTGAATTACATCACCACGGGTTTTGGTGATTTCGACGGCCTGCCCGTGGAGACCGACTGGGTGCACTGCGGTCACGGAGACCGGGGGCACCTGCTCAGGCTCCAGGTGCACGACTTCGATTCAACCGGAGAGCTAGTGCTTCACTTTGATTTCAACTCCAGCGCTTTTGACGAGCCACAGCGTGAAGCGGCGATTGAGCATTTCATGAAGCTGCTTACCGCGTGCACTGCTGCGCCTTCAACGGTCGTGGAGTCGGTCGACTTGATCAGTGCTGCGGAACGCCGGCACCTGATCAACCAGGTGAATGCCACCCGGATGGAACTGCCCGATGCCGGCTCGGTTTTGGACCTGTTCCGGTCGTGGGTGGAGAGTCATCCGGATGTCAGGGCGGTGAGCTGCGGTGACCATCAGCTAACCTACCGCCAGCTTGATGACCTTTCCTCAGGAGTAGCCGCATGCCTCCGCGAAAAAGGTGTCCGACCAGGTGATTTCGTTGGCCTCCATCTGGAGCGAAACGAGAGAATTCCCGTTGCCATCCTGGGTGTCTTGAAAAGTGGCGCAGCGTTCCTGCCAATCGACACGGCGCTCCCTTCCACCCGCAAAAAGTTCATTGTGGAGGACTCCCGGGCCCGGGTCATCCTCTGCGACGGCGAAGCGGGCCTGGACCCCGACCTTCCCCGCGTTGACCTGGTCCGTGCCATGCAGGCCGGATCGCAAGCGCCCGGTCCAATGGTTCACCCGGATGGAAACATGGTTGCCTACGCCATCTACACTTCCGGATCCACTGGACAACCCAAGGGGGTCGTCGTTGAGCACGCCTCATTGCTGAACTACGCCGTTTGGGCCGGCCGATCCTACCTGAAGTCACAGCGGGATTGTTTCCCCCTCTTCACACCGCTTTCCTTCGATCTGACCCTGACCTCGATATTCGTTCCGCTCATTTCCGGCGGCGAAATCATTGTGTTCGGTGGCGACAACCAGACCGGCAACTATGGACTGCTCGAGGCACTGGACCACCCCGGTGTCACCATCGTCAAACTCACTCCGGCTCACCTGGAACTGCTGGTGGATCGGGACGTTTCCCAGTCTTCCGTCCACACGCTCATTCTGGGTGGCGAAGACCTGAAAGTGGCCCGCGCCAGACGGGTGCATGCAGCCTTTGGCGGGAGGGCCCGTGTATTCAATGAATACGGACCCACGGAAGCTACCGTGGGCTGCATGATCCATCTCTTCGATCCCGCAGCCGACACAGGTACCTCAGTGCCGATCGGGCTTCCGGCCGGTAATGCCTCCATCCTGGTGCTCGATGACTCTGGCAACTTGGTACCCCACGGAGTGGTGGGTGAACTCTGCATCGGCGGCCAGGGGTTGGCTCGCGGCTACCTTGGTCGGCCGGATCTGACGGAAACCCGCTTTGTTCCGCATCCCTTTGAGCCCGGACAGCGGATCTACCGGAGCGGGGATCTCGCCCGATGGAACGATCGCCAGCAGCTGGAATACATCGGACGCAGGGATGCACAGATCAAGTTCAAGGGAGTCCGGGTGGAGTCCGGGGAGGTGGAGGCCGCTTTGCTGACCCACCCCGCCATCGACGCTGCCGCAGTACAACTGGTGACTCTCCCTGTCCCGGAACCGGCAGGACTACAGCACTGCATCGACTGCGGGCTGCCGTCCAACTATCCGGGTGCCAGCTTTGACGGTCAGGGACGCTGCCATCTCTGCCGAGGATTCTCCACCTACCAGGCGCGGGTCGCCGATTATTTCCTCCCCATGGACGAGCTGCGGCAATTGATTGGAGATACCGCGGTGTCACCCGGCGGTTACGACTGCATGATGCTGCTCAGCGGCGGCAAGGACAGCACCTACGCCCTTTGCCAGCTCGTGGACATGGGCTGCAAGGTTTACGGCTTCACCCTCGATAATGGCTATATCTCGGAGCAGGCAAAATCCAACATCGCCCGCGTCGTCCAGGCCCTCGGGATCGACCATTGTTTCGCGACCACGCCGGCCATGAATGCCATCTTTGCCGACAGCCTCCAACGTTTCTCCAACGTCTGCAACGGATGTTTCAAGACCGTCTATACTCTGGCCGTGAAAAAGGCTGATGAGATGGGCATTCCTCTCATCGTGACCGGTCTTTCACGCGGTCAGTTTTTCGAGACAAGGCTCACGGAGGAACTCTTCCGTCCAGGACATGACATCCAGGATATCGACCGTACCATTCTGGATGCGCGGAAGGCTTACCACCGTTCGCAAGATGCAGTCTACCGGCTGCTGGATGGCAGTTGTTTTGAGGATGACGCGCTTTTCGAGCGGGTTCGCTTCGTGGATTTCTATCGCTACTGCTCCGATAGTCTGGAGGAGATGCTCGACTACCTGGGCCGCCGGGTCCCCTGGGTCCGCCCCACGGACACGGGAAGGTCCAGCAACTGCCTCATCAACGATGCCGGGATCTTCATCCACAAGCGGGAGCGCGGCTTCCACAATTACGCTTTTCCCTACAGCTGGGATGTGCGCGTAGGACACAAGGAACGTGAATCTGCCCTCGCTGAACTGGATGATGCCATCGACGAGCCCGCCGTGAGGCGAATGCTGTCTCAAGTGGGCTACAATCCGGATGAGAAGTCCTCGGATCCGCAACTGGTGGCCTACTACGTGGCCGGCAGAAATCTCAGCCAGTCCGAATTGAGGTCCCACCTGCTGGGCTGCCTGCCGGCGAACCTCATTCCGGGTGTCTTTGTTCGCCTGGAGCAAATGCCACTGACTGCCAACGGCAAGCTCAACCGGGAAGCCCTGCCCAAACTCCCGGTGCTGTCCTCGACGCCAGCCGAGGCCTTTGTGGAGCCAGGCACACGCGAGCAGCAGGTTCTTGCCGATATCTGGGCCAGGGTACTGCGTCTGGACCGTGTCGGGATTCACGACAACTTCTTTGACCTCGGGGGGGATTCGATACTCGCCATCAGGATTGTCAGCCTGGCCGGTGAAGCCGGTCTGCAGCTCTCTCCGGCGGCCCTGTTCCAACACCAAACCGTGGAGGCGCTCGCCATGGCGGCATCGTCCGGTTCGAAAACGGCGGCACCACCGCCTCCCAAGGGTCCCGAAAAAAAGCCCATGATCGGTCAACTTGACGAGACCAGGCGAAACCAGCTGCTCAACGCCCTGAAAAAGCTCTCCTGAGCCCGGCCTGCGTCAAGAAGCCCCCGAGTGCATGAACGGCCTGCCCGACAACGTTGAGGATGCCTATCCGTTGACGCCGATGCAGCTGGGTATGGTCTACCATTCCCTGATGGAGCCGGAGTCAGGCGGTTACCTCGAGCAGTTTCATTGCCGGCTGGAAGGAGAGTTCGAACCGGAGGCCTTTCAGGCCGCGTGGAAGGAGGTCTACGCCCTGCACGGTGCACTCCGGGCCATCTATCTCTGGGAAGGATTGGACGATCCCATTCAGGTCGTGCGTCGGGAAGTGTCCCTCCCGTGGTCCATTGAGGACTGGTCGGACCGCTCGCCCCCTGCCCGGGCAGAGGCTTTCGCGGCGTTTCTTCGCGACGACCGCCAGCAGGCGCTGGATCTCACGCATGCCCCTGTGGCCCGGTTCTTCCTGATACGAGTTGGCAGGCAGCAATGGCAGTTTGTCTGGACCTTTTTCCACGCCACCCTCGATGGATGGTCCCTGATTAGAGTCTTGCGGGATGTTTTCCGGGTCTATGTGGCGAAGGTGAAGGGCGAGGATTCGCGATTGGCAGCGCCCGAGCCGTTCTCGGAATTTGTTCGCTGGCTTCTGGAGCGTGAAACCACCCGAGCCAGCGATTATTGGCGTCGCGCGCTGTCGCCACTCGTCGAATCGTGCCGGCCCATGCTGCAGGTTTCCGGGGCCAACACGGACCCGGCTCAAAACCGCAGGACCGGCCGACATGAGTTGACCTTGTCACCAGAGGCCACCGATCTTCTGGAGACCTTCGCCAGGAAAAACCGGCTGACCCTTAATTCTGTTCTCCACGGCGCCTGGGCCCTGCTGCTCCATCGCTATAGCGGCAGCACCGACGTCCTTTTTGGCAGCGTGGTTTCCGGTCGCCCCCCTGAGCTGCACGGCCTGGATGACATGGTGGGTTGCTTCCTTAACACCCTTCCTTTTCAAACAAGAATCCAGACCGGGATGTCTCTCCTGGAATGGCTCAAGCAACTCCAGCATCAGCACCTCGAGATGCGTGAATTTGAGCAGTCCGGGCTGATGGACATCAGCCGTTGGGCAGGGTTGCAAGGCCAGGTGCATTCGTGGCTGCAAACGGCGCTGGTGTTTGAAAACCTCGCCGAGTTTCCCGCGGAATTCCCCGGGCTCAATCTCCGCCTGGTTTCTCCGGGACTGGAGGAGGAGAGCAGCTTTCCACTTGCCCTGCAGGTGCTGCCGGAAAAAACGGGCTTAAGGCTGCTCTTGAATTATTCCCACGCGGATTACTCAAGCCAGTGCGCAAGCCAGATCACAACATGTCTCGCCGAAATACTTGGCAAATTCTATGCCCATCCCGACTGGGACCTGAGCCGGCTGCTCGATTCGGAGTTTGCGGACAGTTCATCCCGACTGGCCGACGGTTTACCGCTGGATTCCGCGCCTGGACCGGCTGATCTGGTGACGGAATTGTTGCAGGACAACTTCCGACAGTGCACGGACATGCTGGCAGTCGTCTTCGGCGGTGATGGTGGACGCCTGACCTATGGACAACTGCGTGATCGGAGCCTCCAACTGGCCGCCCGGCTGCGGGCCCTCAATCCGAAAACCGGCGCCTTTGTCGGCCTGTGCGTTGAGCCTTCGCTGGATATGGCGGTCGGGATCACGGGCATCCTTCTGGCTGGCTGCGCCTATGTTCCCCTTGATCCGGCCTATCCCGATGATCGCCTCGAGTTCATTCTGGGCGATACTGCAGTCTTGTGTCTTGTCACCCAACGGCGTTGGGAGGCGCGTTTCGCCCGCTGGCGATGCCTGCTCCTCGAACCGGGTGACCCCGGCACAACGACGACCGTGGATCCCATGCCACCCGATCCCGACCGTGCGGCTTACGTGATCCATACCTCAGGCTCCACGGGCCGACCCAAGGGCGTGACGGTCTCGCATCGAAACCTTGCCCATTCACTCGCTGCCCGGCGGCAGTATTACTCCTCCCTGCCCACCCGATTTCTCCTGCTCTCATCCTTCTCCTTCGACAGCTCGGTTGCCGGCCTGTTTTGGACTCTTTGTTCAGGCGGTACGCTCATCATCGCTCCCTCCGGGCTGGAGCAGGACATGGATGAGCTTGGGTTGCTGATCCAAAGGGAGTCCGTTACCCATACGCTTTGCCTGCCTTCACTCTACGACCTGTTGCTGGAGTATGCTCCCGCCGGCTCCCTCCACTCACTGGAATGTGCCATCGTGGCTGGTGAACCTTGTCATGCCACCACCCTCCAGCAGCATTTCAAACAGCTCCCGGACTGTCTTCTCTTCAACGAATACGGACCGACCGAGGCCACTGTCTGGGCCACCGCATGGCAGGCCGCACCAGGCGATGCCGGCAAGCCTGTGCCCATTGGACGCCCCATCCCCGGATACCGGGTGCGGGTGGTGGATGCGGCCGGGCGCCCATCACCCATCGGGGTGGTCGGCGAAATACAAATCGGAGGTGACGGCGTCACGGCCGGTTACCTCGGATTACCTGACCTGACGGCCCAACGCTTCATCGAGGCTGAGGGCGATGGCCAACATTCCGTTCGTTACTACCGCACCGGTGATCGGGGCTGCTGGCGGTCCGATGGAAACCTGCTCTTCCTGGGCAGAACCGATCAGCAGGTCAAGATTCGCGGACACCGCATCGAATTGGGTGAAATAGAGTCTGCAGCACTGAAGCATCCCCTGACGGCCCAGTGCGCGGTTCTGCTCGTCCCTCCACCCGAAGCAAAAGACACGAAGGGCAAGGTCTTGGGATTGTTCGTTTGTTCCAACGCGCCCGGGTCACTTTCGGAAACGGCACTGCGCAGCCACTTGCGATCTTTGCTGCCGGCCCATGCGGTTCCTGAACGCATTCATTTGGTGGATGCGCTTCCCCGGCTGCCCAATGGCAAGCTGGATGCCGAGGCACTGGTGCGCCATGCCGCAATTCCCGTAGCGCGGAATAAAACCGAGGGTTTGAAAGGGCCCGAGGGTGAACTGCAGCAACAGCTGTGGGAGCTCTATCGGGAAGTGCTGAACACTACGGACCTCGGTCTGGATGACAGCTTTTTCGAGTGCGGCGGGGATTCGCTCAAAAGTATCCAGCTTATCTCCAAGGGACGGGCAGCGGGCCTGGATCTTTCACCGGCCGATCTCATCGAACACCCAACTATCCGTTTGCTGGAGCAATGTCTGCAAAAGAAACAAAGCAAGTCGCTGGAGTCCCTGGCTCCCGAGGTCGCCGGCAGTCCAATCATCACCGGTGAGAATTACCCTCTGCTGGTTCCATTAAGGGAGAAGAAGGGTAAAAACCAAGTCCCACTCTATTTCTTCCATGGTGTCGGAGGGTATGTGTTCAACTTCCAATACATCGCTCGTGACTTGCCTGACCACCTGCATCCGGTCGGAGTCCAGTCACCCAACACAGATCCGGATCGGGATAGCCTGATGAGTGATTTCGAAGCTATCGCCAGCTTAACTCTGCGTGCAATCCTGACTGATAATCCTGATGGTCCCTATCTCTTTTTGGGCTATTCGACTGGGGGACTGTTGGCTTGGGACCTTGCCAAAAGACTGCGCGTGGACGGCCGAAAAGAGGATTTGTTGGTGCTCTTGGATACGTACACGGGGTTCGAAGAGGTCTGCCTTCCTTCCTGGAAAATGCGTCTATACCGTCGGATACGTTTTCATGTCACCAAGATGCTCCATGGACCAGGCAGGCTGGTTCATCTTCGTCGCTTCGCGGGCAGGTCTGTGGAAACCCTTCGGATAAGGTTTAGCCAACACGCGGCTGCCGATTACGAAAAAAGGGTCAATCGTATCCGCCGAGCCAACCACCGTGCTTTTGCCAAATACCGTCCCGATCCCCTCCCCGGAGCTGTTGTGCTCTACCGGTCTACCGTCGATTCTTACCTGAAGATCCCCTCCAAAACCATGGGCTGGGAAAAGCTTGCCGCCGGTGGCGTCGAGGTCATCGAGGTGCCGGTGACTCACACCGAGATGACAGATTGCAATCCATCGATTAAGCTGATCGTCCGTGACCTCGCCCAGCGAACTGCCCGCTATGAAATGCCCCCACCGTAAATCCCGTCACCGGTTATTTCGAACTGGGATGCTGGCGTTAAGCTGGATCCTTCTTTTCCCCTCGCAGGCCGCCGCTCTTTCGAACAGGCGGCACGAGGCCCCTGATGAGATTCTGGTGAAGCCTGTCACCCTGACTGATGATCCGGCACTTGCCCGGCTCTATCATCAACTGGATCTCGATGTGGTTCGGGTGTTCCCCCATCTCGGGTGGTGCCGCCTCAGCCTCGGAGGCTCCCTCACTCTGCAACAGACTCTTGAGGAACTTCGTGCCAACCCGCTCTTTGAAGCAGCGGAACCCAATGCCTACGTGCAACTCCATGAAGAGCTCGGTGTCCCGGACGATCCGCTCCTCACCAACCAGTGGGGTATGACTGCCAGCAAGGCCACAGCTGCCTGGTATCTCCAGCACGCTGCGACCAATCTAGTGATCGCTCTTATCGATACAGGCGTCCGGTTGACCCATGAGGATCTGAAGGCAAACCTCTGGCATAACCCCGGCGAAAGTGGCGTTGATGAGCAGGGCATGGATAAGGCGAACAATGATGTGGACGACGACGAGAATGGTTACATCGACGACCTTTTCGGCATCGATGCCATGGACGGCGACACCGAACCTTTCGACAGCTACAACCATGGTACGAGCGTGGCCGGGGTGATCGCAGGAGTGGGGGACAATGGCCTCGGCATTGCCGGTATGAACTGGCGGGCCAATCTCATGATCCTGAGAATTGGCTTCCCTGCCGGCTCAACCACCGAAAGCCAGATCGGTTGGATTATCGAGTGCTACGACTACCTTATCATGATGAAACAAAGAGGCATCGATGTACGTGTGGCCAACAACAGCTATGGTGCTTCATGGTTTACATCGCAGGCATTGGAAGACGCATTCGCTGCAGCAGGCGCAGAGGGTATTCTGACCGTATGCTCAGCGGGTAACGACGGCACGGACCTGGACGTGCAACCCTCTTATCCGGCGTCGTATGACCTCGACACCGTGATCTCGGTTGGGTCGGTCGGTCGGGATGGAAACCTGGCCGCCAACGCAAGCTATGGCCTTCGATCAGTAGATCTCCTCGCACCGGGCAGTGCCTGGTCCACGGATGCCAAGGCCGATAACAGCTATGTGAATAGGTCTGGTAGCTCCTACGCCTCGGCCCACGTCACGGGTGCGATTGCCTTAATGGCTGCAGCCCGCCCGGACCTGAGTGCGATGGAACTCAAACAGCTTCTCTTGGATACGGTCAGCCAATCGCCCTCGCTGCTGGACACGTGTGTTTCAGGAGGTCAGCTTAACGTGGGACGCGCCATGCAGGTTCTGATGGATATAACCGGTCCCCCTATCAACATGGCGCTGGCCCCTGATGGGAATGCGACGCTGAGCTGGCCGGTTACGCCACCGGGCTTTGATTTGAACTACCGCTCCCTCCTTGATCCGACCGAGCCCTCACAGCCTTGGATGGCGACTCCGGCGCGTCATGGAGAGGAGTGGAGGGTAGTCCTCCAACCTGATTATCCGGGTGGGATGCTCTTTTTGCTTCAAGGCCCCTGAGCGGTTTCCTGGATTCAGCCAGTGAGCAAATAGCTCGCCATTGACGTATTGTCGTCAACAGGCCGATTCGGGAGCTGGCTCAGGCAATGACCTTCACCGGACCTTCAAGTCTGCCGTCTCCCAATCGTTATCGGCTCAGCAATTGTCCAGTTTGATGACGTCTCCTGAGGCCAGCCCCAAGAGGGTTACTCCTTCTGTCGCTCCCTTCAGGTTTCTCAACGTGAAAGCCAGGACCGGATCCTGAGTGTGACCAGTTCGGCTGCATCATGCTGCACGAAATGGTCGGCATCCGGAATGGTGACCAATGTGAGGTCGCTCCCGAAAAACGACCAGGTCTCATTGAGGGTCCCTGCCAGGAGGTGGCGGTCCTTTTAACCATGGATCAGGAGCACCGGACACTTCACCTTGACCAGAGGTGAGGTATCCTCCTGATGGGGTTCGCGCGGGTAGTTGCGTTTGTAGTAATCGAGCATGGATCGGAAATCCGACCGCTGAAATGCTTCCACGTAGCGAGCGCGGGCCAAGGGATCGGCGACCCATGCGGCAAGCCCCTGCGCCGTCAGGTTGGTGTGGGAACCCTCGCGCTGGAATTCACGGGCATAGGCGCTGTTCCGTTGCTGTTCAGGGTTGTTTGCCAGTTCGCGCATCAGGCCCCGTGGATGCGGTAGATTGAGCACCACCAGCTTCGTGGTCATCTGCGGTCGAGCCATGGCGAACTGCCAGGCCACTGCACCTCCCCAGTCGTGGCCGACGATGATGGCCGCGTTCTCACCACAGGCCGTAATGACAGCTGCCAAATCGTCCACCAGAAGCTGCATGTCGTAGTTCTCCTCTCCGGATGGCTTGTCGCTCAGGTTATACCCGCGCTGGTCGATCGCCACGACGCGGTAGTCAGAGGCGAGCGCATTCATCTGATGCCGCCAGGTCATCCAGTAATCCGGAAACCCATGGATCATAATAACCAGCGGGCCTTTCCCGATGCTGGCGAAATGGATACGGACACCGTTGTTCGTGGCGTACCCATGGCTGACACGGGCTTCGATCGGCAGGGTTTGAGATCTTGGTTCAGCGTCCTGCAGCAGAGCAGCAGCCCACAAGCCCGCTAGTGCTGACCCATCGTGGTCGGACCACGACATCCGTTTTGCCGTCAAAGGGATGCGCGGATTTAAGGTCTGTTTTTGGACCTATGGGCTCCTTTTTGGGGCCAAAAACGACGCCATAGGTTCCTGAGGTTGCCGGCATTGCGTTGAGGGCGCTATGAGGCTCAAAACAGCCCCGAAAAGCGCTCCATAAGGCGTTTTTAGCGCCTCGAATGGATGTATCTGACTGGGGTGGAAAAGTTTGCCGTGGTCCGACCACGAATTAAAAGCTGACTGCGTTGCTCAGGAGCGCAACCCTAAGCAGTCACGCCAAAGGCCACGGCCACCAGATTATCGAGCAAGACTTGCTGCCGCGTAACGCGTGCACCGAAGACCGGCAACTGCTGGGGTGTGACTGCGGATGTCGGGGGATGACTGGCAGGCTGCAGATCTGGACGGGGCGGTGTTCCTGCTCTTGCCAGTGGTGCGGAAGTTCCGCTTTAGTGGGAGCCAACATCCATCAGGCTCCACACCAGGCTGGAAACCCATGGATGGGGCAGATGGATCGCACGGCATGAATGTCTTCACGTCATGGCAATGACCACACAGGAATTACTGGAACGGGGTCGGAAGGAGCTTCTCGACCTTTCTTCGCGCAACCGGTTGCTTTCAATCCCGGTGCGATCCAAGTCAGCCCGGGTGATCCACATCTATGACGAGTTGAGCGACCAGGTGTTTCGTCTGCTGGTGAGTGAGAAGAAGACGTTGAGCTTTCTGCCGGGACGGCGCGGGGTGAAGGACTCCGACGGTGCAGAGATGGCTCTGGAGGAGGAAGAGGATACCGCTGGCGACGAGGTGTCATCCCTGGCCCAACCTGAGGATGACGAGGCGGAGGAAGGGGGGGTGGCCCGGCGCCACGTCGATGCGCGTTTACAAACCATGCTGAGCCCGGAAGGGTTGCAACGTCGGTTGCTAGGTTTGTATCGCGATGCGCTGACGCTGGAGGAGGAGCAGGGGGTCAATGTGCTGTATCTGGCCCTGGGGCAGTTGAAGTGGTGTGAGACGGACAAGGCGGATTCGGGGCGGTGGGCGCCGCTTCTGCTTGTTCCCGTTTCACTGCACCGGAGGTCGGCATCCGAGAAGCTCGTGCTGCGCTGGCGGGAGGAGGATGTGGAGGACAATCTTTCGCTGCGGGCGAAGCTGAAACATGACTTTGGCGTTGAGCTACCCGAGTTTGAGGATGCGGATGGCGAGGGCTCTGTGGTTGCTCCGTATTTTGAGGAGGTGGCTGCGGTGGTGGCGAAGATGCCCAACTGGGAGGTAAAACCGAACGCCATGACGCTGGGATTCTTCTCCTTCGCGAAGTTCCTGATGTATCGGGATCTCGATCCTGAGACTTGGCCCGAGGCGGACGGGTTGTTGGATCATCCCCTGATTACCGGCCTGCTTCAGGATGGATTTCCTCATGGCGACAACCTCTTGGCTGAGGATTGTGATCTGGATAAGCAGATCCCTGCGGCGAGGCTGGACCATGTGGTGGATGCGGACAGTTCACAGACGCTGGCGATTGAAGCCGTGAGGCAGGGTCGCAATGTGGTCATTCAGGGGCCGCCGGGGACCGGGAAGAGCCAGTCGATCACCAACATCATTTCCACTGCGGTGTTGGCTGGCAAGAAGGTGCTGTTCGTGGCGGAAAAGCTGGCGGCATTGCAGGTGGTGAAGCGCCGCCTGGGAAGAGAGGGTTTGGGCGACCTGTGCCTGGAGCTGCACAGCAACAAGGCGAACAAACGCGCAGTGCTGCAGGAACTGGATCGCACATGGAATCTGGGTCGACCCAAAAGCCAGTTACTGGAAACCCTGATAGGGCGGCTGGAGAAGCAGCGAGACCGGCTGAATGGTCATGTTGAATCCCTGCACACACCTCACACACCGAGCAACCTGACGCCGTTCACCATCATGGGTGAGCTGGTCTTGCTGGAGGACCGGGGAAGGCTTGTGCCGGAAGTGGTGATGGACGGCGCGGAGAAGTGGAGTGCTGAAGATGTCGATGAACGGCGCATGCTCATGGTTGATCTCGCCGGTAAGCTGGAGAGGATAGGTATTCCCTGGCAGCATCCCTGGTGCGGTTGCGGACGCCGGACGGTCTTGAACATTGACCTGGGACCGATCGGCGAGCTGGTGAAGACCACGGGGGCTGCAGTCTCCCGGGTCAAGGTCGCGTCAGCAAAGCTGGCGGCTCTTCTGGACCAGCCGGAACCCGGCACGCTTCGGGAGGTTCAGGACCAGAAAACCATCGCTGGCTTTGTGACGTCCGCACCTCCTGCAGACCGCACCGCGATCTGCAGCGTGGCATGGAATGGGAATCTGGAGGAATTGCAGGCACTGCTGGATGCGGGACGCGAATGCGCCGCGGTCCTGGAAGAGTTGAACGACCGCGTGACCGAGCAGACCTGGGAACAGGATTTCTCCGAAGTCCGCTCCCATATCGCCGCCCATGGGCAGTCGCTTTTCCGTTTCTTCAACGGCAAGTATCGCAATGCCCTGGCTCAACTTCGCGGATGCCTCAAGCAGGAGCTTCCGGCCAGCCACACGGATCGGGTTGCACTGGTGGACAAGATCGTGGCGGGACAGCGCACGCTCAAATCGCTGCGGTCCCGTCGCGAGCTGGGACAATCCGCCTGGGGCACGGCATGGCGCGATGAGAAGACGGACTGGTCTGCGGCGGCATCGGTGCTGGAGTGGGTAGCAGCGCACCGCGCGGCCGGGCTGGACGACGCCTTTCGCCGGATGGTGGCGCGCCTGGAGGATCGGCCGGCTATCGCTGCCGCTCTGGAGGAGTTAACTGCCGGCGTGGAAGCTGTGGCGGCGTTCTACGCTCAGCTGGGGCAGACGCTGGTGTTGGATGTCCAGCAGGCGTTTGGAGTGGCCAGCCTTGAGGAAGTGGACCTTGAGGTGTTGCGCCAGCGCTCTGTTGTTTGGCAGGAGCATCCCGAAGCTCTGTCGGTCTGGACGCTGTATCACGCGTCCAGCCAGAAAGCCCGGGAACTTGGGCTGACTCCGCTCGTGGAGCGGATCCATACCGGAACGCTGGCCGGATCCATGCTGGCCGAGGCCTTCGAGCGGGCGTATTTCTCGAAGCTGTTGCGGGAGGTCATGCGGTTGAACCCTGAGCTTTCGAGTTTCGACGGGAACCTGCACGAGAGGCATATTGAGGCGTTCAAGGACATGGACCGTGAACGGCTGGCCCTGGCCAAGCTGTTCACCCTGCGAGCCCACCACGAAGGGATGCCTCCCACCGGTTCGGCCGTGGGTGCGGCAGGAATCGTGAAGTCGGAGATCCAGCGCAAACGCGGCCATCGTCCGGTGCGGCGACTGCTGAAGGAAGCAGGCACGGTCGTGCAGTCCATCAAGCCCGTGTTCATGATGAGCCCGCTGTCGGTAGCCCAATTTCTCGCTCCGGGTGCGGTGCAATTCGACTTGCTGGTCATTGATGAAGCCAGCCAGGTGCAACCTATCGATGCGCTGGGTGCCATTGCCCGTTGTCGCCAGATCGTGGTTGTAGGCGACAGCAAACAGCTTCCACCGACGCGGTTCTTTGCCCGACTCACCTCTGAAAGTGACGAGGACGAGGAGGAGGACGAGCCTACGGCAGCCAAGGCCAGTGACATGGAGAGTATTCTCGGCTTATGCGAGGCACGGGGACTGCCACAGTCGATGCTGCGATGGCATTACCGCAGCCGGCACCAGTCCCTGATCGCAGTCTCGAACCGGGAGTTTTACGACAACCGCTTGTTCATCGTTCCGAGTCCGCACATGCAGGTCGACGGACTCGGCCTTCAGTTCGTGCACATCACCGACGGGGTTTTTGATTCAGGTGCGTCAGGCACCAACCGGAAGGAGGCGCAAGCCATCGGACGCGCCATTCTACGCCATGCTCGCGAATCCGCCGGCCTCACCCTTGGCGTGGCCGCCTTTTCCGTGCGGCAGCAGAAGGCTATCCTCGATGAACTCGAGGTCCTGCGACGAGAGAATCCCGATACGGAAGAGTTCTTTAACAGCCACCCCGACGAGCCATTCTTCGTCAAGAACCTCGAGAACGTTCAGGGTGACGAGCGTGATGTGATCTTCATCTCGGTGGGTTATGGCCGGAACAAAAGCGGGTACATGGCGATGCGGTTTGGTCCGCTAAGCAACGAGGGTGGGGAGAGACGGTTGAACGTATTGATTTCACGGGCCAAGCGCCGGTGCGTGGTCTTCTCCTCGATTACGGCCGATGACATCGACTTGAACCGGGCCACCGGCCTTGGCGTGGCCGCCTTCAAAACTTTCCTTTCCTTTGCTCAAACCGGACGATTGGAAATCGCGCGTTCGACCGGTGGCGAGGAGCAATCCCCCTTCGAAGAGGCGGTGCGGCGGAGTCTGGAGTCATTGGGACATACAGTGCATACCCAGGTCGGCCTTGCCGGGTTCTTCATCGACCTGGCGATCGTGGATCCCGAGCGCCCCGGTCGTTATCTGCTCGGCATCGAATGCGATGGGGCCAGCTACCATTCCTCCCGCTCAGCCCGTGAACGGGATCGGCTCCGGCAGGCTGTGCTGGAAGACCATGGCTGGCTCATCCATCGCATTTGGAGCACCGATTGGTTTCAACGACCAAAGGAGCAACTGGCCCGGGTTCAGGAAGCTATCGAAGCCGCCAGGACCGGGCTTGCAGCGCATGGCTCTGAAGGCCAAGCGCAGGCCGCATCCTGCCCTGCCAACGACTGCACCATTGAGCGCGAGGAGGAAATCAACCTCAGGGAGGGCTTTGCTGGAATTGCCGTTCCCTACGTGGAATCCAGCTTCGCGGTACGGACTTCCCAGGATATTCACGAGACCCCTATTGGTCAGCTCGCCCAGGTTGTCCTAAAGATCGTCAGGCAGGAAGGCCCCGTCCATACCGAGATCGTCGTGGCCCGAGTCCGAGACTTATGGGGCGCTGGACGTGCAGGTTCTCGCATTCAGGATGCCGTGCAACAGGCCATCCGGAGCGTAGTGGCATCCCGTGAGTGCCTGCTGGAGGAAGGGTGTCTTCTCCTGGAGGGTGCCTTGCTGTTGGTTCGGTCACGCGAGAACGTAACTCTCAGGGCGTTGGCGAAACCGGAATTCATTCCCCCGCAGGAGATCCGTGCAGCCATCATGCAACTGGTCAAGGAACACCATGGCGCTTCTCCCGAAGAGATCCCGCTGGCTGTATCCCGGATGCTCGGCATCCAGCGTACCAGCCCTCAAATGCGCAACGTCTTGGAGCAACAACTGGCCCGGCTGATCGAAAGCCGTGATCTTGTTCACGAATCGGGGATGCTGCGGTTGCCTCAGGACGCCCAGTCCGCAGCGAACTAAAACCTGCACGCCATGACTTGGAGGAGATCGGCCTTCCCGATGCCGTGCGATTTCTGAATTGCGCCCCCATACTCCGCAAGGTCTTGGAGGCCGGCACTCATTCTGAGGAGGGTCTGTTGAATTGTGAATTCAGGTGGTTCCACTTTATGAGTTGTTACTGGGGGGATGCGCCGGATTCGGGCTCGGACTGTTTGACTAGCAAAGCTCCGTCTACCGGAAAGAACCCTTCGCAGGTGTAGCCCATGTCCATGCTGAAGAAGGAAAAGCCGATGGCTGTTGCTCGATTGATGCCCAGCGTGAGGTAAAAAAATCGCTTATCCACATTGTCTGGTGGCTCCGGGTGCTGCTCAAACCAGGACTGAAGGTTTTCGACCTGTCCGTCGGGCAGGATGATCACGGAGTTTTTTTGGCCGCCATAGCGAACCAGGGCTACCGAGAAGTGTTGGTGGGGTATGGTGTCCGGATAGCGCCGCAGGACTACGGTCTCATGATTCATGGCTGCCACCCGGTAGCCATCGGCAGTCAGTCTGTTCATCGCCAATGTCAGGTAATAGTATCGCTCTTCACACCCCTTGGGCTTGGTTATCTTCCTGAATTCATCACGGAAGTGCAGGCTCTCCCCGGTGGGAAGAACCGCGACAGTGTTATCCCGACCACCATATTTGATCAGTGCGATCTCCTCTCTGGGGTTGGACCGGGCATGCTCCGGGCCGGCGCATGCGGGTGAGGAAATCCAGCAGGCCATGACGAGGAGCAGTGCGAGGGTCTTAAGGTGGCGGATGGCGGACTGGTGGTTCTGGATCAATAATGTCGCGTTCATCTGTTTTGTGGTAGCCGAGCAGGTCACTTGTGGTGTGCCTGTCCTGCGATCGATTTGCTCGCGCTGCAGTGCGGCTCGGGCAGGAGTTATTCAATCGTGTCCCGCTTTTTTGTCAGCGGTCTTCCCGTCAACCTCTGACGCTTCCTATCTTAGCAGGAGCAGGAACGCCGCTCCGCCGGCCAGCCGGCGGGGCAGCTCGGCATGCCCCACAGCTTTGCCGTACTTGGATCCCACACGGACGGTCCCATCCTCGTCAACAAAGCCGACGGCCTTCCCATACTTGGAACCGCGGCGCACGGTGCCGTCGTCATCCACATGGCCAATCGCCGAACCATACTTGGATTCCCGCCGGATGGTGCCATCGGTATCGGCAAAGCCGATCACCTTGCCGTATTTGGATTCGATCCGAATGGTGCCGTCCGATTCTACATGAGCCACCACCTTCCCGTATTTGGACTCCATGCGGATATCACCGGCATGGGTGCTAAAGCAAAACACTGCGAGGGCAAGGCAGGCCGGGATCCAGCCAAGTGAAGTTGAGCGTGCGGTCGATTTCATAGGTTTTCAGGTTCCGCCCTAGAAGCGTAGCGACAGCAGGATGCTGTGGGTGATGACCGTATCCTCCATGATCTCCGAGGTGAAGGCGCCGGTTAGGCGGTAAGCAATGCCCAGATCCATATTGCTCCCCACTTGGAAATCAATGCCGGCCCGACCCTGCAAGCCGAAGGCAAACTCGGTGCTGTAGTAGATCGTATCCCAAAATATGTCCTCTTCGCGGTATTGGTAGTAGTAGAGCAGACCGCCTGCACCCAAACCTACATAGGGGGAGACCTTCCTCGACAAGTTCGGGCGGTAAGTGGTCGTCACCAGAAATGGGAACTGCATGTCCGTCTGGTTATCAGCTGAGCTGGTATCCGAATAGGTTACCCCACCGATGGAATATTCCTCACGGAATGAATCAATCGGGTTCGATATCCAGCCAATGCTGAAGCCCACCTCCAGGGAAGGAATGACTTCCGCGCTGATTTCTGTTTCGAGATGAATGCCCGGATCGGTGGACTGATAGAGGGTGTAACCGTTGGGCCCGGTGGAGACCTTTTGTTCGCCCTGAAAACCTGCGCCGATAGAGGCAGTCGCATGCCACTTGCCGCGGGCTTCCACAGGCTCATCCAAGGGGGCCTCGGCCTGTAGAGTGTGGAAGGATATGGTCAGAACAGCGAGAACGCCGAGTGTGTTATCAATGCGCATGGTCATTAACAGGGTTTGTGTCGGGAGATCGATTCTGGGTGCATCTTCACCTACGCACGAAAGCTACAAATACTGCGCTGAAGCAGTTCCTACATCTGACGTATCTTTTTCCCCGCCACGCAATAATCCGCACCCCTTTGCGTCAGACCCTGGAACCCTTGCCATGAGGAAGTCCGGATGCCTGGTCCCAACCGGATCCATTGCTTTGGACCTGTTCCATGCCCGTGGCCTGCTGCGGTCCGGGTGAGCCTGAGCCTTTTGACTCATCGACATGCCTTTCGGTTGTTGGTGGCGTCCATTTTGAGTCAACGTCCCTCTTCGCCCTCCCGCTCCTTTCGGCCCCCCGGTGTCAAAACTTATGAGTCAACAGGTGTCACCTCAACGCAGAAGCGGCTTGTTGACGGACACTGAGATTTGACCCACCGAGGGGATTGTT
>JBMTVN010000018.1:0-28377 GCA_049451415.1 Limisphaerales bacterium | reverse complement strand
GGAAGCCTGATGTTGCCAGTTCAGGAACCTGCTAGGATTGGGGGGAAGGTGCTTTTGGAGGAGATCGTCTTCAAGGCTGATGAAGGCTTGGCCGCTGCCGGGATCTCCCTGGCGGCCTGCGCGACCGAGGAGTTGGCGGTCGACACGCCGTGATTCATGTCGTTCCGTGGCGATGACGTGGAGGCCGCCGAGTTCGGGGACACCTGGGCCGAGTTTGATGTCGGTACCGCGGCCGGCCATGTTGGTGGCGATGGTGATTTGGCCTTTTTCACCGGCGCCGGCGATGATGCCGGCTTCTTCGGCGAGGCGGGTGGCGTTGAGAAGGCTGAAGGCGAGGCCCCGGTTGGAGAGGAGGCTGGCGAGGTGTTCGCTGGCAGCGACGCTGCGGGTGCCGATCAGGATGGGGCGTCCGGTCGCGTGGATGTGCTGGATTTCGTCGACGACGGCGGCCCACTTTTGTTGCTGCGTGGTGAAAGTGCGGTCGGGCAGGAGTTGGCGGATACAGGGGCGGTGGGTGGGGATGCGGATGACCGGGAGACGGTAGACCTGCCAGAATTCGCGGGTGGATTCACTGGCGGTGCCGGTCATGCCGGAGAGGCGATGGAAGCAGCGGAAGAAGCGCTGGAAGCTGAGGCGTCCGATGGTCTCCGAGGGGTCGGTGAGAGGGACGCCTGCGAGGGCTTCGATCGTCTGGTGCAGGCCCTGCTGCCATGTGCGTTGGGGCATGGGACGGCCGGTGAATTCGTCGACGATCACCACCTTGTTGTTCTGGATGAGGTACTGTTTGCCTTCCTGATAGAACTCGCGGGCGACGAGGGCTTGGGTAATGAGTTCGAGCCTGCGTCTGGGAGCCTGCCAGAGGCCGGGGAAACTGGAGCAGCTCTCGTTGAGCTTGCCGGCGCCCTCGCGAGTCAGTTCGATTTCGCGGTAGCGCGGGTTGACCGTGTAGTGGACGTTGAGCTGCCAGTCGGCAACCAGCCTGGCGGCGGTAGAGCAGGCTTCGCGGAGAAGATCATTGGGACGGGGGCTGGAAATGATGAGGGGAGTGACGGCTTCATCAATCAGGACACTGTCCGCTTCGTCGACAATGGCGGTATGGAGTCCGCGGAGGACGAGGGGGTCGGCGGTTTTGGATTTGATTTGGCGGAGCTGCTGGACCAGGCGGCGTTCCGGCTGAGCGGGATGGGGTAGGCGGAGGCGGTCGCGGAGGAAGTCGGCAAGCAGTTCCTTGCTGGTGGTATAAGTGACATCGCGGGCATAGGCATTGCGGCGTTGTTCGGGGGACATGCCGGCGGTGACGAAGCCTTCACGGACACCGCAGGCGCGGTAGAGCGGGGCGAGCCAGTTGGCATCACGTTCCACGAGGTAATCATTGACCGTGATGATGTGGCAGGGGCGGCCGGTCCAGCCGGCGAGGACGGCAGCAAGGCCGGCGGTAAGGGTTTTGCCTTCGCCGGTTTGCATCTCGGCGAGGTAACCGTGGTGCAGGGCAAGCGTGCCCATGATTTGCACCGGGTAGGCATGGAGGCCGAGCTTGCGCCGGGCCATTTCGCGGACGGCGGCGAGTGCAGCCGGTAGGGCTGCAGCGGTTTGTCGGCTATTGCGCCGGAAGGTATCCCTGTGTTGGAGGAGTTGGTTGGCGAGATCGTGGTCCGTGAGTTGTGAACAGGATGTGGCGTGGGCTTCGACCTGTTCGGTTTGGGACCGAAGCCGGGCAACAGCGCCGGCGCGGTGGTGGAAGTAGCCATGCCAGCGGTCGACAAGGGCATCCAGACCGCGCAGGGGAGATTCCGGGCGGTGGAAATCAAGTCGGTGATAATCGCTGAGGTTCAGGCTCAAAGCTGGTAGCGCTGCTGCAGGAGTTGGCGGAGTCGGCGGTAGAGCTGGGTAAGGATCGGTTGGGGTTCGACCTCGAGTCGGACCTTGCCGGTGCGGCCGTGGAGTAGCGTGAGGTTGGGGTTATCCTCCACCTCGGCGCGGAGCTCGAAGAAGGGCTCAAGGGTCGTGCGTCCCTCGGGGTCGCGGGGATTGACGGGCATCTCGCCACCTCCGGTCCAGCCGAGCGCCTTGGAAGGAAGTTGAACTTGGGAGGCCGGGATGAAGAGGAGGTTGTCCACTTGGGCGGGGGTGCCGGCCTGGCCGTGGAGGCGGATGGTCGCGGCGGGCGTGCCGTGGGCGAAGAGATAATTGACGTCGGCCTGCCTGACTGTGGCGCGGAACTCGAACGATGAGCCGTTGACGACGAGGCCAAGACTGGTGCCTCTGGGAAGCCAGCGTCCGACGTAATCCCGGACCTCGGGGTTGATCCAGATGCCGTTGTGTTTGGCGCGGAGGACAAGGTTGGCCTGGTCGCGTTCGAGTTTGTTGACGCGTTCCTGGATGGAGGTGAGGAGGGCTTCGAGGGGTTTTAGGTTGGCGGTTTGCTCGCGGAGGGCTTGGCGGATGCGGTGTTCGACCTCGGTCCTGCGGGCGTATGCGGCGGCCAGGGACCATTCCAGTTCGGGATTGGTGAGGCGGGCGAGCTCTTGTCCGGCGGAGACCGGTTCGCCCGGGGTGGCGAGGATGGAGGTGAGCTGGCCTGGCGTTTCCGTGATGAGGACTGAGCGTTCCGTGGCCTGCAGGATTCCCGGGGCGCGGAAGCGGTTGGGGAAAGGGATGCCCTGGAGGAGGCCGAGGATCACTGCGGCCAGGGCAAGCGTGGCAAGGATGGCGCGTGGGCGGTTTCGCTCCAGGGCGGGGCTGGAGGCGAGGTAGACAGCGAGCTTGCCGACGGGGATCAGGACCCAGGTCATGGCGCAGACGATGGTCATGAGGATGCCGAGGAGGAGGAAACGGTCCGCCACAAAGAGGAGGATGCCCCCGAAGACGATGACGCGGTAGATGCCGCTGGTGATGGCGAACGTGGTGAGCCAGAAGCCCTCGCGCAGGGAGCGGGCGGGGCTTTCTGATTTCTGCAGGCCGAAGAGGTGGCTTTCGAAGAAGTGCCGGAGTTGCCGGCTGGAGCGTTGGTGGAGGTTGGGAATATCCAGGAGGTCGCTCAGGATGTAGTAGCCGTCGAAGCGGAGCAGGGGGTTGATGTTGAAAACCAGCGTCGAGACCGAGGCCACAAACATCATGTTGTAGGCGAGATTGTGGAGTGTTCCCGGGGCGGTATTGGCCCAGATGAAGGTGGCGATGGCGGCGACGAAGACTTCGACGAGCATTCCTCCGCTGGCGACGAGGATGCGTTGGGCACGGCTGCGGAGCGACCAGCTGGACGTGGCATCGACGTAGGGGATGGGGGTAAAGATGAGGAGCATGACGCCCATGGTATGCACTTCGCCGCCGTATTTTCGGCAGAGGTAGGCGTGCCCGAACTCGTGGAGGACCTTCGTGATGACGAGTGCGAGGTAGAGCAGGGGGATGTTGGAAGGGGAGAGGATGGACTGGGTTTGGTCGCTGAGCTCCGGGAAGTGGTCGAGAGCGACCTTGCCGGCCATGCCGACAACGACAATCCAGAGCAGTGCCCCGATCCAACTGAACAGCCAGCCGATGAGGGGCAGGGTTCTTTTGAGGAAGACATCAGGGTCCAGGAGCGGAATGCGCAGGAACATGATGTTCAGCCACCGCGCCCGGGTCTCGCGCTGGCGTCGTTTGCGCTGTCTTTCAAAGAGCTGCTTGCTGTCGGAGGCGAGGCCGTACTGGAGCAGGTTGGCGTGATAGAGTTGTGCGAGCAGCTGGATGACCGCTTCCTGTCCCGGGGCGTCATCGGGGAACCGCTCCAGGCATTGTTCCCAGGCCTCCTGAACCGTGCGGTCGGGCTGGAGTCGGGCGATGAATTCGTAGGAGGCGGGGCGGAGCCGGAAGAACTGATTGTTGAACGGGTTCTCGAGGATGATCCAGAGTTCGCCGCGGAACCATTGGCGGCGGGTGCGAACGGCGGAATGGAGGCAGATCCGCTGTTCGGCGATGCGGTGCCAGGACTCACTGAATGTGCGGGAGGTATCAGCCATGGGTTACCACCAGAAGAACATGCGGAGGAAATCAATCGTGCGGCGGGTGAAGATCCAGGCGATGGTTCGCTTTCCTGCATTGAGTTTGCAGACTCCGGTCATTCCCGGACGCCACCAGTCACCGGCTGTGCCCTCAATGGCACAACGCACGAGGAAAACGTTCTCGGCTTCATCGGCCAGAGCCGCGGGTTCAATGCGTTCGAGCCGGACGGGAAACTTCAGGTTTGGCTGGCTGACAAAGGCGATCTCGCCGGTTTGGACACCGGTGATTTCATGAATGTCGCGCTCATCGACCTTGGCTTCGACGTAGAGGTCGTCGAGCCGGGCGAGCCTGACGAGTGCATCGCCCTGCTTGAGCGGGATGCCGACCTGCTCACGCAGGTCGCCTTCAATGACCACACTATCGTAGGGGGCGCTGAGTTGCGCGTGTGCGAGCCGGTAGCGTATGAGGGAGAGCCGGGCCTCTGACTGTTCGGCGAGCGAGTCGGCCACCCGCATCTCAGCGAGCTTGCTTTCGGCCTCAGCCTTTTCGGCCTCGCGCTGATAGCGCACCAGGTCCGCAACGGCCGAGGCTTCCTCCAGCAGGAGGTCCTCGGTGTCCATTTGGAGGAGGAGCTGGCCTGCGGACACGACATCGCCGGGGCGGACATGGACTTCGCGGAGGAAACTGTCGTAGGGGGCAGTCAGGTAGGCTACCTCATCACTCCGGAGCTGGAAGTTGGCCTCGACGCGGAAAGGGACCTTGACGAAGAGGAGGACGGCGAGGATGGCTGCGAGGACGGCGGCAAGGATCTTGGTCCAGGTATGGTCGGGGCCGAGGATGCTCGAGGCCTTTGCACGCAGCGCGGAGGATGCGCGGGCACCAAACCAGAGGTCGGCCTGCCAGAGGTCGGCGATGCGCCGGGCGGAGAGATCAGCGATGAGCCGGATTTGTTGGAGCTCGGTTCGGTCGAAGGGGCGTTGGCGGCGTTCGCAGGTGAGGGCGGCGAGGGCCTTGCCTTGCTGGCGCAGCGGGAAGGAGGCGATGGCGCCGGATTGTTGGTCTGCGGCGTATCGTTCGTGGTCGCGGGTAACCAGGCGGGCGTCCTCTGTGGCGGGCAGGGCAATATCTTCATCCTGGTCGCAGGCTTCCTCCATGGCGGCCTCGAGTGCGGAGGCGGCACTCATCCGGCGGTTGAAGTCTTCTGTTCGGCTCATGGCCTTGAGCCGCACGTAGCCCTTTTCAATCCAGCCGAGGCTGACACGGTCGCACTCGAACTTGGCGGCGAGTTCGTTGCAGAGCGTGATGGCTGCCGAGAGAAAGCGTGTCTCCTGGTCGAGGAGCAGCAAGGCATCCATGGCGGTGGCGTAGCGCGCTCCCTCCTGCTGCTTCTCTGTGGCCGAGCGGGCTTGGAGGTAACTGCGGGGCAGATCGATGACAAGAGCGATCCGGCGTGCAATCTCGTGCGCATACGTGGCGGGGGTTTGCCGGAGGTGCAGGATGCCGATGCAGACCTGGCGGTCGGTTCCGAGGTCGAATCGAACCAGGGCGGCGTGGTCCGTCGAATCCGGGTCCGGTGCATCGAGCTTGATCACGGCGGAGCTGGCCTGCGTGCCTTGTTCAGCCAGTTCCTGCAGCTTGCGGGTGAAGTGCTGGGCGGGTGCCTTTTGGCCGGCGTCGGGGCTGTAGTCGGCGAGCTTCTTCCACGCGGCTTCCGGGGAGTTTTCGCGGACTACGATGACAGTGCGTGCGGCGTTGGCGACGGCATTGAGGCTGGATGCGAGCTTGGGCCAGAACTCTGCGGGGGTGCCATTGAACTGGCGCAGCTGGCTCAGTTCACGGTGTTGGTCCCTGGGCTCGTTGGTTTCGTGGATCATGGGCTAGGGTTCCAGTTCGAGCAGGCCGGCGATGCCGGGGCGGATGCTGCCGTCGGCGTTGTCCACCAGGACCTTGATAGTCATGAGGCCGCTGGCGGGGTCGACCACGGGTGAGACATAACAGACTTGGCCGGTCTTGCTGGCGTTGTCGCCGAGGAGGAGGTTCACGGTTTGGCCCAGCTTGAATTCGCGGCCGACTGGTTCATCGAGTCGGCAGACAAAACGGAGTTTGGAGGTGTCCACCAGCCGAAGGAGGGGGGATTCATTCTGGCGCAGGCCTTCGCCCGGTGCGCGGCCGAGGCGATCGACGACCGTCCCCGAGAAAGGAGCGCGGATGGTGCGTTTGTCGAGACGGTCCCGGGCCAGGTCGTGCTCGGCCTCGGCTTCGCGGGCCTCGAGGCGCTTGCGTTCGAGTTCCTCGACGCTGACTCCCTTGGTGCGTTCGAAGAGTGCTTCAGTGCGCCGCAGTTCGCTGCGTAGGTTTTCCAGGATGATCTGCCGGCGGTTGACTTCCAGTTCCTGGAGGGACTTGTCGAGTTCGATGAGAGGGGTGCCCTTTTCCACCGTGTCGCCTTCATTGCACTGCACGACGGCGATGATGCCATCGACAGGTGAGTTCATGACTGCATCGAGGAAGGGTTCCGTGACGCCGCGGGCGGTCTCCGCGGCATTGAGGCTGGCTGCGTTGAGCAACGCCAGCGAGAGGGCTAGCAAGGTTTGGCGCATAGGTATGGCGGCGTGCATGGCGTGGGTGGATATGGTCGGGTTTATGGGGCGGGCGAGTCTTCGGGTCGGGAGGTTTCCTGCATGGATTCGCGGAGCGCCTCGATTGCCTGTTGCTGGATGGCGGGATCGCTATGGTCGGCGGCAGGAACGAGGGGTTCGGGAGGGAGGGGTTGATAGCTTTGGAGCGTTTCCAGGGCAGCTTGATGTTCCGGAGTGTCGGGCTGGAACTCCGGTGACCTGCGCTGCAGTTCCTGCTGCAGCTCCCGGTGAAAGGAGGTGAAACGATCGTCATCCGGGATGCGTTCATCCGTGAGGGTGGATGTGCGGTGTTCGAGGTCGTCGCGGGTGAGTTCGAGGTTGCGGTTGATCAGGATGTCCCCCTGGGCGAGCTCGAGCTCAAGTCGTGCGCGCATGTGGAGCGTGAGGCTCTCGACGACGGAGTTGCGGGCTTCAAAGAGTTTTTCCTCCGTGCGGAGGAGGGTTTGGCTGTCGACGGCGCCGAACTCCATCCGGGTCTGCTGGGTATCGAAGAGGTTCTGGTAGAAGCTGGCGACGGTGGTGTAGTTGGTGATGTTGTTCTGCGTGCTGCGGGCTTTGCGGAGGGCGGCGTCGACTCCGTTGATCATCTGGGTTTCGATGTCCTGGAGGGAGAGTTCGGCTTGTTTGCGGCGGAGTTGGGCGGCGCGGTACTCACCGCGGGACTTGGATCCTCCGAGGGGAACGCGCATCTCGAGTCCGATGGTGGCGGCGGGGAAGTCGCCGGTGTTGACGTCGCTCATGGAGCCGGCGGCGGTTTCGCTCAGGCCGTAGTAGCCGACGCTTCCCTTGAGGTCGAGCTGGGGCAGGCGTTGGTTTCTGGCGTAGCCCTGGCGGATCATTTCCGCGGAGACCTGTCGTTTCTGGCCGAGATAGTCAGGGTTGAGTTCCTGGGCCTTGCGCCAGGAGTTGAAGAGATCATGGGGGAGGTTTCCGGGCTCGGGGTGGTCGCTGGCCTGGAGCAGGCGGTTGGTTTCAAGGACCGTGCTGGAGTAGAGGCTGATCAGGGCGTTGGAGACTTCGACGAGCTTTTGGGCAGCCTCGGCCTGGCGGGTGAGTCGAAGCGCGAGGCCGGACTCGGCTTCCATGACTTCGAGTTCCGAGCCACTCCCGATTTCCAGCCGCTGGCGGTTGTTATGGAGGAGGGCGGTTGCCACGGCGACCGATTCTTCAAAGTAGTGGAGTTGTTCCTGAACGAAGTAGAGCTGCCAGTAGAGGGATTCGGCGGTGGCGACCGTTTCCATGATCCGGCGGCGGTATTGCTGGAACGCGACATCGGAGGTGACGGCCGCGAGGCGCAGGCTGGCCATGGAAGTGTCGTAGCCGCCGTTGCGCAGGAGGGGTTGGGTGAGGTTGATGCCGACGAACGACAGCCATTCGCTGCCGTTGGTGCGCGAGTTTCCGAAGATGGAATCTTCCTGAAGGTTGTTGTTGAGGTCGCTCAGGCTGTAGCCGAGGCGGACACGGGCTCCGCCGGGGATGAGCGATTCCAGCCCCATGTTATAGAGGTTGTTGCGTTGCTTGAACTGGGAGGTGAACTGCTGACGCTGCTGTTCCGCGGTGTTGGGGCGTGTGCTGTCGGTGTATTCGTAGCTGGCTACGACCTCAGGCTCGAAAATCCCGACCTCGCCTTCACGCCGTTGGCGCGTGGCCTCCACTTCAAGGAGCGAGATCTGGACGGACTCGTTCCACTCCAGCACCCGTTCACGATAATCCTTCAGCGAGATCGGCTCGCGCTCGAGCCCCTGAAGCGGGTCGAGCAGGGCGGACAGTGCGCTGTCCTTCACCTCTGGAGCCGGAGCGGCGTCAAGCGTGCCGAACACTTGGCCGACACTCAGAATTACAAGGACGATTATGCCTGGGCCGCTCCATCTCGCCATCCATGTTACTTATGTATCAAATTACAGGGCATCAAGGGTAAAGCGGTGACCGCCCTACGGAATACGTAGGAAAGACGTGCTTTTGTGGATGGTGGGGATGGCCGGACCTGCAGTGCTTTTAGAGCGGCGCAGTGGCCTTGGCGGTCAACCAGCCGGATCGCAACCGGGCGCTGGTCGGGGCGGTCGCGGGACCGCAATCCCCGGGCTGAACGCGATGGAGCGTGACGCGGACGCTGTCGACTGCTGCGGGATATTCCGGGAAGCGGATGGTGTAGTGCGTGGTCTCGCGGGTGCGGAATCGGTTGTGGCGGATTGCCGGCGCGGGAGTTGTGCTTTCGGCGAGGACATTGCCCCTGACGTCGAGCAGTTCCGTGTGCAGGTGTCCCGGGGGCAGGCTATGGGCGCCGGGGCCGCGGGTTTCGAGAAAGCCGGACACAGTGATGCCGGTGCTGTCGCGATAGATGGCCGGGGTGCTGACTTGAATATGCGGTGTGGATACGGCGGCAGAGTGAGTGCCGAGCTGTTCCCGGTGGGCGGAAGCGCAGCCTGCCGACATGAGGGCGAGCGTCAGCAGGGTGGCATTGAGGGTGGAGGCGGCTACGCCGGTTTTCCGGGAGGGAACGACATTCATATCAACTTCTTTACAAAACTGGGTCTACAGACTGGGACGCATGCACAACCTTGTCCTCGCCGCCCACCCATGAATACAGGACAGGCAGGACGAGCAACGTCAAAAGCGTGTTGGTAAAGATTCCACCGATCACGACGGTGGCAAGTGGTCTTTGCACTTCTCCTCCGACCCCGACGTTGACGGCCATGGGGATGAAGCCTGCCGCAGCAACCAGCGCGGTCATCAGGACCGGGCGGAGGCGGGTGAGGCAGCCGTTGCGGATGGCCTGCATCAGGGGGAGTCCGGATTCGATTCGCTGGCGGATGAAAGTGACCAGCACGAGGCCGTTGAGGATGGCGACTCCGCTGAGTGCGATGAACCCGATTCCCGCGCTGACCGTGAACGGCATGTCGCGCAGCCAGAGGGCGAGAATGCCGCCGACAGCACCGAGGGGAATTCCGGTGGCGACCACAAAGACGTCGCGCAGGGAATGGAGACTGAAGTAGAGCAGGACGAGGATGAGTCCGAGGGCAAGCGGGACCACGAAGGCGAGGCGGCGGTTGGCGCGTTCCATGTTTTCGAACTGTCCGCCCCATTCGAGTGAATACCCTTCGGGCAGCCGAACCCTTGAGGCAATGGCGGCCCTGGCTTCGGCAACAAAACCTGCGACATCCCGGCCCTGGACGTTGGCCTGGACAGTGACCCGGCGGCGGGCCCACTCGCGGTTGATGGTGGCAGGGCCATCGGTCTCAACAATATCCGCCACGCGGTTGAGCGGCAGCACAGTGCCGGAGGCCGTGGGGATCAGGGTGTTTGCAAGCACGGTGGGGTCGGTGCGCTGGGCGTCGGGCAGACGGACGGCGAGATCGAATCGTCGCTGGCCTTCGCGGACTTCACCGATGGTCTTGTTGCCGACGGCCTCGACCACATGGAGGACGTTTTGCCGGGGAACGCCGTAGCGGGCGATGGTTTCGGGCTTGATACGAACCTGGAGGACGGGTTGGCCGGTGAGTTGTTCCCCGGAGATTTCCGATGCTCCATCAACCCCGATGAGCACCTGCTGGATTTGGTCCGAGAGCCTGAGGAGTTCATTGAGGTCATCGCCGTAGACCTTGATTGCGACGTCGCCGCGCACGCCGGCGATCATCTCATTCATGCGCATTTCGATGGGTTGGCTGAAGGCGGCGGTCATGCCGGGTTGCTTGGTGAAGATCCCGCGCATGGCTTCGACCAGCTCGGGTTGGCTCCGGGCCCGGGTCCATTGATTGCGCGGGGTGAGGGCAATAAAGAAGTCGGAGAGCTCGATGCCCATGGGATCGGTGGCCACCTCGGGTGCCCCGAGGCGGGTCCAGATATGTTCGATCTCATCGGGGAACTCCTGCAGGAGTTCCTGTTCGATCCGGGTATTCCATTGGACGGCTTCCTCGACCGAGATGCCGGCCAGGCGGACTGTGCTGACGGCGAGTGCCTGTTCGCCCAGTTTGGGGAGAAACTCACCGCCCATGGAGGAGGCGAGAAGGGCTGCACCCGCGAGCAGGAGCGCGGCGAGCGACGTCGTGGCTTTACGGAAACGCAGGACGAGGTCGAGGCATGGAGAGTAGAAGTGTATTGCGAGACGGACCAGCCAGGGTTCGGTTTCCCTGACCTTGCGCGGGAGCAGGAGGCTGGACAGGACGGGGATGAGAGTCAGGGCGAGCAGGAGAGACCCAAGCAGGGCGAAAACCATGGTAAGCGCCATGGGCTTGAAGAGTTTGCCCTCGATCCCTTCAAGGGCGAGGACAGGCAGGAAGACGATCAGGATAATGCCAACCCCGAAGGCCACGGGCCGTGCCACTTCCAGAGGGGCGTGGTTGAGTGTCTCACGGCGTTCGGACTCAGTGAGTTCGCGTCCGAGTGCCTTCTGCCGTTCCGCGAGCTGGCGGATGGCGTTTTCGACCATGACCACCGAGCCGTCGACAATGATGCCGAAGTCAATTGCGCCGAGGCTGAGCAGGCTGGCGGCGATGCCGGATTGAAGCATCCATTCCCCGGCAAAGAGCATGGACAAGGGGATGGCGGTGGCAACAATGAGGCCGGCACGGAGGTTGCCGAGGAAGGCAAATAAAATGGCAATGACCAGGAGTGCTCCGGCGAGCAGGTTGTGCCGGACGGTGCGGATGACCTTCTCAACCAGTTCCGTGCGGTCGTAGAGGATCTCGACGATGACGTCTTGCGGGAGGGATGACTGGATTTCCATCAGGCGGCTCTTGAGGGCACGGGTGACCTCGGCGCTGTTCTCGCCCATGAGCATGAAACCGAGACCCAGCACCACTTCGCCCCGCCCCGCGGCGCTGACAGCCCCGCGACGGATCTCGTGGCCGATTTGCACTGTGGCGACATCACGGACGCGCACTGGAACGCCGTCGGACGTGTGAACCACAATGTCTGCGATCTCGTCGACATTGGTGGTGAGTCCGATACCGTGAACGAGGAGTGATTCTCCGCTGCGGTTGATCATGCCGCCTCCGACGTTCTGGTTGTTGGCCTGCAGGGCTTCGATGAGTTCTTCCAGCGTAATCTGGTAATTGATCAGCCGGTCGGGGTCGGCAATGACGTGGTATTGCTTTTCGAAACCACCCCAGGAGTTGACTTCGGCGACACCGCGCACCTGGCGGAGCTGGGGTTTTACCACCCAGTCATGGATTTCCCGGAGGTCGGTCAGCGTGCGGTTCGGATTCCCGGAACGGACGACGTAGTGGAACACTTCACCGAGGCCCGTGCTGATGGGGCCGAGTTCAGGTCGTGCAATGCCGGATGGGAGTTCAACGCCTTGCAGGCGTTCCATGATCAGCTGCCGTGCGAGATAAATACTCGTGTCGTCGGTGAATGTGGCGACGACCTGAGAGAGGCCGAACTTGGAGATGGAACGGACGTTTTGGAGGCCGGGTAGTCCGCTCACGGCGAGTTCGATGGGCAGTGTGACCTGCTGTTCTGCCTCCTGTGGGTTCAGCGATGGGACGCTGGTGTTGATCTGGACCTGGATGGGGGTGGTGTCGGGGAAGGCATCCACGGGAAGCCGGAGCAGGCCATGGGTGCCGACTGCAAGCAGCAGTGCTGCGAGGACACAGACGAGCAGGCGGTTCTGGAGCGATGCGCGGATGAGCCAGTTGAGCATGGTATCAGGGGAGGGGGATCCGGGTTATTTCTCGTGGGCGCAGCCGGCTCCGAGGCGTGAGACGAGAAGTTGGGATTTCAGGGGAAATACCTGGGCTGTGGCGATGGCTTCGGTGGCTGTGAGACCTTGGAGGATCTCAATGCCGGCATCTGAGCGGGCCCCGAGTTGAACTCGACGGGCTTCGAAGAGGTCTGGAGCCAGCTGCACGAAGACCAGCGACAGGCCGTCCAGCTGCTGAACAGCTGCAGTTGGCACAACCAGCGCGTTGTCCGTGGTGCGGATGAGGATGCGGGCGCGGGCGAACATGTTGGCCCTGAGCTGGCCCTTGGGGTTTGTCACCTCGGCCCGGGCGCGCGCCATGCGTGTGCGGTGGTCGACTTCGGCCCCGACCCACGTGAGGGTGCCCTCGAAGGTCTGGCCTGGCAGTGAGTCGAACCGGAGTTCCACCTTCTGTCCTGTCTCCACCCGGGCGAGTGCTGACTCGGGAACGTTCAGCATGGCCCACATGGTGGAGCGGTCAGCAATGGTGAACAGTGACTTGCCAGGGTCGACCAGGGTTCCCAGGACCGCGTTGCGTTCAACGATTTCTCCGGCGAAGGGAGCGCGGACGTCCATCAGTACTTGCTGTCCGGGATCGTCGCTGAGAGCGTCGATTTGTTCTTCCGAGAAGCCAAGGGTGCGCAGTTGTTGGCAGGCGGCGCGATGGGTGGCTTCGGCTTCCTGGAGTGTTTGCTCGGGGGTAACCCGTTGTTCGCGCAGGCGGCGTTCGCGGTCGAGAGTTTGATGGGAGAGGACAGCCTTGGCCACGGCCTCGGCGATGCTGGCCGACCAGAGGCGCGCCACGGTCTGATGCGGTTCGACATGCTGGCCCAAGTCTGCCGTAACCTCCTGGATGATACCATCCACGGGGGCAACAATTTGGGCGAGGCGGTTTTGGTTGAAGCTCAGCTCAGCGTAGCAATCGATGCCCTCTGCTGCAGGGCCGAGTTGGGGTTTCCCTACTGTTATTCCGGAGCTGCGGGCGGAATCCATGCTGGGGAGGCGGACTTTCAGTCCTCCGCCTGCCGGGGTGCCGGTCAGGGCTTCGGGGCGGCAGATCCCGCATTCGATCTCAGGGACACCGTGTTCTTCACACATGAGAACCGTTTCGGGTGATCCTCCGCTTTGAGTCTTTTGGGCGGGTATCAAGTCCGGGTGGCAGTAGAAGCATTCGTCTTCGTAGAGTCCGTGCTCGTCACAGTACAGACGTTCTGGGTCGTGGGCCAGTGGGTGGCATTCCCAGCAACGGTCCTCGTAGCGGGTGTGTTCATTGCACCAGAGGCGTGCCGGGTCGCGCAGGCTGGGGTCGCATATAAAGCAGAGTGTGCGGGGGACGGCATGCAGGTCGCAGTTTTCTTGTGTGACCGGCCGGGTGGTGCCCGACTGCTTGTCTGCAGCGCCGGTCGGGGTTGCTGCCGGGTGGTTATGGCCTGCGTGGTCATGGTCATCGTGGCCGGCAGGAGGAGGCTGCCTCGTGCAGCCGGTGAGAGCCGCCAACCCGCAGAGAACGAGAACGACGGCTAGTTTATGCATGGACAGAAAAGGTCGGTTGAGGAGCTTCATTGGTGTGGGTCTTTCAAGGGTTGGTGGAGCGGAGACTGGTGGTGGCCGCCGGTGCAGGCCGGCCCGTGAAGTATTCGATTTCAGCCTGGGCGAGACCGAGCTCAAGCAGGCGGTGCTGGTAGGCGAGGCGCACCTCCGCAGCAGTACGCTGCGTGTCAAGCAGGTCGATGAAGCCGAATTTGCCCTCCTCAAATCCCGTGCGGACCAGCCGCAGTGCCTCGTTCGCCCTAGGCAGGATGCGGTCGCGGTAGGTGTCCACCTGACCTGCAGCGGTACGGAAGCGGACACAGGTACTGCGCCACTCGGTCAACAGTCGAATCTCAGCAGCAAGCCGCTCGGCCTCCGCCACCCGGACGTTGGCAGCCGCTTCCTGTCGATCGCCCCTTGAGGTGTCAATGAGGGGGAGGGGAATGGTAAGGCCAAGTTCGACGATGGACTGGCTGGTATCCCCCAGGCGACCTCCGGCAAGCGCGACTGTCACATCAGGATACGGCTTCAGGCCTGCCCTCTTGAGCTGGAGGTCGGCTTGTTTCTGCCCGGTCTCAGCCATGATCAATTCCGGGTGCCGCAGCAGCCAGGTCTCAGGCGGGCGATTTAGCTTATCAAGGTCCGCTGTTTCAGGAAGGACTCCGGAGAGCTGGTGTTCAATGAATGTGGTATCGCCGAGGAACTGGACGAGAAGCTGATGGGCGGTGGCCTGCTGTTGCCGGAATCCTTCGAGCTCGGCCCGGGCCTGTTCCAGGGAGATCTCTGCCCGCAATTGTTCCTGGTCGGCCGCTGCACCCGCCCTCACACGCTCCCGGGCATAGTTGGCAGAGGATTCCGCCACGGACACGAGATCGCCGGCGACGGTCACAAGGTTCTGCGCAGCAAGGGTCCGGTAATAGGCGGAGGTCACCTCACGGACCAGCTCACGGCGACGTAACTCAAGGGCAACCGCGGTCTGCTCGAGACCAGTTGTGCCGATTGCCCGCTCCAGCCTGCGCTTTCCGGGAAAGGGGACGGTCTGGGATATCCCGACTGTTTGCTTCGCGTCGTTAAAACCACCGCCGCCAGACACCGGCCATTCTTCTGCATTCAGGTTCAGTGAGGGGTTGTCCCATAAACCTGCCTGCCGGGCACGCCCTGCCGCCGCCTCCGTTCTGTCCATCGCGGCCTGCAGCTCCGGGTTGTTGCCCGCCGCCAATCGCAGTGCATCTTCCAGGGTCAGGGCTTCGCTCAAGCCCAAGATCGGATGCCGCTCGCCTTCCGGGGCGTTGCCCGCGTCGAGCTCCGATACGGCCAACAGGACGGGGATCAAGGCTGCCAAACGCAAGGACAGCCACTTTTTTTCTACACTTCGCTTCATTGTTCTCTTTGCCGGGGACTGAGTAGGACGAATCAACGCGGGCAAGCCTGAGGCCTAAACCGCAAAGTAACGGGAAACGTGCACTACCAGGGCCGGTTCGTGTCGGCCTGGGGTGTCGTCGACGTTCTACGAATGAAGGGAGGGAGCGCGCGGCGAGGGGGCAGCCCGCTCAAGAAGATGCCAGCACCCGCTTAGTTCAGGAGGGGGCCCCCAATCGAAACGATTGCAGGTTGTGTCTGATTCAGGATCGCATTCAAGCGCGTCGATCCATTTCTCCGGTGCCATGACCGGCCAAACTACCAGTAAAGGTTGCTCCTCAGGGCGATACTTCCCGTCCTCAACAGAAGCACAATCATCGTCCTCACAGGGATCTGCCGGGGCGCAATCCGAAGGAGTCTGAACGCAGCAGCTCTGGACCAGGTCGATGGCGGTAACCCGCTCCAGCTCGCAGTGCACCAATCCCAGCCCCCAAAGGGTCAAGGTCAGCAGTGCAATGGCTCGCATCATCCGAGGCATGATTGATCAAGTTACCTATCGGAAGCGGGAGCGCAAATCCAAAGCGCAAAGGGCTGAGGGCTGAGGGTCAAGCGCAAAGCGGTAAAAGCCCCGACTGCACACTGCCGAAGGTGAACTGAGAACTGCTAAGACGGCGCTCCCGGGTAACATTCTTTTTGGCGCAACAGGGGACATAAATGGTCTTGCCCCCGAGGTCGAGGCCTGCATAATACGCGTCCTCGCGCGGGGTAGGATACCCAAGTGGCCAACGGGGGCAGACTGTAAATCTGCTGGTTTATACCTTCGAAGGTTCGAATCCTTCTCCTACCACCACCGCCGCTTCCTTCGCTTGTAACGATCAAATCCTCCGTTGAATCCAAATCGGTCCTCTTTGTAGTTTGTGTCCCGAACCGTCAGTAAGGACCGGATACGCTCCAAGAAGCCCACGGATAGCGTGGCCTCGATATCCATACCATGGGGCCTTTCATCAAACCTGTTCGCTTGGTTCTTGTTGAACTCAGTCGGGATGACCAACGCGAGCTGGTCCTGGAGCTCACACGGGACTATTTCCGCTGGATGGATGGGGAGATGGAGCGGGCGATCGGGTTGCCCCTAAGCGCGGTGGTCGGGATGGATGTTGAGATACAGGTCAAATTGGAGCAGCTTTCCGGTGCCAGATTGCAACGGTGTGAGCATCTTGCCATTCCCCTCCGGGAGGATGTGGTCAGTTGCGTTTTCCGTTCGGGCGAGCACGGACTCCGAGAAGGACGGGGATGGGTCGTGGGCCGGTGGCATCGGAAGGGCGGTTGATAATGCGGACCGTGTTGTTGGCATCGCGCCAGAGCATGATGGTGCTCCCGCCGCCGTCGAGATTGAGAGCATCGGCGCAGCCGAGTTCGGCCATGAGTTCTGCGAGTTCGCGGGTGCTCATTCCCTCGCTGTAGCCGGGTTGTCGGCCATCAACAACAACGAGCGTGAGGTATCGGCCTGTTTCATCAAGGCCGGCGGCTGTTCTCGGATGAATCACGTCGGAGGGTTCGGGTAAGAGTTTGCCATCTTGGAGCAGTCCCCCGAAGCCGGCCACGGCGTGGATGGCGTGAGCTGGTGGTCTGCGGATGCTGCCGATGTGGCCACGGTTGGAGGAATCGAACCAAAGGCTCCAGTAGCCGGGCTCGGGAGGGCTGTGCGGAGTGGAATCGCGGAGCACCCAACCATGAACATCACAAGCTCCGCCGACGACATAGCCCGGGCGGAGGCCGCCCGGGAGTGTGGGCAGCATGGACCAGGCGTTGGCGTTTACTGCTGCCACAATGTCGGCCGACTTGGCGTGGTCCAAGGGAGCGGTCAGGGTCGTTTCTGCATCGCCTGTTCCGTCGGGATCCGGGCTGATCTGCACATCGATCGCGAGCGCCTGGTGTTGGAGGTCGAGTTGGAGGGTGTGGATGCGCAAGGGACGCGGGCTGGTGCGGACCAAGGCAGCGTAACGGATGGGGAGATCGCCGAAGTCCGGCGAGGCTGTTTCATCGGTGGGCGTGGATAAAGCCGAGGTGGCGCCAGGTGGAAGGGCGGGGAGAACCAGTGGTGTGACTGACGTGAGGACCGACGCCAGCAGCAGAGTGCGGAGGAATTGGGCGGTTCTTGCAGGCATGTGGGTATGGTGGGCCTCGGTCCTGTGACACAAAAGCCTGAACTTGCCGCTGATCAGGAACACCCGGTGTCAGTTCTGCGCAAAGGGAGGTCGACCCAGTCGCTTTGGGGCGAGACGTGAATTCACCTTGAATCCGTTCTGTGACGGGCGGCAAGGTCAGCTCTTCTTTGTTTCAAGAATGATAAGGACATTTGCAGTTTCAGTGTCTGCGCAACGGGCGTTGGAGTTAGTAGAATTGTTGCAGGCAAGGTTTCGATCCGGGCTGGAGAGCCTTGGGGGGGAGGACGGATACTCGCGTTTCCACGCTGTGGAGTGGTTGCGCGACGAGGGACGCCACGGTGGCGGGGTGCGGTTTGCTTGCGGCAGCACAGAGGTGTTCAACTCCGCATCCATCAACGTGAGTCAGGTGCATTACGATGATCTTCCGGACAAGCGGCTGGCCTCCGCTACGGCGCTGTCGACGATCATCCATCCGCGCCATCCGCTGGCTCCATCGGTGCACATGCACATCAGCTGGACGGAGCTGCGAGGTGGGGGCGGGTATTGGCGGGTGATGGCGGATTTGAATCCTGCCATTGAGCAGCCCTTGCATACCGAGAGGTTCTTCGACTGTCTGCGGGAGTCGGCGGGGGAACTCTTCGATTCAGGTCGTCAACAGGGTGAGCGCTATTTCTATATCCCGGCGCTGGGTCGGCATCGGGGTGTGGCGCACTTTTATCTGGAGAGTTATGCCACGGGGAATGCGGAGGCCGATCTGGCTCTGGCGCGGTCGGTGGGGGAGCGCGTTACCAGGGAGTATGTGGCTATGGTTGGGGAGACTTTGGCGAGGGTGGCGCCACCGACCGAGGACGAGATCGCGCAGCAGTTGGCCTATCATACCCTGTATTTATTTCAGGTGTGCACGTTGGATCGGGGAACGACCTCCGGGTTGATGGTGCACGATCAGAACGATGTGGGGATCATGGCGTCCATTCCGGCGCGGGTGGACCGCCAGCTGCTTGCCTCATGGGAGTCGCGTGCTCCGGAAGTGCAGCGGCCGCTGGTGCGCGGGTTATTGGGCGCCTTGCCAGGGGGACATCCGTCGCCGGTGACGGACGCGGTTCGTTTGGAGCTGGCCCGGGTGATACGTGAGCATTACCGGGCGCATCCCGAGGCTCTGGAACTGCAGGCACGGGGTGATGTGGTCCCTCCGACGGTGGCCAATCACCGTGGGTGATTTTTTGGGTGCGCAGAGACTAAAGCTTGAACGCAAAGGAGTGGTGTGGTGTTTTAACCCGGCGCAGAAGCATTACTAACTTGGTTTAAGTCGTATCCTCATGAGTTCCTTGGTTCGCTTTTCTATCCATAACCTTACGAAACCTGCGGCCGTCCTTTTTGTTGCTGCTGTGTTGGGTCTCGTTTTTAGCAGTTCCACGGTTTTCAGTGGTGGCAAGAGCAAGGGGCGGGGACGCTCTTCCGAGAAGCGTCCGGGAGTGTTTTTTGTGACCCACGCACCAGTAGAGACGATTCTCACCACTCCGGGATCTGCCGGTCACAGTCTGGGGGACGAGCGGGTGCTTCCTGCTACTCCGATCTTTGACGAGGATGGCATTGAGGTGGGCCGTTTGGATGCAGAGTTGTTGACGAGCAGCGTCGACTACCCATCCGCGGGTGATGAAATTCGCATGAGCCGTCTCAACTTTGTGTTTGGTGAGGGCGATCAGCATTTCTCAGGTTCAGCAGACCAGCTCCTCGTGAGTGGCAGCGGGTATTACCCGGGTGACCAGAGCACGATAGCCACTGGAACTGCGCTGGTGCGGCCCGTAGTCGGGGGTTCGGGCGCTTTCCATGGTGCCAGCGGCTCAGCACTCACCGAACATCTTCAGGATGGTTCGTGGCGGCACACCTTCCAGCTGGAGTTTCCTGATTACGACCGGTAAGAGCGCGGAGAATCCATCGTGGTCGGACCACGGCAAGGCGCTCATTGCCAGTCGGATAGGTCCAATTCATGGGTGCTATTTGGTGCTATGGAGCTGTTTTTGGTGCCAAAAAGCGGCGCATGCTCTTCCCGGATCAGACAGCAGCCTTCATAGGCATCACGGACCAGCCGTTGCCGGTGTCTTACCTTGGTAGCCATGGTATCAATGAAGCTTTCGCTACCGACCGCGATCGATTCAGTCCAAAGCGATTCGCGTTTCAATTGATCTTTCCGAACGCGTTCTGCCATGCCGTCCTGTAGTCTGGCCTTGAGTTCCTCCCTAGAATCCAAGCCCAGGAGCTCAAGGAGTGTCTGCAGGTTCAGCAGGCGGTTCCTTTGCTTGCTTCCCGTCAACTCAGAGAAGCCACACCAGTCCCATTCCTCGGGGTGGTGGACCTTGCCGCAGCGGACCATGTTCAACTCGATGTACAACAGGCAGCGCCAAAGGTAGGAGCCCGAGTCAACCTGAGTAGCATGGTAGCGGCTTTCCCAAAATGCGCCCGAACGGTTCTTGCGTCGGTTGTAGTCGCGTGCGAACTCACCGGCGACCTGTTGCATCAGCACAGGAATCCTATTCTCGTCCTCGGCATTGACCAGCAGATGGACGTGGTTGCTGGTGATGGTGTAGTCGAGCAGCGCCACCCGAGATGCACTCAAAGCGTCGCACAGACGACGGCGGTATTGGTCACGGTCCTTGGCGAACTTCAGCAGGAATTCACGGTTATGGCATCGGTGCGTGATATGGCACGACGGTGCCCCGACGATGTAACGATTGCCCCTTGGCATGCAGGCGAGGTTATCAGCATGGAGCCCAAAACGGGGCAAAAAAACGCTCTATAGGCCTCTTTTCGGGGCCTTATGTTTCCTAGTGTGTTGGGACGCAAAAGGTTGTCGTGGTCCGACCACGATGGGATATTCTGTGCATGCACGTGATTGATTCCTTACGGGTATTCCTTGTTTCCGGGAGTTTGCTGGTTGGGTGGACTGGGTTAGGTGCGGCGGGCGCTGGGTTGCCGGCGCCGTTGGGGGTTCCGCAGCCTGGTCCTACAACCGACTCGGCCTACGCGCCCCAGCCCATTGTCCAGGGAGGTGTGATTATTCCCTTATATCCACCGGACTCTCCACAATTGGATCAATCGAGGGTTCGCCAGGCTGAACATTACAACCTCAGCGAGTCTGTCCCGGGGCGGATCAATTGGATTACCAACATCCATAATCCTTCGATTGAAGTGCATCCGGTCGATGGCGGTAGGAACACGGGAGCGGCCATCATCCTCGCAGCTGGTGGAGGGCATAGAACACTGAACGTGGGTTCGGAGAGCGCCGATTTTGTGCCCTTCTTTTACCAGTATGGCGTGACCACAGTCATTTTGCGGAACCGATTGCGGAACGACGGCTATGATGTTCGGAAGCACGCGGTCAACGACGCACTGCAGGCGATCCGGCTGGTGCGGGCAAACGCGGCTGCCTGGAGGCTTGATCCGCACAAGATCGGGATCATGGGCTTCTCGGCGGGTGCGGAGCTTTCTTCACCAGCCGCGATCCTGTTCGAGGAATTTGACCGTGAACACAGCGATCCTGCGGATCCGCTCGCGGGCGTTTCTTCGCGACCTGATTTTGTCGGTATCATTTATCCCGGGCCGTCACCCTTCGCGCGCGGTGCCAGCCCGTCGATACCTCCCAGCACGCCGCCGGCTTTCATCGCTTGTCCCGGTGCCGGAGACCATGTGCACGCCATCTGGGCCAATGAATACTTCTCCGCCATGTTGCAGGCTCGAATCCCCAACGTGGAAATGCACATCTACGGTCGCGGAAGTCATCCAGGACAGCCTCTGTCCGATGGCACCCGGATGAGTGCCGGTTTGGCTTACCAGAACGGGATACCCTTTGGTCAGTGGCAAGATCGTTTCATTGACTGGTTTGAGGACCTGGGCTTTCTGGGGAAGCCGGGCGTCGAAACCAGGGCGCAGCAGGAAAGTGCTGAGTTTGTCCGGACATCGACAGGTGTGCCGAACAGGAACTAACTCCAACCCGCCAATACCCGTTCGCATCCGGTTTACGGCGTTGTTCCGGGCCTGAGGGATCGGCCCCTGCGCATCAAATCAGCTCGATTTGCTGACTCAGGCCTCGGCGTTGGAGCCACGTTGGCTGGAACATGGATTCGCGCTATGGAGCCCAAAATGGGGGCAAAAAGCGCTCCATAAGCCCCTTTTTAGGCCTTAAATCCGTCCAAGTCCTTGGTGGGGAGAAGGTTGTCGTGGTCCGAGGACGAAGGGGGGTTGGGGGCGCCGATTTGCCAGTGCCAGTAGTTTTGGGCGAAGCGGCGGAGGTCTTCGAGGATGAGGTAATTGATGGGGACGAGAAGGAGGGTGACGAAGGTTCCGAGCATGACGCCCCAGCCGAGGGAGACGGCCATGGGGATGAGGAATTGGGCTTGGGTGCTTTTTTCGAACATGATGGGGAGCAGGCCGCAGAAGGTGGTGAGGGAGGTGAGCATGATGGCGCGGAAGCGGCGTTGGCCGGCGGTGCGGACGCAGTTGAAGATGGATTCCCCGGTGCGGCGGCGCTGGTTGATGTGGTCGACCAGCACGAGGCTGTCGTTCACGATCACGCCGGCGAGGGCAAGCATGCCGAAGATACTCATCATGCTGATGTGGAGGCCCATGATGATGTGGCCGAGGATGGCGCAGGCGAGGCCGAAAGGGATGACGGACATCACGATGAGGGGTTGGAGGTAGGAGCGGAAGGGGATGGCGAGCAGGGAGTAGATGACGAAGAGGACGGCGAGGGCGCCGAGGAAGACCGAGTGAAAGGACTCGGCCTGGTCGCGGGCTTCCCCTTCGAAGGTGAAGTTCATGCCCTGATAGCGGCTGATGATCTTGGGGACTTCGCGGGCGAGGTCTTGTTTGATGGTCTCGAGGTTGGCCGTTTCCTTGTCGGCATCGGCGGTGACATTGACGGTGCGGTTGCGGTCGATGCGATTGATGGTGGAGAAGCTGCGGCCAAGTTCCATCTGGGCGACTGTGGTGAAGGGGACCTCCTGGCCGTCGGGGGTTCGGATGCGCATGGTTTCGAGGCTGGCGAGGGACGATCGTTCGTCGCGGGGGTATCGGACCATGACTCGCACGTCTTCGCGTCCGCGTTGGATGCGCTGGGCTTCGGCGCCGAAGAAGGCCTGGCGGGCCTGGTTGGCAAGGGCGGACATGTTCAGGCCCAGAGTTTCCGCCTCGGGTTTGATACGCAGTTTGATCTCGGGTTTTCCGTTCTGGTAGGTGTCGGCGATATCGAATATGGCGGGATAATTGCCGAGGAGAGCTTTGATTTCTTCTGCCGCAGCTGAGAGGTCATCGAAGCTGGGGCCGGTGAGTTGGAGGTCGATGGGTGATCCGCCGCGTCCGATTTCCGCGCGGAAATTGAGGTCTTCGGCGCCGGGTATGTTACCGATGATACCGCGCCAGCGCTGGACGATTTCCATATTGCTGACGGCGCCGCTGCGGTCTTCGGGGTCGGCGAGTTGGATGGAGACTTCGCCGAGGTGGGAAAGTCCGGCGCGGCCGCGGCCGCCGGGGCCGCCGCCGGTGATGCCCTGGCCACCGGTGACCGAGACGATATTTTGGATGAGGGGGACTTGGGTTACGGGATCAATGAGGTCGCTGCGGAGCTTTTCGGCGGCCTGTTCGATGCGTTCGATATGTTTGGCGGTGATGGCTTCCGGTGTTCCGAGGGGCATGGTGAGCGTGGCGGTGGCCTGTTCCCCTTCGACGCGGGGGAAGAAGACGAACATGATGCGATGGCTGGCGAGGAGTGTGAAGAGGAAGGCGGCGGCGAATATGAACAGCGTGAGAGTGGCGTAGCGGTGGCGCAGGGCTTTTTCCAGCACGGGCCGGTAGATGCCTGAGGCGAACTTTTCCAGTCCGTCGGCAAAGAGGCGCTGGAGTTTTTCAAGTCGGCTGAGTGTGTTGCCTTTGCGGCGGTTGACGTGGAGATGGCGCAAGTGTGCGGGGAGGATCAACTTCGACTCGACCAGGGAGAAGAGGAGGACCGGGATGACGATCATGGGGATCTGGCCGAAGATTTTTCCCATGAACCCTTCGATCATCATGATGGGGACGAAGGCGGCCACGGTGGTGAGGACACCGAAGACCACGGGAACGGAGACTTCCTGGGTCCCCTCAATGGCGGCTTTGAGTCCGCCTTCGCCGCGCTGCATGTGGGTGAAGATGTTTTCGCCGGTGACGATGGCGTCATCGACGACAATACCGAGCACGAGGATGAATCCGAAGAGGCTGATGACATTGATCGTGACGCCGAGATAAGGCATGAGGGCGATCGCGCCCATGAAGGCGACGGGGATGCCGGCGCAGACCCAGAAAGCGACGGTGGGTCGGAGGAATAGCGTGAGGACGAGCAGGACGAGGATGCCGCCCTGGAGCGCGCTGCTGGTGAGCGTGTTGAGTCGACTGAGGACGATGCGGGACCGGTCGTTCCAGTAATGGAGTTCCACGCCCGGGGGCAGGGAGGATTGGCGGTCCTTGAGGTAGGCTTTGACGACGCGCGCGAGATGGATGGCGTTTTGTTCGCCGACGCGGGCGACGGAGATGGTGACGCAGGGCTTGCCGTTCCACTGGGCGAAGAGGGGGGTTTCCTCGAAGCCATCGGTGACCGTGGCGATATCGCCGACCGTGAGGCGTGTGCCGTCAGGGCGGGTGATGAGGACAATGTCCTCGAAGTCCTCTTGGACATAGGCCTGGCCTTTGGTGCGGAGCAGGACTTCGCCGCCCTGGGTCTTGATGGCGCCGGCTGGAAGGTCGATGGAGGTATTGCGGATGGCGCGGGCGACTTCATCCAGGGTGAGTCCGTATTGCTGGAGGGTTTGTTCTGAGACTTCGATGGCGACCTCATAGGGGCGGACGCCGCCGAGCGAGACCTGGGTGACATCGGGCAGGTTGACGATTTCGTCGCGGATGTGTTCGCCCAGCTTGCGCAGGTCGCCCTCGTTCATGTTGGCGGCGAGGATGACCGTGATGACTTCACCGCGGGGGCGGGCGAGCGAGATGACGGGCTTTTCCGTTTCGACCGGGAACGTGTTGATGGCGTCGACGCGGTTCTTGATATCGTCCAGGACTTCGCGGGAATCGTGACCTTTTTCCACTTCGATGACCACGGTGCCGGAGCCTTCCGAGGCGGTGGAATTGATATGCTTGATGCCTTGGAGATCCTGGATGGCTTCCTCGATGCGGATGACGACCGATTCCTCGACTTCGGCGGGGGTGGAGCCGCGGTAGGGGACGGAGACTGTAACGCGATCGAGTTCGAACTCAGGGAAGACCTCGGTGGGGATATTCGTGCTGAGGGCGAAGACGCCGGCCACGACGATCGACACCATGAGCAGGTTGGCGGCGACGCCGTTGCGGGCGAACCAGGCGATGAGTCCGTGCATGTTAGTGTGCGGGTTGGGTGTGGGCGGTGTTGGCTTGGGGCGAGGTGGGCTGGCCGGTTTTGGCGGTTACCTTGCCGGGGGCGGGTTTGCCGCCGGGCGGTCTACCCGGGCCGCCGGTGCCTGGGGGTGGGGTGGGAGCCACGCCATCAATGGTGGGGAGGACCTGAGTGCCGTCGGCGGCGAAGGTCATGGGGGTGGTGCATAGGATGTCCCCAGCCTGGAGCCCTTCGCTCACGACGCATTGTTCGTCCTGCCGCCAGATGATCGAGACGAGGCGGCGGCGCAGTTTGTTCTCGGCATCGACCACCAGCACTTCATTGCCGTCGCGGACGGCCGAACGCGGAATGACGAAGATATTCTCCAACAGGTCGCCATACAGTTCCGCAGTTACATATTGTCCTACCTTGAGTGGGGGCGTGTCCGGGTTGCTTTGGCCGTAGGGATCCTCGATCTGGGCCACGACCCATTGCATGCGCGAGCGGGCGTCGTAGGTGCCATCGGCCCGCACGACCACGCCTTCCCAAGTGACTTCGCGGCTGCCGTAATTGCCCTTGATGCGGACGCGAGGCCGGGATTCAGCTTGGTCATCGGCCTTGCCGCGGTAGCCTTCGGGAAGCTGGATGAAGTCGAGGAATTCGTTTTGGAGGGACAGGCGGATTTCGGCGTAATCGACGGCGAAGATATCTGCGAGGGAGTTGCCGGGGGAGACGAACTGGCCGACATCCACCATGTTGGTTTGGACCCGGCCGGCGTAGGGGGCGGCGATTGTGGTTTTGGTGAGATTGCGCTGGGCTTCTTCCAGTCGGGCCCGCGCGGACTCGACATTGGCGACGGCCTCGGCGAGCTGCGGTTCGCGGAGCGTCAGTGCACTGGGTTCGGATCCATCGCCGAGGAGCTTCCAGTTTTCGAGGGCCTGGTCGTGCTGGGCTTTCTCCAGTTCGAGGGCCGCCTCCCGTTGGGCGAGATTGGCGGCGGCGACCGTGACGGCGGTTTGGTAATCGCGAGGGTCGATGTGCAGGAGCGCGTCCCCTTCCTCGAAGAAACCGCCTTCACGGAAGTTGGGCGCGATGGTCATAACGCGGCCTCCGACCTCAGTTTTGAGAGTGGATTTCGTTCGGGGTTTGACGACGCCCTGGGAGGGGATCAGGACCTGGAACGAGGTGGGTTGGAGTGTTGTGGCGTCGACTGCGACCTGGGGTGTTGGAGGAACGCGCATCTGTGGTGTCGGCTGGTTCGACATCATCCAGGTGACGGTCAGGATGGTCAGCGCGAGGATCCCCAGGGGGACGAGGATACGTATCAGGAGTTTCATGGGTTTTCCGTGTTGTTCCGGGCTTCCAGGGGTAGGGTGGTTCCGAAGTCGCCTCCGAGGGCGAGGTAGAGATTTACACGGTTGGCAAGTCGTTCGTAGGTCACGCTGAGGAGGGAACTTTGAGCGTTGAAGGACCGGCGTTGGGATTCAAGGACCGTGATGATGTCGACGAGGCCGCGCTGGTATTGCTGCCAGGCCAGCTGGTCGGCAGCGATCGATTCGGTTGCCGCCTTTTCGAGGGCTTCCTGTTGGTTCTTTAAGTAATCCTCGGCAGCCAAAAAGCTTTCGACTTCACGGAAGGCCTCCAGCACAGCTTGAGCATACGTGGCGAGCGCCTGGCGTGTGTTGGCGTCGGCGAGGTCGATGCCGGCAATGATGCGTCCTGCCTGAAAAACGGGCTGGGTGAGGTTTCCGGCAACGCTCCAGAGGAGTTGTTCGAAGTCCATCAGGTCGCGCAATTCCGTGCTGCGTTGGCCGATGCTGGAGGTGAGGCTGATGGTGGGCAGCAAGTCTTTTCGGGCGACCTTGGCTCTCTCCAGCGTTCCGGCCAGGCGGCGCTCGGCGGCGACGAGATCGGGACGGCGCTCCAGCAGCTCAGCGGGCAAGCCGGGAGGCACTTCATGGATCAGTTGCGGAAGGTTGGTGGTGACGAGAATGCTGTCTGCGGGGTAACGGCCGAGGAGGGTCTCGAGGGAGCGGCCTGAGGTGTCCCGGAGGCGCTGGCGCAGGGCGAGGGTGCCCCGGGCGCCCTCCAGGTTGGCGCGGGTGAGGCGGACGTCGAGGGCACGGTCGGGGATGCCGCGTTGGAAACTGCTTTCGACGACGAGGAGATTATGTTCGAAGACGCGCACCGTTTCCTGAGCGAGTTCGAGTTGCAGTTCCGCTTCCACTGCGGCGAACCAGGACTTGATGGTATTGGCGGCGAGGGAGAATCGCAGGGCCTGATAGTTGGCCTGCTCTGCCTCGAAGTCAGCGATCGCGGCCTGGGTGCGGTTGCGCACTTTGCCCCAGAGATCGATCTCCCATGCCAGACTCAGGCCGATGGAGTAGTCTTCCAGCGTGTTTCTTTGGAGGATGCCGCCGGGCAGTTCCACCATGTTGTTGCGTTCTCCCGCACCTGCGTTCAGTCCGAGCGAAGGATACTGCGCCGCGCCGGTCATGCGTTGTCCTGCGCCGGCGGTCTCCATGCGGGCCGCCGCGGCTTGCAGGTCAAAGTTCTGGAGGAGAGCCTCACGGACGAGGTCTGTAATCCGGGGGTCATCAAAATCCTGCCAGCATGCTTCACCCGCGAAAGGCCGGCTGGCGGCTGAGGCGTCAAATGAGGATGGCAGGTCGAGGGGGAGGCGTTCGCTTTCATTCTTCGGGGAGGTGGCGCACCCCACCAGGAACGAGAGCGCGATGGCCTGCCAGCATGGAGCGGAGGATAGCTTCTTGCTCATGACGGGGTGGGCTGTCCGGTGTTGGGCTGGGCGTTTCGCTCGCATTGCACGTCGGCCTATTCTTGGTTGTAACGCGCCAGAGAATCCGGGCAAGAGCTGTTGGAGTCAAATAATATTTCAAATGCCATTTGAAATATTGAATCCGGCTTGGTAGCTTCGGATCGTCTTACGTGAAATCCGACACGCGAGAGAGGTTGTTGGTGGCAGCGCAGGCCGTGTTTTCACAGCACGGTTTCGAGGCGACGACCGTGCACATGATCGCCGAGGAGGCGGGTGCCAATATTGCGGCAGTCAACTACCACTACGGGAGCAAGGCGGATTTGTACGCTGAATGTGTTGCGGGATATCTTGAGGAATCCATCCGGTGCATGCCGACCCTGCAGGACGCTCCCGATGCTCCCAGAGAACAGTTGGTGGCGTTTATCCGGTGGTTCTTTAAGCGATACAGTTCCGATTCGCCGTTGCGGCAGCTGAGTTTTGATCTGGCGAGTTTGGGGCCGAAGTTATTTCCGAAGGTGGCAGAGACTGTGATCAGGCCGGAGTTCGATGCCTGCACGAGCCTGGTTAAAGCGATCGTGCCGGCAAGGACACCTCCTGCGGTGATCCGGGCGCAGGTGATGAGCATCTTCGCGCTTTGTGTGGCTCCCATGCGGGGAAGCCATTTGTACGCGTTGCTCTATCCAGGGATCGCCTTCGATGACAAGGAAGTCGAGGCGCTGGCCGAGCAAGCGATACGTCAGGTGACGGCGGGGCTGGATGCGTTGCCCCGAGACCAGCAGAGCCCGTGATTGGTTCCGGACCTCGACAGCACAACTCGTCGAGTTCAGCCGAGATCACCAGCCAGGACTGGTTCCGCTTTCGCTCAATCCATGCCCCATCCG
>JBMTVN010000017.1:0-28703 GCA_049451415.1 Limisphaerales bacterium | reverse complement strand
TCCGACGATGAAGATTTCGTGGGATCAGCCGCATGAGGGGAACATGTTTGAGTTCCTGTGGCGGCGCCGGAGTATTGAGCGGGCCTGGTGATTTCAGTTGTGGGCTGGATAGATTCACCGCTCTCCACTCAGGGGTGGAGAGCGGTTTTTTTGGGTTAGATGCCAGGGGATGGGCTGGGTTGTTCCTCCGGGCGGGTTCGTGTTTTGGGTCCATTGAGGAGAGTGCCGATGGGGGAGTAGCGGATACCGTATTCGTAGATGAGGATGAGGAGGGCGAAGGTGGTGGTGCAGACGAGGATGAATTTGGGGAAGTGGTGGACGTTCCAGTTGGAGGTCCAGATTTGCAGGCTCATAATGAGGGGGAGGTGGGCGAGGTAGAGCCAGTAGGAGGAGTCGGAGAGGTAGCGGATGCGGGGGTTTTCGCGGGAGAAAAACTGGCGGAAGAGGCCGGTGAGGCCGAAGAACATGAGCCAGGCGTAGGTGGCGGCGAGGAGGGAGGAGAGCAGGTGACTTGTGGGGTTGGATTCGCGGGTTTCGAGGAAATGAAGTCCGGCGAGGAGGGTGGGCAGGGCGAGGGCGAACCAGAGCAACCATTTCTTGCCGGCGCGTTCTTCGAATTCGGGTCGGGCGTAGCAGAGCGTGCCGAAGAGGAAGAAGATGGCGTAGTAGATCAGGGTTGGAGGCCAGGGGAGGATACCAGTGGCGGTATCGACGCCGAAGGTTTGGGTCATGAGCAGCTGGGGCAGGAGCGTGAGCGGGATGAGCCAAAGGAGGCAGTGGGGGGTCTTGATGAGCCAGCTTGGGGTAGTGAGTTTGAGTTTGCGGGCGATGAAGTTCGTGACGAGGTAGAGGGCGATGAGCCAGAGGAGGTAGTAGAGGAACCAGAGATGGTGGAAGATGGGGATGAAGGTGGCGGCGAGGACGATTTCCGGGAATTGGAACGAGTTGGTGGCGGTGGCATTGGATGGGTTGAGGGCGGGGGAGTTGGTGGTGGAAGTGAGTGGGGCGAGGTAGGCGGCGACCTGTTGGCGACGTGCGGGGAGGTTTGGATCGGAGGTGGGGTGGTTGATGGCGGCGCCGATGGCGTGGACGATGGACATGTCGAGGCGGGCGGAATCGAGGGGTGTTTGGTTGAACCGGTTGCGGGTCGCGGGATTGCAACCGAGTTCGATGAGGCGTTGGGCGGCTTCGAGTTGGCCGAAGAAGGCTGCTGAATGCAGGGCGGTGGATCCGTCGGGGTTGGCGCCGCGGACGTTGGCGCCGTTTTCGACCAGGAGGCTGATGGCATCGGGTTGGTTGGCGATGGCGGCCCATTCGATGGGGGCGATGCGCATGGTATCACGTTCATTGGGGTTGGTGCCGGACTGGAGGAGTTGCTTGAGGGTGCTGAGATTTCCGGTTCGGGCGGCGTTCCAGATATGGTTGGCGGAGGCGGGGCGTTTGTTTTTTTCGATACTGCCCCAGTAGCTGATGCCGTAGATGAGCGGGGAGAGCGTGAAAGTGCCGAGGGCGAGGGGGAGGAGGATTCGTTTGGCGCGGTGGGAGAGGAGGCCTTTGGTGCCGCGCTTTTGCCACATCATGGCGGTGAAGAAGCCGCTGATGACGAAGAAGGCTGGCATACGAAAGCCGTGGATGGCGTGTTGCAGGAGGCTGTAGGCCTGGTGATTCTGGTGGATATCCTGTGCGGGCCAGATGGGGAGGTAGGTATAGGCGAGGGCGCCGTGCAGGACGATTCCGAGCAGCATGGCGAAGCTGCGGAGGGCATCGAATTCGTGGTAGCGCTTGGAGCTGCTGTGCATAGTTGATCTTACCTGACACGAAGTGGGGGGGAAGGTTTCAAGGTTTTTTGGCGGGGAGCGGGGGGCGCGAAGCACAGAGGGCGAAGCGCTGAGGGCTGAGGGCTGAGGGGCGCAGTCAAGATGTGGGTGGCGGATGTTGGTCGGAACATGGGGGGCACAATGGGGGTTGGCGGGAGGATTAGAACGTGTTGAGCAGGATTTGTCGGGTTCGTCTGGCGGCGTTACGGCTGACGGTCAGGCGTTTTCCTGAGCAGAGAGTGATGGATGCGCGGCCATCGGGCAATTGCTGGAGCGAGTCTATGGAGCTGGCGTTGACGAGGATGGACCGGTGGAATTCGCATCCGCCATTCGCTCCGCGTCCTTCCCTTCTGCCTCGCCCCTGGCGGCCGCGTGGCGATTCTTACCTTCCTCTCCGGCGAGGACCGCCGCGTGAAAAAAGCCTTCCAAGCCGGCCACGGCGAAGGCGTTTACTCCGCCGTCGCCAGCGACGTGATTCGTGCCACTCCCGCGGAATGCAGGTCCAACCTGCGCGCCACCCCCGCGAAACTCCGCTGGGCAAGATGCTGAATCGACGCTGCGGGGCACAGTTAAAACCAGCATTGCTGCGGGAGATTAGCGCCTCCCGCGGCGCCCACTCCATTGTCATGCACAAGTTTCATGCAGATGCAGAAATTGTTAGGCGGCAAAGAAATTGCTCTTCCCCAGCCGTGCAAGGATAGTGCCGCCAGCGCATGCTCCGCATACACCGTCCCAAAACGCTCGCCAGCCAACTCAAACTCTGGTTGTTGCCTATGATTGGATTGATCATCGCGGGGATGATCGTTTTCGCCTTCGCTTACGCTCGGGAACGGGTAATCAGGGACGTCAAGGAATCCGCGCTGGCCGAGGTTCAATTCCACGCCGCTGAAATCGACGCCATGGTTGGTCGCGTGAGTTCGCTTGTCACAGCGATGGCTGAGGTGCAGGCGTTGCGTGGTCCTGACCCCAATCCAGGCGTTCTCGATGAATTGCGACGCCTCATCGAAGCTTTTCCCCCGGGCGAGGTCTTCGGAATCTACTACACATTCGAGAATGCGGACTGGCGTGACCCCATGTCGATGCCATGGATCGACCGGAATTCGTATCCGGAGCCTACGATCAACAAAGATAACTACCACATCGAACAGCCTTCAACTATTTGGTATTGGGGTCCTAAGAGGCGTGGCAAACTCTCGATCACGGAACCGTATTTCGACGCCGGGGGATCGAAAGTCACCATGCTTAGCATCAACGCACCGATACTTGGTGCCGACGGCACCTTCTACGGCATTTCAGGAGTGGACATTTCGCTCGCCGACCTTCGGCAGCTCATCAAGAAAATAGACATTTCAATCGAAGGCGAGGGGGCCGGACAGGCATCCGATTTCGCCTACATTCTCAGTCCGAAGGGGGTAATAATCGCACACCCCGACCCAAGCTTGATGATTGGCGAGGGGAACCCGGGAGCGAACATTTCCCAACTTCCGCCGGGCGCCGCTATCACCGCCGCCCCTTCGGGAGATGCAACCTACTTTGAGCAGGACGGCGCCGAGCGGTTGGTGTTTTGGGCGCCGGCCTCCCGGACCGGCTGGAAGTTCGTGCTCGATGTTCCCTATTCCACGCTGCTTTCACCTGTTCGCAGTCTGGCATGGAAGCTCGGCGCGATCGGCGGCGTGGGACTGTTGCTGATCTTCGCGGTGATCACACTGGTATCCAGCCGCATTGCCGGGCCCTTGAGGCAACTGACCACCTCCTCCGCCGAAACCGAAGCCGGCCGCTTGGATGTTGGAAACCTTGTGCCGCTACTGCGGCGCCAAGATGAGGTCGGCGACCTCGGCCGCGGCTTCAACCGGATGGCCGAGGAAATCCAAAAGCGCGAGGAAAGGCTGAAGGCTTGGAATGCAAATCTCGAAAAAACCGTTGCCGAGCGCACGGACGAATTGAGGCGGTCGATGTCCAAGACCGAGGCGGCTTTTACGGCCCTGCAGGAAAGCCAGGAACAGCTTGCCAGTGAACTGGCGGATGCCGCCAGATATGTTATCAGCGTGCTACCCGAGCCGCTCCGGGAGGGTCAGGTAGAGGCATCCTGGCAGTTCCTGCCATCATCCTCGCTTGGCTGCGATGCCTTTGGTTACGGCTATGAGACAAACGGTCGTTTTGGGATCTGCCTGCTCGATGTCTGCGGCCATGGCGTTGGGGCGGCGTTGCTCCCGATCAGCGTGTTGAATGTCATCCGCTCCGAGTCGCTGCCGGGAGTGAATGTTTCAAATCCGGCGGATGTGCTGAATGGATTGAACACCGCATTCCCGATGGAGAAGCATGGAGAAATGTTCTTCACCGCATGGTGCGGAACCTACGATCCCTCATCACGCCGGATGCGTTTTGCTGCCGCCGGGCATCCGCCCGCCATCATGGTGCTACCCGACGGGACGTCCTCCATTCTCGAGGCGAAGGGACCGGTCATTGGCGCGGTACGGGCTGTCCAATTTCTTCCAGGCGAGGCTGAAATCCCGCCCGGCGCCCGCGTTTTTGTCTTTAGCGACGGTGCCTACGAAATCCACAAGCGTGAGGGTTCCCTCATGGTGCATGATGAACTTCGTATGCTGCTCGCCCAGGCGCCGAAGGAAAACGGACCCGGCTGGATCATCGCACGTCTGCGCGAAATCAACCGTGAATCAGCCTTCGACGACGACGTATCACTTGTGGGACTGTGCTTCAAATGAAAGACGCTGCCGATTTTGTTTGCGATCACTCCGAGCTGCAAAAATTTGTGGTTTTCACCGCCGATTTCGCCGCCAAGGCTGGACTTGCGGACAAGGAACTCTTCGCCCTTCAGATCGTCATTGAGGAATTGGTGACGAATGTCATTAACTACGGGGGCATTCCTGCCGGTGAGCCGGCTGGTCGTGTGGAGTTGTCGATACAAGACGGCGAACTCCGAATCCGGATCATCGACCGCGGCAAGGAATACAACCCGCTGCTCCGTGCGGATCCAGACCTTACCCTGTCGGCCGAAGAAAGGCCGATAGGTGGCTTGGGTGTCCATTTTTGCAGGAAGCTCACCGATGAGCAGGAATACGAGCGAAGCGACTCGCTCAATGTGCTCACTCTGAGAAAAAAGCGCTCAACATGAATGTCTCCGCGCCGAGGCGCACCGACCTTGACAGTCTCCGTGGCTTCGCCATGGGGTTTGGGCTTGTTCTCCGTGCCAGCATGAGCTCTTTTCCCTCGCCATGGCCGGTCCAGCTTCTAGCCTCCTACCAGTGGTTCGTCCGATATACTTGGGTGGGCGCGCTGCTCAACGGCCCGAAGAAAAAAACAGCCCGCGCCTGAGTGCCTGTGACACAAGACATCCACCATAGGCCAACCGCGCGCCGCGTTTTCCATGACGGGCTTTTCGGCGCGGTGCATGGAACCCGACTGGTTTACAACGCCACTTGGGAGGATCCGCGCATCGACCGGGAGTTGCTGCGGTTGTCCAGGGACAGCGAGGTCGTGGCCATCACCAGTGCAGGTTGCAACATCCTCGATATGCTGCTGGACGGACCACGGGCGATCCACGCGGTCGATGTGAATCCGCGCCAGAATCACCTTCTTGAATTGAAAATGGCGCTGATCGCGGACGGCGCGTTCGGGGATTTGTTCCAATTTTTCGGCATCGGCTCGCATCCCGGGCGGCGTGAGGTTTTCAAGCGAATCGCTGGCATCCTGTCCGCGGCGGCCCGCAAATACTGGTCGCGCCATCTCGGGATGTTCAAACCCGGCGGCCTGCGTCCCTCCTTCTACTGGCACGGCACGGCGGGGATTGCGGCGTGGTCGATCTGGCGTGCCGTTTCCTTGTTGCGCGTGAATGTGCATGGCATGGCGCTCGCCTTGTTCGATGCGTCCACGCTCGAGGAGCAGAACGAGATTTTCGACATGGCGGAACCCCTGATATGGCGCGGCTGGATGGACAAGTTCCTGAGCCACCCCGCCCTGATGTCGCTTGTCGGCGTGCCGGCCGCGCAGACAAAACTCATCGACCAATCGCATCCCGGCGGGCTCGCGCGATATATCCGCGACAAATTCCGGCAGGTGATGACGCGGGTGCCATCGCGCGACAATTACTTCTGGCGCGTTTACACCACGGGCTCCTACACGCTCGATTGTTGTCCGAATTATTTGAGGCGTGAAAACCTGGAACCGATCGCCGGGCTGGTGCCACGGATCGGAATCTACACCGCGACCATCGCTGATTTTTTGAAGACCAATCCCGGAAAGTATTCGCATTTCGTCCTGCTCGACCATCAGGACTGGCTCGCGTGGCACCGCCCGCAGGAATTGAGGGAGGAGTGGGAGTTGATCCTCGCAAACAGCCGACGGGGAACCCGCATCTTGCTACGTTCGGCAGGCCTTGATGCCGATTTCATTCCCGCCGATATTCGGGAACAACTGACTTTCCACACGGCGAGCACCGAACACCTTCACCAAACAGATCGCGTTGGCACCTACGGCAGTCTGCATCTCGCCGAGGTGCGTTGAGGGAGATGGAACACCTGCGACGCTACTACAAAACCCAGTCGGTCATCTACGATGCCACGCGCTGGGCTTTTCTTTTTGGCCGCACCCGACTCATCCGCGAGTTGGCGAAAATCCAACCGCGTCCGCGACACATCGTGGAGATTGGATGCGGAACCGGCCACAACCTCGCCCGGCTCGCAGAGGTGTTTCCCGAGGCACGGATCACGGGTGTCGATCTCTCCGAAAACATGCTCGCCATCGCCGCAAAAAAAACCGCCCGGTTCGGCGACCGGGTGGCTTTGCAACAGCATGTGCAGGATGGTGAGATGCTGGTTCCACACGATGTTGCGGTCTTTTCCTATTCGCTGAGCATGATGAATCCGGGCTGGGACAGTGTGCTGCGCGGTGTGTTGGATGGACTCGAGCCGGGTGGTCTGCTGGCGGTCGTGGATTTCCACGATTCGGCGGTGGGATTTTTCAAGTGGCACATGTCGCACCACCATGTGCGGATGGACGGCCATTTGCGTCCAGTGCTGGCCGCGATGTGCCGCACGGAATTCCAAACCCTCAAAGTCGCCTATGCAGGGCTTTGGCAGTATTTCGTCTTTGTCGGACAGAAGGAACAGACGTAATCCCCACCTCTGGGGTCCGATCAGCCATTCTATGGTTTACTGGTGCCGCTGGGTATAACGCCACCCTTCGCTATCGACTTGCTTCGTCACGACACGGCAACGAGTAGCCACTCTCCAGAGCGCCAGCGGAATCGGGGTCGGGTCAAAGCGATATAGGTCCGGGAAGTTTTGCTGGAGGGCATTTGTCGCTTTGACAGCGTGGTAGTGAGGAATCCGGGCATCAATGTGATGGGCGACATGTGTGCTTCCGATGTGGTGATGCATGAAGTCGAGAATCGCCCCGTAGGGACGGTCCACCGTCATGAAAGCTCCCTTGACCCATGTCCACTCATCACCATCGAAGTGTGGAATGTCGGTGTCGGTGTGCTGGAGCCATGTATACAAGACCAGCCAGAAGTTCACCACCAAGTAGGGGCCGACATAGATGGCGAGCACCGGGAGAAACCCCGCGTAAGACGCCCACCAGCCGAGCAGACCGAGCATCGCGACGACGCCGATGTCCGACAGCCAAACCTTGCGGCTCCATCTGCCTGGAAACAGTGATGCGGAGAACGGCCATGCTGGCCAGAAGTGATTGGTCCTGCCCCGGGCAGGGCCACCCGTAGCACCCGTCAAAAGGTAAAGCGGCCATCCGAGCAGGAAATTGATGAAGATCATAACGATAGCGAACGCCTCGTCACCGAACTTTTCCTGCCACCACAGCGTCACTTTGCCGCCGGGCGTTGTGTCGCGGGATGGCACATGCGTTTCGCCGAGATCAAGGTGATTGGTCCGTGCATGATGCACCGCGTGGCTGCGCTGCCAGGAAAAATAAGGCACCAGCAAACCGCTGTGCAAAAAATACCCAATCAAATCCTGAAGCCAGTTGTATTTGGTGAACGCCCGATGCCCGCACTCGTGCGCGATGACCCAGCACCCCGTTGCGGCAGTCCCGGCCACGATCGCGTAGGCGATCCATACAGGCAGCCATGCCCATGTGAAAGGAATGAATGCGTACGCGAGGGCTCCACAGCCGATCGTCATCGCCAAGGACAAAAACAAAGAGAGCGTTGACCTGACCAGGCTGCGCTCGAAGCACTCTTTTGGAATAACGGCGAGGACCTCGCTTTTCGTCGGGTAATTTTTCTTCATGCTCTTGATCGTGCAGCGCAACTTGGACTCGCGGGTGTTCTACGAAACCTCTCTTCCTCTAAAAATGACCAAGGCTGGTTTTCAAGGCATTCCCGCTCTGCAGCCGGGAAATAGGTGCGGATGGTCGTGGCTCACTTTTAGGAGATGGAACTGCCGGGGCGAAGTTATAGAGACGGGTCTGCGTTTGATCAACCCTTCCGGATTTCAAAGGAGACTTGCACAGCTGCATGGCTCTTGCTATGCCACGCCTAATGGACGCCATCACAGACGATGATCAGGACGCCCGCTGGGTTCAGCCCCGGGGAGGCTTCTGGAATTTTCTCCGCATCCTCGTGATTGGGCTTCCGCCCATCGGCGTTCTTGTCGCCATGGTGGCGCTTTGGGGCGGTTGGTTCCGGCCGGTGGATCTGGCCTTGTTTGTCTCCCTGTATCTGCTGACTGGATTCGGAATCACCGTCGGCTTCCACCGCCTTTTCACACACCGCTCCTTCAAGGCCTCGCCGTTGACGGCATGGACCTTGGGTATCCTCGGCAGCATGGCCATCGAGGGCACACTGGTCTGGTGGGTGGCCACGCATCGTCGCCACCATAGCCATTCCGACGACGAGGACGATCCGCACTCGCCACACGCACGGCGGCGTCCGGGCCTCATGGGAGTCGCGATGGGATTTCTCCACGCACACATAGGCTGGAATTTCCAAAAAAACAGCCTCGAAACCGACATGCGCCGCTACGCTCCCGACCTGCTCCGTGATCCGCGCGCGATGGCAATCAACAATCTCTTCCCGTTCTGTGTCGTGCTGGGATTCGTGATTCCCGCCGCGATCGGCTGGCTGGCGGATCCCGGTTGGCGCGGCGCGTTTCTGGGCCTGCTTTGGGGTGGACTGGTGCGGGTTTTCATGGTGCACCATGTTACTTGGAGTGTGAACAGCGCCTGCCATATCTGGGGGGCGAAGGACCACGACACCGGGGACGAGAGCCGCAACAACGCGCTCTTCGGTATTCTCGCGCTCGGCGAGGGTTGGCATAACAACCACCACGCCTTCCCCGCCAGCGCCCGCCATGGATTGAAATGGTGGCAGGTTGATTTCAGTTGGTGGGTGATCCGCGCGCTCGCCGTCCTCGGCCTGGCCCGCGACCTGAAAACCGCGCCCGGTCCCAAGCCCGCGCATGCCTCAACCGGATCTGGTGATGCCGTTCTTTGAACTCCAGCGGCTTGCGGTCGACGACCGCCGAAAGAAGCTGCGCGACATCCTTATCTGGCTTCCGTTCAACCTTCTTCAGGTTTTCAGTTTTCTCGTTGTTTGTTGCGTCCTGATCCCTGCCGCGCTGGTGGCCCGCCGGGTGACGGGTTCGTCCCGCGCCGCAATCTGGATGGCCCAAAAGTGGTGGGGGCCGATCGTGGTCGGCGGCGGCTTGGCGAAGCTCCACGTCACGGGATTGGAATCCCTGCGGCCGGGCAAAACCTACCTCGTGGTCGCCAACCACCAATCCTACTTCGACATTCCGGTGCTTTACACCGCGCTGCCGCCACACCTTCATTTCATCTCGGCGGAATCGATCCGCGCGGTTCCCGGCATTGGACATTTCTGCCAGGCGGCAGGAACGATCTTTATGAAAAAAAAATCGCCTGCGCAGACCAGGCGAGCGGCCCGGGATTTGAAAACCTATTTAAGCAGCGGACGCACGACAGTGCTTTTTCCGGAAGGGACGAGATCGTGGGATGGAGAAATGGGCCCATTCTACCCTGCGTTGATGACTGCTGCGATTGATGCCGGGGTGGAAATCCTTCCTGTGGCGATCATCGGTTCTCGCCAGGTCATGCCGCGCGGCGGGGGGTTTCTTTTTCGTCCCGCAAAAGTCGAGGTCCGCATCGGTGCGCCGATCCCGACCACGGGATTCGAAATGGCCGATAGGGTTTTGCTTGCGCGGGACGTGCGGGAAGCTATTGGTGATTTGCTCAACGCCCTCCCCGCCAAAAATTAGAGAATGATGTCTAAATCAATTATTAGCCGCATCCGGCAATCTTTATTGCAGACCCAGACTCTGTTCGCTTTGGCATTGCTCGCTGCCGCCACAACGGCGATTTGTGAAAGCGAAAATCCTACGGCGGGAATCGGCGCGCCGAACGCGCAGCAAACCAATCTTCCGCCGTTGCCCGAAGCCCCCGTGCGCCTCGACGCCTTCGCTCTTGCCGATCCGGCGGGAGCTATCCGGAACCTCTCAGAATTTGCAGGAAAGTCGGCGACCGTGGTCGTTCTTCTCTACGACACCTGCCCGATGAGCCAGCGGGCGGCGCCGATCCTCGAGCAACTCCGAAAAGACGAATCGGCCAATGGAGCACAGGTCCTCGGCGTGTTCATCGACGGCACCACCAAGGACGAAATGGAAAAATTCCGGGACGAGTTTGGCCTCACCTTTCCGCTCGTGGTCGACACCGGCGGCAAACTCGCCGCTGCGCTTGGAGCCCATGTGGTTCCCGAGGCATTCGTTTTGGATCGGGATGGCAAGGTCCGTTATTGCGGCCGCATTGATGACAGCTACCAAGTGCGCGGAGTGAAAACGTTGGCTCCGCCGCGGCAGGATCTGGCGGAGGCTTTGAATGATGTTCTGGAGGGTTCCGAGGTGAGGCTTCCCCGCACCCTTGCCGTGGGTTGCGCGATCTCGATGGTGGGCAACCCCGAACCTGCTCCCGAGGCGCCTACCAAGGAAATCACCTACCACAAGGATGTGGCTCCGATTTTGCGCACGCATTGCATGAGCTGCCACAGCCCGGGCAACCCGGGGCCGTTTCCTCTCCTGACCTATGATGACGCCGCCGACATGATGCGCGTCGGATTGCAGGAAATCCTGGCGCGGCGCATGCCCCCGGGGCAGGTCGACAGCGATCTCGAGATGATCCGAGCCTATACCCTGAAGCCGGAGGAGATCGAGACCATCAAAGCTTGGATCAAAGCGGGAAGACCCGAGGGCGATCCCACCACGGCCACACCGTTGGAACCGCTGCCCAACTTTGGTGACTTCGAGCAGGAACTCGGTCCGCCCGACATCATCCTCGAACAGGACGAGCCTTTTCACCTTGGTCCGGTGGGCAACGATGTTTACCGGAACCTGGTTTTCCAGATCAATAGCGACAAGGATCTGAGGCTCCGTGCCATTCAAATGATCCCCTCGGACCGCTCGATCGTGCACCACGCCCTCATAGGGTATGCGCCGCATCATTCGTTGCAGGAGGCGCTGCAAGAGCACTCGGGTCCTAGTCCAACTTACACCACAGGAGATAGTGGCCCGGGGTTCTATGATGAGCACTCACTCGGGTTCCGCCTCCCTGGCCCCCGTTCGGACGGTATGCCGCTCACCTCATTCGTGAGCGGGTATGTTCCTGGTTCGGGGACTTGTAGCCTGCCGGAGGATACGGATTGTATCATTCCAGCGGGAAGCGACTTGATTGTGCAGATGCACTACCATCGCAACGGGAAGCAGTCGCAGGACTCGACGCGCATCGGATTGTGGCTGCGCAAGGACGACAAAATTTCACGGAAGATGTCCAGCATGCAATTCTTGCACGGTGAACTCGTGGTCATTCCCGCGGGGATCAAAGACATGAAAGTGTCGGGGCAGTGGAACGTGGCCGTGGAATGCAGCATGGTGGGGGTTACGCCCCATGCCCATATGCTGGCGCGTTCGGTCGAAATCTCGGCGGACATTCCGGGACGCGGCAATGTCCTGATCGCCCGTGTGCCCCGCTGGGATTACGACTGGCAACAACCCTACTGGCTCAAAACGCCTCTTCCCCTGCCCGTCGGCAGCGTGGTCAAGTGCTCGGCGACTTTTGACAATTCTTCGGAAAATCCGAGAAACCCGAACAACCCGCCACAACCCATGTTCCTCGGAGAGGCGACGACGGATGAGATGCTTCTCCCATTGGTCGTTCTTTCCGCTGATAGAGTGACAGATACGGGTGACGGCGGCGGATTCATGCCCTTCTTTGCATCGATGGTCCGCTCAACCTTGTTGCGTAACTACTATTATGACCGTCTGCCTTTCGAGGTGTTGCCTGATGGCACGGTGGTCCGCGTGGGCTACACAGAAAATGAGGTTTTTAAGCGTCTCCCGAAACCCGTTGATCCCACCGTGCCGGAATCCGAATACAAAAAACACTGACCATGCATACCGCCCCACCCAACGAAAGCAAAAGGCCGACAGCCCCGGGATTTTCGCTCCATGTGGACGACCTCGGCGTGGCGGTGGCGAACACCGGCCGGGAATTGCTGAAGGAGATTACGCTTACCGTGAAGCCCGGGGAGTTCGTCTGCATCCTGGGGCCCAGCGGTTCGGGCAAAACAACATTGGTGCGAACGCTGCTCGGCCAACTGCCGCCAAGCAGCGGCGAAATCCGTTTCGGTTCCCTGCGCGTCAGCGGCGATACCCGCACTTTGGCGGGGCTGGTCGGATATGTTCCGCAAAAGGATATCGTGCACGAATCTCTGCCGGCCAGCCGTGCCCTCCACTACGCTGCCAAGTTGCGTCTCCCGCCCTCGCTCGGCCACAGTGAAGTCGCCGGGCGCATCGCTCAAATCGCCAAAGATGTCGGAATCTCGCACCGCATGGACACGCCCGTCGGTCGACTCTCCGGTGGCGAGGCGAAGCGGGTCGGGCTTGCAGTGGAATTGTTAGGGCTTCCTCCCGTTCTCATCGTGGATGAAGCCACAAGCAGCCTCGATCCGGCAAGTGACGCGAGGATCATGAAACTCCTCGCGGATTACGCGAAATCCCACAACATCACGGTGCTTTGCGTGACCCACCACCTGGAGAACGCGAAGCTCGCAGACCGCTTGGTCATGCTCGCCGCGGGGCGGTTAGTGTGGTCCGGCGGCGCTGAGGAGGCTCTGGAACATTTCGGCGCGCGGAGCCTTTCCGAAATCTATGTGCTGCTCGAGGACCTTCCGGTTGAACAGTGGGTGGGCCTGCACAAAGTCTACCAGCATCAGGAGCGTGCCGGGGGGGCTAGCGCAACACAACACGACAGTCCACCGATGCGCCGCTCGGAACGTCCCGGCTGGTTCCGCGAGTTCGGCGCATTGTTCCTGCGAGGGCTTGAGGTCCTCGTTCGCGACCGCCGTTCCGTGGCATTCTTGATTGCCGTGCCGCTCATTATGGTTGCGCTGGGTTATGCGGCATTCAGTGGCGAGAGTTTCAATGGGAAGACCCATCTTTCCCGGCCGCTTGAGCCGCGTGAAATCCAGTTGGTCGGGCAGCTTTGGGGCCATACGCAGGCCGCCCTCGCCATTAAAGACAAGATCCATGGAGCGGACATCCCCGCGCAAATTCGTATGTTTCTTGACAAGGAACCACGCATCAAGGAGAGACTGGAATCTCCGGAGACCGCGGAAGCCATCAAACAGGCGCTCGCCGGCGATCTTTCGGTTGTTCCCACACGGCAGATCACCAATCCATGGCCGACTTGGCAGTTCCAGTTCACCGTGATGTTCGGGATTTTGATCCTCGGGTTTCTGGCTGGTTTGATGGAGATCGTAAAGGAGCGCCCGGTCCTTGAACGGGAATCCGCCAACGGCGTTCGCATCAGCTCCTATACCGCCTCGAAATTCGCCCTGCTCGGTGTTGTGCTGGCCCTGCAGGTGTTCGCTGGTGTCTACATGCTCCAAGCCGTCTTCGAGGTTCCGGAATTGCTCGGCGGCGCGGCCTCCGGCGCGAGGAGCCCCTTGGGTTCGACGGTTCAGTTTGTTTCACTGACTTGGCTGGCTGGGATGGTCTGCGCGGGAATCGGCCTGGTCGTCTCGGGCCTGGTGAAAAGCCGTGAACAGGCTTTGCTAGTGCTCCCGATCCTCATCCTTCCGCAGTTGTTGTTTGGCGGCATATTGATCAAGTTGAGGGGCGGGTTTTTGACAACCATCGCCGAGTTCGTTGTTCCTTCCTTCTGGGCGTTCCGGGGATCGATCGAGTATGTTGTAGCGGATCCGCCCGTTCCCTTGTTCGATATCGGGCATCCTTACACGGCTTGGCAGGCGGCCACCGCCTTGGGCTTGCAAATGCTGGTGGTGTGGCTGGCCGCCTATTTCCTTCTCTCTCGCAGCTTGCGCCAAAAATCCCGCATTCCCTCGAAATCGTGATGGTAACTTGGGAATGACGATGGAACGCGCCGCGGCATTTTTCGATTTAGACAACACCCTGCTCTGCGGATCATCGCTCTTCCATCTCGGTTGGGGAGGATTCAAAAGAGGAATGTTTTCCCCGGTCGAGGCCCTCCGTTTCGCCCTGGCCGATTTCTTTTTCAGGATCACGCGGACGGAAGCGGATGCTGCCCCGGCTACATGGGGAAATTTCGCCGCATCCTTTGCGAATGGCTCGCGGGCAGCGGACCTGGTGGCAGTCGGCAGGGAAATCATGGAGGAGTCCGTCCTCCCTGCGTTGCGGAGCGGGATTTTGGATATGGCTCGCCGTCATCTGGCCGATGGCGACGAGGTTTGGATCGTCACGGCCTCGCCAATCGAACTCGCGCAAATGTTGGCGGCGGATCTCGGATTCACCGGCGGGCTCGGGACGGAAGCGGAAGTGCGTGACGGCCGCTACACCGGAAATCTCCCCTCGGGAATCCTCCATGGTCCGAGGAAAGCGCAGGCTGTGCAGGACCTGGCGAAGCAGCGCGGCATCGACCTCGCACGCTCCAGTGCCTACAGCGACAGCATCAACGACTTGCCCATGCTCCTCGCTGTGGGATTCCCCCAAGTTGTCACGCCCGACCGGCAACTTGCCCGAACGGCCCGGCAGAACAAATGGCCGATTCACGAGGCAGGGAACGGTCTAAGAAGTATGATGAAGCGGGTGGTTCCCGGATAAAGGGTCATGGCGAAAATCGCGATCGGTGTCTGCGGGGAAGGGCGCGGTCATGCCGCGCGCATGGCCGTGCTCGTTGAGCACCTGCAGCATAAGCACGAGATCGTCATGTATTCCTTTGCTGAAGGTCTGGAGTTTCTCCGCCGGCGTTTTCCTGCCGGGGCTTCGCCGGTGCGGGTCGAGCAGATTCCAGGCATTGTCTTCCGTTACACCCGCGGCCGGATCGACTTGCCGCGGTCGATCGCCGCCGGGCTTCATTATAAATACCGGCAGGTATGGCCGCTGGTCGACCGCTTGTTTCCCGAAATCGAGAAATTCGGAGCCGATCTCGTCGTTACCGACTTCGAACCGGCACTGCCGCGCGTCGCCGCCCGGTATGGCATTCCCTTCGTGAGCGTCGACCACCAGCATTTCCTTCGCGCCTATGACCTCGGCAGTCTGCCGCTCTTGCTTCGTGTCCAGGCTTTTTTCATGAGCCATGTCGTCTCGATGTATATAAAAAATCCAGCAGACACAGTGGTGTCAGCGTTTTTTCGCCCCCCCCTGCGCCGCGCATGGAATCACGTCGAGCAGACTGGACCGCTCATGCGTCGCGACTTTCTGCGCGCCGAACCGAGCGAGGGGGATTTTGTCCTGAGCTACCTCCGGCGCCACACACCCGCCAGTGCGCTCGATGCGCTGGCCGGATGCGGGTTGCCAGTGAAAGTCTACGGACTCGGCCAACGCGAACGGGTCGGGGACATCACATTCCACGCGATCGACGAGAACCGGTTCATCGAGGACCTTGCCGCCTGCGGCTGCATGGTCTCCTCGGCGGGCAACCAATTGATCGGCGAGGCTCTCCATCTAGGCAAACCGATGCTCCTCCTCCCCGAGCGGGCGCACGCCGAACAATCGATGAACAGCCACTTTCTCGCCGGCTTAGGTTGCGGGGATTTTGTCTATGTCGAAGATGTCACCCGTGAGCGCGTGCGACAATTCACCGGCCAGCTCGAGCGCTTCCGTCCGGCGCTGCTGGGCGTGCGGGGACGGATGGACAGCACATCCGATGTGGTTCGGGTCATCGAGCGTCGGCTTGCAAAGAAGCGTTCTTGACCGACCTAACAGCCTAATGTAGGACAGCGATATGAGTTGTTCATTCAGATCACTTATTCTCGTGGTGCTCGTTCTTGGGGTCGCTCCGTTACATCTTCGTGCGGAGACCCCGCTTGGCAAGCAGATGGATACCATGAAGGGCGCGCTTCGCTCACTGAAGGCGGCGTTGCGGTCGCCGACCGATGCCGACAAGGCGGTTTACACTGGCTATGCGGACAAGCTCATCGCAGCCGCCACCAAAGCGAAGGATTTTCAGCCCGAAAAGACTGCCACACTACCGGAGGCCGACCGCGCCCAATTTCTCGCTGACTACCAAAAGTCAATCGATGGGCTCATCGCGATGCTCAAGCAGCTCAAATCCCAACTCGCTGCCGGTGACTGGGATGCCGCCCGCGCGCAGATGCGAAAAATCTTTGATGCGCAGGCTGATGGACACGAGAAATTCCGCGTCGAGGAATTTTGAAACGCTGGATCCTTCTCGCCCTGGCCGCAGCGTTCGCCGTCTTCGGAGCCATGCAATTTATTCGGGCGAACCGCACCAATCCGCCTGTGGAATTCGAGGTGGCATGGGATTCGCCACACACTCGCGACCTGTTTTACCGGGCTTGCGCGGACTGCCACAGCAATGAAACGCGCTGGCCATGGTATAGCCGCGTGGCACCGCTCTCCTGGCTCGTCGCCAACCATGTGAACGAAGGTCGACTCGACATGAATATCTCCTCTTCTGACGAGGTCGATGTGACCGAGGCCGCGCACCAGATTCGATCCGGAAGCATGCCTCCGGCCGACTACCGGTTCATGCACCCCGAGGCGCGTTTGAGCGAGACGGAGAAAACCGAGTTGATCTCGGGCTTGAAAAAATCCTTCCGGTGACCGGGTTGCTTCGTCTCGCCTTCTTGATGCTCTATCGCGACCGCGCGAAATATATCGCGCTGGTTGGCGGCCTGGGCTTCTGCACATTCCTGATCGCGCAACAGGCGGGCGTTTTTTGCGGGGTCATGATGCTTACCGCTGCGACGCTGCGCAATATAGAAGCCGAGATCTGGGTCATGGACAGTCGCACGGAAGAGGTCAACCGCCCCGTGGCCATGCGTGACATCGAGGTGCTGCGTGTGCGAAGCCTGCCGGGGGTGGACTGGGCTGTCCCGCTCTTTTGGGGGACGCTACCGGCCACTCTTCCGGATGGCTCGATCGAAAACCTGCAAGTGGTTGGACTCGACACCGGATCATTTGCAGGAGCGCCTGAGCACATGACTGAAGGCGACATCCGCAGCCTTCTCCTGCCCGATGCGGTGATCCTTGACCAAGTGGCGGTGGAGAGGTTCACCCCGCGCGGCCTCAAGCTCGACATTGGCACCCAGTTTGAGATCAACGATTGCACGGCCCGCGTGGTTGGATTTTGCCGGACCAAGCGAAACTTTATCGGATTCCCCTACGCGTTCACAACGTATGATCGCGCCTTGCAGTGGATTCCGCCGGAGAGAAAGGTTCTGTCGTTCATTCTGGTCAAAGCCAAGAGCGGTCAACCCGTGGAGGATGTCGTTTCTCAGATCAACGAAATACCTGGACTGCAAGCGATCACGGCGGCGGGCTTCCGGACGACCACGATGCGTTGGTATGTCCAGAACACGGGTATTCCCGTGGCATTCGGTGTGGTGGTTCTCCTAGGGGCGGTGTTCGGACTCTGGGTCACAGGGCAGGCGTTCTTTCTATTTGTCAATGACAACCTCCGCCACCTCGCCGCCATTAAGGCGATGGGCGCAACGCAGGGGAGCCTTTCCATAATGGTCATATTCCAAGCATTGTTCACAGGTGTGGTGGGTTATGGCATGGGACTCGGATTCACAGCCGTGTTTGGGTTTATGGTTTTTTCAAACCAGGTGCCTGCCTTTTACCTGCCTTGGCAGGTGCCCGCACTGGTCGCTGTGTTGATCGGCATTATTTGTTTATTCGCCGCCGCGCTTGGAGTGTGGAAACTACGCGCCGCGGAACCAGCCATGGTTTTCAAATGAGCGATCCTTGCTTCCGCTGTATCGGACTTAAAAAATCCTATGGTTCGGGCCAATCCTCGGTTCCCGTGCTGCACGGCGTTGACCTCGAGTCGCATCCCGGTGAACTGCTTATTATTTCGGGCCCGTCCGGGTGTGGAAAAACAACGCTCCTGAGCATGGCCTGCGGAATTCTCCGACCAGATGAAGGCCGCATCGAGCTTTTCGGCCGGGATCTCGGATCTCTTAGCGAAAGGGAGTTGGCTTTAGTGCGTCGCCGCGATGTGGGGTTTGTCTTTCAGCAGTTCAATCTTATGCCGACTTTCCGCGCGCGGGAGAATGTCGCTGTTCCGCTTCTAATTTCCGGCATGGCCTACCAACCCGCATTGCGGCGAGCGGAGGAAATGCTGGAAGCCCTCGGCCTCGGCGAGAGGACAGAGCATTTTCCCTCCCAGCTTTCCGGTGGCCAGCAGCAGCGTGTCGCTATCGCCCGGGCTTTGGTCCACCGTCCGCGCCTGCTCATCTGCGACGAACCCACCTCCTCACTCGATGCCGCCTCGGGCCAGGCCACCATGCGGATCCTGCGTGAATCCCTCCTCGCCACGGAACGCTCCGTGGTTGTGGTTACCCACGATTCTCGCGTTTTTAGTTTCGCCGACCGCATCGTTTCCATGGAGGATGGTCGGATCATCGGGGTGCGATCTCAATCGCACAAAACCATGGAACCATCCGATCAGAAATTCACATGATCCGTCTCCTCACACTCTTGGCAGCACTTGCGGGCTTGGTTGCCTATTTCGTTCTGTCCGTCCAGATGGAAAAATCCATTGTGGACAGTATCTCCGTGGTCAATAAGCCGCCCGAGTCCCCCTTCGATCATACCATCGGCGCATCAGGAATCGTCGAGGCAGAGGGAGACAATGTGAATGTAGCCTCGATGGTTTCCGGCGTGGCCGAGAGGGTTTTTGTTTCCGTTGGAAAAACCGTGAAAAAAGGGGATCCGCTTTTCCAAGTGGAATCGAGCACTGAACAGACCGCGCTCGCTTCAAGCATAAAGGAAGTCTCCGTTCTCGAGGCTGCGGTCGAAGTGGTTTCCAAGCAACTCGATGAAAGCCGCGACGCCGACCGGCGGACGGGATCCCTTATGAGCGCTAACGTGGTCAGCGACCAGGAAGGCGTCCAAGCCCGCCTGGACCTCGCGAAGGCCGAGGCACAGTTTGCCAAGGCGCAAGCCGATCTGGAACTTGGCAAGGCACGCGTCGAGGAGGCCAGAGCCGCCTTGAACCGCACACTGGTGAAAGCCCCACGCGACGGAGAGATCCTGCAACTGAACATCCGCGAAGGCGAGTATACCCAGCCCTTTGATGGGAATAGCCCGATTGTCCTTGGCGAAACCCGGCGACTGCAGGTGCGAGCGGTCATCGATGAGTATGACGCCCGTCGCCTTCGGCCCGACACAAAGGCCGTTGCCTACCTGAGGGGCGACCGCACGAAATCGTTTCCACTCAGCTTTTCGCACATCGAACCGCTTGTTGTCCCGAAGACATCACTCACCGGCGCCCCGGCTGAACGGGTGGATACTCGTGTGCTTAACGTCATCTATACATTCGATCCGCCGGAATGGCCGATCTATGTAGGCCAGCAGTTGGATGTTTTTATCGACGCCGAGGGTTCCTCAACGGCGCATTGAGTTCTGCTGGGTGCACAGATTTGCCCAATTCAGTTTACGGACGATGCGGCGGCCACCGCCGCTTCGAGGGATTCATGCATCGGGTAGGCTGCCGTAAACTGCGCAATCTCAAAAAGTTCCCGCACCGATGGTTGTGGAGAGCAGATCGAGAATGTGCCCCCATCCCTCGTTACGCGGCGTCCGGCCAGAAACAATTCCCTGAGGCCGGAGCTGCTGATGTATTCAATCGCGGCCAAGTCTATCACAAGATGACGTGTCGGTGTTTCGTTGAGTCGCCTATGGAGAACATCATTGAATCCGCTGCAAGTCGAGCCATCGATGCGACCTGCTGGACTGGCGGCAAGGACATCGCCATAGGTTTCGAAGGAGAATTCCATCAGCGCAAATTGTATGGCAGCGCATTAACCGGCAAGGATTTTTTCCATCGTAGGAATTTCGCGCTGCCATAGAGGGGCGGGTGTTTCATCCATGGGGTTAGGTAACATGGGAGCGTATCAGCGCAAACATTGGGGATGTGTTTTGTGGCTGGTACCGATGGAGGCGGCATTTTGTTGCCGGGGGCTTGAGGGGGGGCGGTTTCTTGTAGGGAAAAAGTCTAATTGCCGTGATGGGTGAGGAGTTTAGATTTTCAGCTTAATGTTTGTTGTCCCGCGACCTGAGAGGTGTTTCGGATTCTCTTTTCGATCACAGGTATTGCTATAAGTTGTGATGTTGTGAGGACGGGTGGGCGTGGTTGCTTTTGGGCGGGTTGCACTGCGAGTTTGTTTTTACTGGGGGTCTGGCTTAGGCGGGGCATTCGGATCAGGTGCGGCCGTATCTGCTGTGATTTCTCGAACATCCAATTGCTTTTGGGGATGCGGCTCTACCTGGTGGAGTTTTGGCGGGAAGCGGTAAGAGCCAAGCGGCAAGAGGTAAGTGCTGAGCGCTGAGGGCTGCCTGTCCGCCATAGTCCCGCTCGGAGAGTCGGGACGAAGGCGGAAGGGCTTATGCATCGCGCTGGTGCGCGATGCAGGGAGAGGGGAGAGAGTAGAGCGGAGAGGGTGGGGGAGATGGGGTTTGGCGGGAGGGTTAGAACGTGTTGAGCAGGATTTGTCGGGTTCGTCTGGCGGCGTTACGGCTGACGGTCAGGCGTTTTCCTGAGCAGAGAGTGATGGATGCGCGGCCATCGGGCAATTGCTGGAGCGAGTCTATGGAGCTGGCGTTGACGAGGATGGACCGGTGGATGCGGATGAAGCCATGTCGGGCGAGGCGTTTGGCGAGACATTTGAGGGGGCCGCGTTTCTGGTGGCGTATTCCTTTGTGCCAGACGTGGACGTAGTTGTCATTGGCTTCGATACAGTCGATTTCGGATGGTTTCAGGAGTTTGAGTTCTGCTCCGGATTTGACGGCGATCCTGGTTGCAGGGATTTGGGGTGTTGGGTTCATGGGCTGGGGAATTTTTCGAGGATGGCTTTGGCTTCGTTTCGGTTGGCGGGGGTGGTGTCGGGATCGATCTCCACGTGCAGGATCGCGGCGATGAATTCGACGATTTGCCAGGGGGCATCGATTGACTCGAGGGGCGTTTTGTTTTCTTTGTTTTTGGCTTGGGGGTTGGCGTTTTTTTGGAGGAGGAACTGGACCATTTGGGTATGGCCGAAGAAGGATGCGGCATGGAGGGCGGTATTGAGGTCGGCGTTGGTGGCGTTGGCGTTGGCGCCATGGGCGAGGAGGAGTTGGGCGGTGGGGAGTTGGTTATGGGCGGCGGCTAGGGCGAGGGGTGTCATGCCGAAGGCGATGTCCAGCTCGTCGGGGTTGGCTCCATTTTGGATGAGTTGGAGCATCTTGTTGGTGTCGCCTGTGGCGGCGTAGTAGTGGATTCCTTCGGGCTGGGGTGAGCCGGTGATTTGGTTGAATGCGGCGGCGAGGCGTTTGGAGCGGTTTTTTTGGATGATGACCAGCAGGTCCTGGCGTTGTTCGGGGGTGAGGAGGGGCGCGATTTTGCGATCGAAACTTTCCTTGATGGCGCCGCTGGTCATGAGCGTGCGGTACCAGAGCCCAGCGAGGTCCTCGGTGGGTTGGTTGAGCAGGGGGCGGATGGATTCGATTTGAGCGGGGGAGAGGTGGAGTTCGGTTTGATAGGTTTCGAGCCAGCCTTCCTTGAAGTCTTTGGCGGGGGGCAATTGGGCGGTTCGTTTTGATGCGAGGCTATAGCCGGTGAGGAGGCCGATGATGGCGCCGATGACGAAGAGGGCGGTGAGGCTGGCGAGGAGTTGCGTGCGTGGGGTGTTGTTCATGGTGTCAGGAGCTGGCTGAGGGCGATATTGGCGGAATTGAAGACATCGCGTTTGGAGTCTGCGATTTGGTGCAGGTTGAGGAGGGTGGTGAGGGTGAGGATAGTGCAGGCGGCGGCGAGTGCAGGGCGGAGGAGGGGGTAGGGGTTCCGGGTGAGTTGGAGCCGGGACTGTCGTTGTTGGAGCAGCCAGCGTGCGCTTGGGTGTTTGGTTACAGTCAGGGTTGGTGGCGCCTGGGCGGCGGCCTTGAGGAGTTTATGGAGTTGCTGGTCGAGGGGTTTCATGGCTGGGGCTTGCGGGTTGAGAGTAGTTTGTTGAGTTGGGTTTTGAGGCGTTTACGTGCGCGGAACGCGAGGAGGCGGATTGCTAGGCGGCTCCATCCGGTCATGCGGTGGATTTCCTCGGTGGAGAGACTTTCGAAGTGGAGCATGGAGATCAGCATATGTTCGCGGGGGGGGAGAGTGGCGAGCAGTTGGTCGATGAGTTCACGGGCGGCGGTTTGGTGGCTCGGATCGATTTCATTACCGGGTTGCGCGAGGTTGGCGAGTAGTTCTTCGTGGTCGGGGGAGAGGTCGGCGTGGCGGAGTTCGGGGCGGTTGCGTTCGTGCCGAAGTTCATTGAGGCAGGCGTTGACGGCGATACGGGAGACCCAGTGTTCGAGGGGGACCTGGCCCCTGTATTGGTCGAGGTGCGAGAATATTTTGAGGAAGACAGTTTGGGACATATCAGCCTCATCGGATCGTCGGGGTTGGCGTCGGCGCACGATGGATGCGACGAGGGGGCTGAGTCGTTCCACGAGTTGGTCTGCGGCGGATTCATGGCCGTTGATGACCTGCGTGACAAGGTTCAGGTCCTGGTGATGTGCGTCACGCATGCTTTGTTTGTGCCTGACCTGACATCATTATACGACAAGACACCGGTGACGGGCGGGTGTTTCACACGGAACTGCTAATGCGGTTGGGGGGTGTTGGGACTCTTGCACTGACCCCTGTCCGGACTCCTGATGGGGTTTTAGCGGTGGGTGATGAAGGTTTTGGCGAGTCGGTCGTGGAGGCCTTGGCGCGGGTGGAGGGCGGTATGGAGGGTGGGCAGGAGCCAGGCGAGGACAGTGAGGGTGATCCAGGTGGGGTGGGTGTGGCTGCGGAGGAAGGCGTAGAGGGGATACCAGTAGCGTTGGCAGAGTTGTTCCAGGGCTTCTTGGGTTTGGGAGTTATTGGGGTCTTCGGCTCCTGCGGCGTTGACGAGCGACCACTGGGTGGTATCGAACTGGCGTGGGGGTGGGGTGGGTGAATCAGGCATGAGTGAGGATTCCGGTCTTTTTGCAGGGGTGGCAGGTTAGCATCTTGGGGAGAAAGCACAACTTTGAGGGGAGGGTGAGTGGTGCGGATTTGCCCTTATTGGAATTGAGGGCAGCGATGGGGGCGGGGGAGTGATAAGAGTGGTCTTGCTGGGTTGGTTAGGTGGGTTGTAGAGTCCGTGCGTTTTCGGGGTCGGGGAGATTCATCCTGGAGAGTTAACCGGAAAAGAGATAGTCCACATGATACGAGAGCTTTTGTTGCGGCGAGTGATCCGGGGAGCAGTGTTTTCCCGGAGTGTGTTGGTTGGCTTGTTTTGTGTTGGCCTGATGGGGGTGCGGGGTTGGGCGGAGGATTCTGACGAGGTGCGGCCGTATTTGCTGATTCAGCGTGGTGAGTTCAACTATGCGTGGGGGATGCAGGATGCGTGGGGGTTAGGTCTGGGGGTGAACTTGAGCCGGTATTGGGGCATTGAGGCGGTGGTGAACAACTGGGATGACTATTTGGAGGATCCGGTTTTGGGGACGATAGGTGAAGAGGGAGTGGGGGCGGCCTTGTTGCAGGGCCGGTTTCGATATCCGCTATTCAAGGATCGTTTTGTTCCTTATGCCGTTGCGGGTATTGGCGGGTCGCTTTACCAGTTTAATGACCGCAAGCCGCCGGGGTTTCATCATGATGTGGACGCGGACCGGTATGGGTTTGTGGCGTCGATTGGTGGTGGTTTTGACTATTTTCTGGCGGACAACGTGGCTTTGAATATTGAGGCCAAGTATTTGTATTTTGACCCGATTGACGTGCAGGTGGATGGCCGTGAATTTGAGTATGATGCGTCAAACTTGGCGGCGACGATTGGTTTGCGGGTATTTTTCAAGGAGAACGAGCCGCGTCCGATGGCGGAGATGGACGACGATGTGCCGATCCGGTTGTATTTTGGTGCGAACATTGGCGGTTCATTTTTATTGGATGACCAGTGGGATACCGGGTTGTCATTTGGGCCGGAGTCGCAGGCTTGGGGGGGTGAGTTCACGCAGCATCAGGGGCTATTATTGGGAGCGAATTTTGGTGAGGTATGGGGCGTGGAGTTGGATGCAGGTGGTGGTGAGTACACTGCGAATGCGGACGGTATTGGCGGGTTGAGCGAGTATGCGTATGCGGGAGTGATTCCGCATTTGAGGTTTCGGCTGCCGATGTCCGATGGACGCTGGGTGCCTTTTGTTCGTGCTGGTTTTGGGGCCTGTTATGGCGAGGACAACGACAACAAGCAGGCGATTGAGGGGCATGTTTGGGAGGCGAAGGGGATTTATCCTGCGCTGAGTGTGGGTGGTGGTGTGGAGTATTTCATTGCGCGCAATATTTCGTTCAGTGCGGAGACGAGGTATTTCCACACGTGGGGTCATGAGTATGAGTTGGATGGTCGGACGGGCAGTGGTGATTTCTCGAACATCCAGTTGCTTTTGGGGATGCGGCTCTACCTGGTGGAGTTTTAGAGGGAAGCGGCAAGAGCCAAGCGGGAAGCGCTGAGAGCTGAGAGCTGAGGGCACTTGCGGTCCGCGCGGCGGGTCGCAGGGAGAGGGGAGAGAGGAGAGGGTAGAGGGTGGATAGCTGCCTGTTTGCCGGTGTTCCAAAACACAGAAACTCTGACACACCGGTAGGGTCCGGGGGGCGGTGGTTTGCTATGGGTTTGGATGGAGGGTGAGGAGGGCGGTGCAGGCGGAGGCGGGGTCGAGGCGTTGCTGGAGGGACTGGAGGGTGGCTGAGGCTTGGCGGGGGGCGTAGCCTTGGAAGATTTCTGTGTCATTCACGACGACCAGGACGGGGGCATCGAGGTCGAGGAGTTCATCGGAGAGGCGGAGTTGGATGGTGTTGGGGAGGTCGCCGGAGAGAGTGATGCGTTGGCCGTTGATTTCGGCGCGGATGAGGGCGCGTTCCTGGATGGGTGTGTTTTCGGGTATTTGGAGCCAGTAGAAGCGGTGGTGGACGACGTCGTCTTGTTGCCAGACGATTTTATGTGGCCAGGGGTTGCGGGAGAACTGGGTCATCCAGGGCAGGGCTTCGGCGTCGCGGCCATTCATCCAGTGGCCGAGTCCTTCATAGGTGCGGGCGAAGTGGGGGTAGCCGTCGGGGTCTTGGGCGGCGAGTTCGTCCAGCTCGTGGCCGCGTTGGGTCACGATTTCGTTGCGTTTGTAGGCGGAGTCATTCCCGCCGACGAGGAGGGCGAAGGGGAGGTTGCGTAGTCCGAGGAGGGAGGCTTCGTTGGGGTGGCCGGCCATCATGGCGGCGGCGGCGAAGCGGTCGGCCATGCGGGGGGCGAGTTGCCAGACGCCATCGCCACCGGCGGAGTAACCGAGGAGGTAGACGCGGTTGGGGTTGATCTGGCGCGTGGTGATGTAGGCATCAATGAGTTGTTGGAACAGGGGGTCGATATGGCTTTCGTGCCAGAGGTTCCAGGTATCGGTGGGGGCTCGGGGTGCGAGGTAGATGCCTTCGGAGAGGGTATAGAGGCGTCCCTGGTTTTGCCATTGGCGGTCATTGACGGCTGGGGGTGCGTTACCGCCGCCGTGCATGGAGATCCAGAGGCTATGGCCATTGGTGGGGGTATTGCCGAAGGTTTTTTCCGTCCAGCGGAGGGTTTTCTCGTTGAGGGAGAGTGAGTGTTGGTTGAGGGCCTCCTGGTGTTGGCTTTGCTGGAGGGAGGCGATGTGTTGGTAGAGGAGCGAGGTGGCGGTGGTGGCTTCGGAGCGGGTGAGGTGGGTGGAGAGGATGGGGGAGTGTGTTTGTTGTTCCTGGGGGAGTTGGAGCCAGTGGGTCAAGTGGTTGGGGATGGTGGTGCTGGGTTTGAGTTGGTTCCAGTGGGCGTCGAGGGTGGGGTTGCCGGGCTGGAGCGGTTCGAAGGCGAGTTCACGGGTTTCGTTGTTGAGGGTGAAGCGGAGGGTGCCGGTGGTCTTGGGGGGGAGGGTGAAGCGTGGCATGTCATTGAGGTCGGCGGTGCCGGATTTCGTAATTCCGAAGAGGTTGGTTTGGAGTGAGGCATCCGTGAGGTGGATGGTGGCGGTGAGGCGGGTGCCTTGGGGTTGGTCCCAGAGGCGGACTCCGAGGGAGGCCGTTTCCGGGGTATTCGGGTTGGTATTGGAGGCGTAGTGATGGGTGACATTGACGGCAGCGACCGTGTTGTTGCGTCGGGCCCAAACCATGGGGAAGGAGAGTCCGTTTTGTTTCCAGGAGGTGGCGTAGATGGCATGGCGGGGGTTATCGGCCTGGGCTTGGGCGGCATCGCCGGTGAACCAGCCGTAGTTGAGTCCGCGCGCGTCGTATTCATCGGCGCCGGTGAAGTGCCAGGAGCCGTTGTCGTAGATTTCGACCCAGGTATGGTTGCCGCGCATATTGGACCAGAGGGGGGTGCCGACGGCGCGGGCGGGGATGCCGATGGATCGGCAGGCATTGACGAGGATGATGGAGAGTCCGGTGCAGGTGGCTTTGCCGGAGGCTTGGGATTCCTTGAGCGATTGGTTGGGGCGTTTGCGTCCGGTGTTGTAGTGGACTTGGATGAGGTTGAAGAGGTGTTGGTTGAGGGCCTGGGCGGCTTCGGAGGCGGAGGTTGCCTGTTTGACGATGGGGCGGGCTAGCTCAAGGAGTTGCTTGCGCCAGGGGTCACGGGTCTCATCGAAGACGGCATAGGGTAGGACATCATTGAGGAAGACCTCATCCGGGAGGTTTTTGGCCCAGGCAAATTCGGTGCGGGCCTGGAAGGCGAGCTGGAGGTTTTCCAGGAGGAAACTGGCGTTCAGCGTTTCGCGGTCGGTATCGGGCATGTTATCCACGAGGAAGCGGGCGGCCTGGTATCCGGGGTCGCCGAGGGTGGATTGGGCTTGGGAGAGGAAGGTGTCGAGCTCGTTGCTCAGGGCGACTTGGGTGAGGATGAGGAGCGCGGCGATCAGGCGGTGCATGGTGCTGAGGATGCGCTACGGGAGGGGTTGGGTCAAAAGCGTATCGTGGGTGGGATATGGGAGATGGTAGATCGGAGATGGGTTCGAGGTTTGCGCATCCCACGTGGATGCGAGGAGAGAGGGGGGCTTTGACCTTCCTTGTCGCTGCCCCAAGGCGGGTGTGTGGCTGATGAGCTGACCTCTGACCTTTGCCCCCGACGCCTGACCTTTGAATTCTGGGTTCTGACCTCTGGGTTTAGAACCGGTAGTGGAAGTCGGCGGTGAGTGAGTGGTTGGTGAGTTTGCCGAAGCTGATTTCCGAATCGCTAAAGAAACCGGAGACGTCCCAGCTGGTGGGGTCGGCTTCGCGGTAGCGGTAGGTAATACCGATACCGATGTGTTGTCCGATTTCGAATTTGACGCCGGCGAAGCCTTGCCAGGCGAAGACGAGGTCACTGGCGGTGCCGTCGAGGTAGAAATTGGCGGTGCGGAGGTCATCGGCCAGGAAGATCTGGAGGCTACCGCCGGCGCCGGCGCCGATGAAGGGGACGAGACCGGTTTTATTGCGGTATTGGGCGATGACGTTCAGGAGCAGCGGGGTTTGGTAGAGTCCGGCATCGCCGCTGTAGCGGACGTTACCGAGCCGGTCGATGTGGTGGATGTTGAAGCCGGTTTCGAATTCGGCGGCGAGCCAGCGGTTGACGTTGTAGCCGATGCCGACATTGGCGGCCAGGCCGGCCTCGAAGCTGAGGGTTTCATCGTTGGCGATGCCGAGGAAGTCGTCCAGGGAGCTGTCTTCGATGAGGGAGCCACCGATGCCGCCGCGGACGTAGGGTCCGGAGTAGCTTTGTTTCGATTTGGTCGCGGCGAGGGATTGGGGGCTGAGCAGGCAACAGGACAGCGTGAGGAGGGCGAGGAGGGGGGCGGAAAGGGAGCAGCGTTTCATGGCGTTTGGGATTGGGTGGGTTGACTGGCTGGTGATGGGGTTTGTTTGGCAGAAACCGGAGGGAAGTCAATGGTGGGGTTTGTGCGGCGCGAGTCGGGCTGGTGTGGGTAGTATAGATTTTTCTGGTGTTTGGTGGGGTTGAGTATCAAGTTGCATGATATCTCCCTTGATGGCCTTTCCTAAACTTCATCTCTTCATTGTATGGATGCTGCATGAAATACACTTATGCCGAATTGGCGAAAATGATTGATCACTCCCTGTTGCATCCTGCTTTGACCGACCGTGAGTTGGCGGCGGGCTGCCGGTTGGCGGCGAAGTATCAGGTGGCGGCGGTTTGTGTGAAGCCGTATTTCGTGAGGGAGGCGGTGAAGTTGTTGCGTGGTTCGGGGGTGAAGGTGGGTGCGGTGGTGGGTTTTCCGCATGGGGGGAGCACGACGGCGGTGAAGCGATTTGAGACGGAGGAGGCGTGTGGGGACGGGGCTACGGAGATCGACATGGTGATCAACGTGGGCAAGGCGTTATCGGGGGATTGGGTGTATGTGGAGCGGGATATTCGGAGAT
>JBMTVN010000016.1:0-30081 GCA_049451415.1 Limisphaerales bacterium | reverse complement strand
TTCACCACCGCCGTGCCGTTGACCGGGGCGGCCACCAGCTGAACCCCATCAAGCGGCAACGTGCCATCAGGATCCACGTCATTGCCCAGCACGTTGATCGCGACAGATGAATTCTCGTCCACTGAGGCATTGTCGTCGGAAGCAATCGGTTCAACGTTGGCGGGATTCGTGGTAACCAGGGTCTCCAAGGTATCCAGGCCTCCGTAGGAGGAGACAACTAAGACCTGAGAAGGAGGGAGAGGGACCATGACCTCCAGGGTTCCACCCGTAATCGGCACGCCAGTCCTGATGGGTTCAGGGCCAGTTACCGGAACGATCGGCCGGGCATCCACTGAGGCCGTGGCCAAACTCAGCCCCGGTATGGACAGACCAGCGACGTAGAGGTTCGCACCACTGGCCTCCAAACTCGAATGAGCATCCACCCTCAACATCTGGGTAAGGGAATTGTATTCCGCCAGCGTGATCTGGACGCGGTCACTGATCGGCACAGAGATATTCACGGGAGTATTTACCGGGTCGTCCGCAGCAATGTTGACAACCGCTGGAATGGTCGAACCCGGAAGCACAGAAATGGAGCCGTAAAAACCTCCGCTTGAGTCACCATCCATCGCAATCGGTGCCCCATCAAGGGTCATGAACAGCTCTGCATTCGGTGAAGATTTCGCGAACACATCGATCCGCGCTGCATCCTCCTCGATAGTCACCCGCTCGACCTTTAACGGAGTGGGGGCTTCCGTGAAGAGCTTACCCATGAGAGAAAACTGGTCCGTTTCGACAAAATCGTTGCCGAGGCCATCCAAATTGGATCCCGCAGGCCCTTCGAGGCGGATATAATTGACCCCGGTCGGGCTTCCCTCGACTTGGTAAAGCGTCCCCAAGCCACCGTCCCCGAGATAACCCGCCGGCGGCTCCGGTGACACGGCCGTCAGGAAAGGCCCCAAGTCGCCATACAGCATGGCAGAAAAGTCGGGGCCAAATCCCCCGATATCCCGGGTCATGTTGATGGCCTTATTCCCGGGCGTCGTTACTTCGAACTCTTCGACACCGTATGGATGAATCAGCCTGTAGATACCCGCGACGGGCAATTGATCCACACGAATTCGCAGGCGACAGAACGCGAACTGCTGACCCTCCTCCGGGATCTCCGCACCCCAGGCCGCCTCTGCGGCTACCTCGTAGCCGAGGGCGGATCCTGTCGATACGGGCAAGGACGCGCTCGCCATGTAGTAGAACGCCTCTGGCCCAAACCCGATGTTCTCTGAAAGGAGGTTTCCAGCCTCCACCGGCGTGCCGATACAAATGCCGGCTCCGCCAGTGGCGTTGAGTTCATCCAGGCAGAGCTGTAAGGTCACGCCATTGGAATCCTGAACCCAAGTGGGAAACCCATTCACCGGATGGTTCTCTCCCAAGGCACTCAAACCGGCGTTGGCATCGCCGACTCCGACCATGGCCTGCGCGCAGGCGGCCAGGATGGCCATGGCTCCAGCCAGCTTGCTCCCGCCCAGGCGGGCCTTACGTCGATTTAGACCGGCTTGGACGGCTCGGCTGATCACATCGCCCAGATCGGCCCCTTCCCTCTTTCTTGCCTTCGTGTTTTTCATGACTTCAATCCAGCCGGCTGTTGTTGCGCACGGGGCGCATCAGCCCTGGATTCATTTTTGACTGATTTGTTTTTAGTTAAACCACACCGACTTCCGGGAGAGATCCGCCCACACACGGCGGATGACCCGGTTTATTTCATCCCTGATGACTATCCCGAGTTATACCCTCACCTAACTTAGACATAATGAGATGTATAGTTTGAGCAATCATGCGGAGGCAGTCGCCTAAGCCGATGTCGTGCCAGATCAAAAATGACTTAGCACTCTCCTGCCGCAGGATTCTGCGAGAGCCAGTTGCAGACTGAATCTGGCTCCGAAATCGTGGGGTGGTCGCTTGAAACGTGTAAACAAGACGTATGCGTACGTCATACTATTTCTGCTGTATACGGCTATACATTAGGGGTTTATAGAGCTGTAAAGATTCTTTACACATCAACCTTAGACGAGGTCGAAGAAGGGTTCAGAGAGAAGATCACGCGAAGACTCCACGGGGCAGCCTCTGCTTCGCATCCGGGTTTCGTAATCCCGCTTATGCTATAGCACAGACGCGTATTACTTACTGAGACCTTAAGATTGGAGTAGCGGGAGCAAAAAAAGAAGCCGGCAGCTGCGAGGCTGCCGGCTTCGGTGTGCTGTGTGTGTGTGTGTGTAGCAGGTGGTTACTCGAGGAAACCTCGGGCGGGAGTCGCTACACCCTCTTCGCCCACCGCCGGGATGACAATGAACGAGTCATCCGCCTCGCCATTGCCATCGGTGTCAAAAACCATGCTTTCATCCAACTCATGGCCGTTGGGAATGATCAACTCAGGATGATCGAACGGAGCCTTCTCCAGCCGGACCCGATCATCGGTGAGTGTTTTCATGAACGCGACCAGGGCGTCGATGTCGCCGCCGCTGATCTGGATACCCGCGTCGGGGTGTGCGCCGGCCTGTGTCGCCGTCATGCCTTCGGCCAGATTCTGCATGTTTTCCTGGGCGAAGAACGGCAGGGCCTGGTCCTTATAGAACCGAACCACTTGTTCCAGCGTCAGGTGCCCACCGTTGTGGAAGTAGGGTGCGGTCAACTCGACGTTGCGGAGCGAAGGAGTCTTGAAGGCGCCGTCCACTGCCACACGCTCGCCGGGAACTGCCGGGCCGGCCAGTTCGGGCAGCTCAGCTTCCACGACGTTCTCGTCTCCGGTTACGTCGACGAGGAGCTGCTCGCTGAGCTGGCGCGCGATGGACAGCGGCACCGGCTGACCATTGAGCTCCAGCAGGTTGGCCCCCAGACCGAGGTCTTCCAGCGTGCCGCGGACACCGATGTTGTAGAATCCGGTATCATACAGCGCCGGGGTGCCGTCGCCCATGATCATGCGTTCCACGGGATGGGCACCAGCCATCCGCACGGAGGCCGCAGTGAATTCCGGACCAGCATGGCAGTCAGCGCAGCGGCCGCCATTCGGGTCGAGGAACACCTGCAGACCCAGCTTCTCTTCTGCCGTGAGGGCGTCGTTGTTGCCACGGGCAAACTCGTCAAAGCGGGTCTGCTCGGAAACCAGCGTGGCTTCATACATCTGGATGGCGAGGCCCCAGAAGAGGGCGAAGTTCGCTTCCATCTGCAGGAACTCACCATCACCCACGCGTCTGCGGTCGTTCCAGTATTCCTTTTGGAATGCTTTCTGAACCATCTGGGCGTAGCTGAGTTTCAAGCCTTTGCCCGATCGGTTGGCGTATTTTCCGAGCACGCTGTCATCCCTGGACACCTTCTGACTTGCCAGCGCCTTCAGCCGCAGCAGCTTGCGCCCCAGATCGGGGAAGCTACGGGGCGAGAGGCCCCCGCAGGACATCTCGAAGTCACTCAGGGCCGGAGCTACAGCCTGCGATGCCAGGCTCGAGTTGGGGATGGCCACCTGGACCTTTTCAGCCGGACCACGGCGGGATTTCATCACCCAGACGCCAATCTCGGGATTCGCCAGGTTGGAGCGTTTGCCCTTCTCATCCACACCATTGAAGGTGTCGCTGGCACGACCGTCCCAGAAGTTCCGTTGATTGAACACGGAGTTGATCACGCTCGGTGCGTTGCGAGCTGCAACCCGGCGGGTATTGATACCGTCGACGTTGAAGACCTCATCGGCGACGGGGTCACACTTATCCACCGAACCAGGCTGGTAAGAACCACCAAAGGACCGGAGGAAGATGCCCTGCGAGGAGACGACGTCGTTGTTGTCCTTCTCGAAGGGGAAGTCTTCGGCGGTGAGCTGGTAGTTGGGTCCACCGGCACCACCGCTGCTCATGGTATTGAACTCCGTCGCGTCAGCGCCGCTGAGATCCAGCAGACCGGAGCTGAGCTGGTTCTTGGACCGGCTATCGGCACCGCCATGGAAGTGGCAGGAGGCACAAGCCGTGAGGCCATCCACACCTGCGGCCATATCCCAGAACAGGGATTTACCGAGCACCAGCGCCATGTCGCGATCAGCGATGAACTCGTCCAGATGCGACATGTCAGGCACATCCGTGGTCTCCAACGCTCCGACACCCAGCTGCGCCATCAAGGCCCGCAGTTCCTCATCATTCAACGCGGCTTCGATCGGCTGAGCCAGCCCCTGAGCCTCCAGCTCATCTTCAACTTCGGGAGCCTCTGCTTCGGGAACCTCCACAGGTGCCCCAGTCTGCGCCAGATCTGTCGCTCCGGGATCAGGATTCAACGGATCAGTGGTCGCACCAGGATCAGTGCCAGCCGTGTCAGCGGGGACCGTATCGGTCGCTCCGCCGGCACTCGCCGGAGCCTGCTGCTGGACGTCTACAAACGCCAGCCCGGTTGCGGTCGGAGTGCCCTCACGAATGCCCTGGCCATCGCCTGTGCGAATCGTCGGCAAACCGGCTGTATCCACATACTCCACGCCGTCCCAGGTCGGAATCGGTGAGGGCATCAGCTTCACCTGACCGGGGAATTCGGTGTCCCAGCGCATGAGCATGGCATGATCCTCGTGAGTGGTGTTGTGGCAGTGCTCCACGTAGGTCCCGGCGAATTCGCGGACACGCAGGGCGACTTCCACGTTATGGGAACTGTCCGGGGAAGGACCGATGCGATACATGTCCTTGCGCGCCCACCATTCCCAGGCCGGGGGTGCCTTCCCGTCGCGGGACAGGATCAAGCCCTCCTCGAAGTGCACGTGCACCGGATGGTCCCAGCCGCCATTACCCAACATGGACCAGACTTCAAGGGTACCAACGCCATCGTAGCCGTTCGCGTCGAGACCGTTGAAACCGGCCGCCGTCGGCCCCACACTCAGCTGGGGCGCCGCTGAGACGCGTCGCGTGTCGGCCGTTAGACCAGGGCCACCGTCGGTCTTGACGGTCCAGGGAGCCTTGTCGGTGCCACCACTGCGGCCGAACTCGAATGTGCGATGTCTCGCCGTCTGGAGTCTCGCATCATTTCGGTCGATCGGATGGGGAATCATCTTCTTCTTGCCCGGAACGTAGTCCGCCGGGTTCATGCTATTGTCCACACCGGCATATTCCCGCACGCGGAACTGCATCACCTTGGTCACACAGGGATCACCGCTGTCCCAGATTCCACCCCGTTGACGGGTTTCGTAGGCTCCGGACAGAACCTCAGCGAGGGGGATTTCACGGTCTACCTTGCGACCGTTGGAATGCTCGAGCAGGTTGACCAGGTAGAGTCGGTCACCGGGCTGCAGGCCCTGGCTGGCGAAGTCCACTATGATGTCATAGCGCTCGGCAATGGACTGAGTCGGGAGCACACCTTTATGCTCGGCGGCATCACCGTCCCCGTCGAGGTCCATGGTCCCGTCAAAAGGAAGCGAGTGTTCCATGATGTTGCCGTCATTGCCCACCATGTAGAATCCAACCCGGTCATAGGAGACGCCGGAACCAGCAGGACCGGACAACTCACCACCAGCCCCCTGAACCTCTTTAACCAGGGCGAATTTCATGTACCGGGCCACTGCACCGTTCAGGAGGCGGAACCGATACGACCGGGCGCGCACTTCCATGTAGGGCATCCAGAGAAAGTTCACCGTCATCCGGTCACCGAGGAACCCGTCGGTCTGGAATGGATTGAACCACAGCTGACCCTCCTCATCCCAAGCCTTGTCGGCGACTACCAGGTTGGCGTCATAATCGCGGTTACCCCAGGGCAGGGCTGTTCCGCTGGGGAGACGGAGGTTGATGCCGTCATCATGGTCCTCCTTACCGCGGTCCAGCGCACTATAGTAGTTGAAGCAGGCCGCGTTGCCTTTGTAGACGTTCTCAGAGGTGAAATCCAGCATGTGATCATGGAACCAGTGGCTGGATGCCGTTTCGCGCCAGTCACCACGGATCTTGATGTTGCCGTTCTCATCCGCACCGCGGTAGCCCGGGTTCAAGTCGTTCACATACAGTTGTTCACCCGGAGCTGCGGGGAAGGCAGCACGAGGGTCGCTGGCATCGGTGTTCACCGTATCATGGCCAGCCAGTGCCAGCGGCCAGCGGTAGTCCCAATATTGCCCAGGGAAGTAGAATGCCCCGGCAAACCCATCGCTCTCAGCCGGATTGTGGCCGTTGTGCTCGTGCGTGGAGATGGTGTGCAAACCGAACCCGCGGTTGGCCGCCGGATCAATCGGCAGCGCATTGTAATGGCGCATGAGGATAGGTTGACCATGACGTCCCATCAACAGCTTCGGGGGCAGCGTGCCATCAAATGTCCAGATCGATTTGTGGTCCTGCACTGGCATGTTCGGGTGAAACTTGATCGCCAGACCGGCAGTGGTGCCTTCCAGCACGGGGCCGTCCGCATCCGTCGAGAAAACGGTGTGGTAGAGACCACCGGGACCAAACTCACCGACCTCATAATTATGCAGCTGGCGTTTGTCGCGAATACCACCGTTCGGACGCGAGCCCGCCATGGCAGTCTTGAAATACACCTCGGGGAGGAACTCCTTCCAGCGCTGGTGGGACCAACCCGCACCGGCGGGACGCCCCTCAGCCGGAGGAGTAATGACATCACGACCCAGGAACTCCTCCACCACTGTTTCCCAAGGGTTGGTGGCCAGGGTGTTGGAAAACTCCATGGGCACATATTGCAGGCCGGGTTGGACGAGGAATTGGTCCAGCGCCGCAGGGTTGGGCGAACTCATCGCCACCGAGTCCGGGTCCTGGGTTGGGGCCGGCCCGGTCTCAGGCAGCGGAAATCCAATACCTTGCCCAATCGGGGTGTCAGCACTCAGTTTTTCGGTGCCGAATTCCTCGAAGCGAATCAGCTGCTGTTCGAACGGCTGCGCACCGAACAACGGACTCACTCGCCCGCCAGAAGGTATCTTGCCGCCGCCAATGAACAGCTCCTCAGAATTCTCATCAATCGTGGTCTGGGCCCGATGATTACCACCTTCGATCGCTCCGTGATAAACGGCTGGCAACCGCAGGAACGGCTCAACGGCCTGAGTCAGACCAATAATCGGGCCCGTGTGCCGAGATTCATCATGCCCCGAAGGAGGACCCTCAAGGTCACCCGGAACGGTCGGCAGGAAGTTCCGCAAAAACTGTCCCTCCTCACCTACACCTGACGGAACGAGTTCGTCGTTGGGTGCCAGGGAAGGATCGTTTGAACCATGGAACACCATGTCGATCGCCCGCGGATACTCAATATGCTTCCGCGGAATCAGCAACTCAGCACAGTCGGCTCCAACCCGCACGGTCTCCTCCCGCTGCGCAGTCCAGCTCCAGGTGCTCCCGTCGCCGGAATACCGGAACAAGGTGAACCCCTGAAGCAAGTAGTCGGCACCAGTTCCACGGAAGGAATAGCCCGTATCGGCGTTGCAATCCACGTCGAGATACAACGAGTAATTGCTGTCGAACGTCAGCGGCCCACGGTTCTTGTAAAAAACGAAGAAGTATTCGTCGTTCAAGGCCGTCTTGAAGGCGCTCAAGTCAATGACTCCTTCGGGCACGTCGCCGGTTACCAGGCCACCGCCCAGGCCGGCCGTGGCCAGCGGATTTCCGCCAACCACCACAGTGCCGGATCCGGTATCCACCAGCAGACCTGCGCCTAGGTTCACCTGGGTATCCCACCAGGCATCTCTATCCGTTGACATCGGCACGATTCCGGCCTGGACGACAGCAGCGCCCACTCCAAGAACGCCAGCGGCCAGGCCGGCAAGCACCTTTCTCCAATGTTCCTTTTGTTTCATATACAGTTTCACACGCTTCCCATTTCAACACACATTGACTACTCACTCACCAACTGACCCAACACGTATCAGGTCGAAATTTCTAACGTTCCACATCCCACTTCTTGGGAAGCTCAGCCGCCTCTTCGGCTGGTTCCTTGACACAATTCGGGCACATCACTTTGCGGTCTGCAGAGGCATGCTGAACCTCCTGATCGGAACTTACTTTCCCCTCGGACTCTTCCCGTAGGTATTCCAAGACCGCCTCCGCGTTGGCCTCGGTTAGCTGGAGGTTCGGCATGGGCAAATTGTTGTATTGCGCCAGCAGGGCAGTCGCGATGGGATCCCGCTCCTGCAGCATCTGATCCGGCTCGCAAATCCACCGCACCAGCCATTCCTTGCTGCGTCTGGCCTGAATGAAGGTCAGGTCCGGACCCAACGGGTTCCCCAACCCACTCGCCCCGGCCTTGTTCCCGACCGAATGACACGATGCACACCGCGTCCTGAAAATGTATTCTCCGGCAGAAAGGCGCCTCAGTTCGGGGGCTTCGCTGTAGTCCCGCTCCTGCGGCACACGATACTTGTAGTTGGACAGCCAGGAACCAATGTGTTCAGCCAGGACTTGCGGCGTATCAAATGGCGACCGATGCATCCAGCGCCCGGTGGCTTGGTTGCCTATCACCATGTTGACCTGATGATCCTCCAAAGCCTGAGTGTCGGGCGCCATGCCCAGCTTGGCCCGCAGATCATTGACCTCTTCCTCGCTCCCCGTGAGGAACTCCCAGCCGGACCCGACTTCCCACTTCTTGGCATACCGGTTCAGCACCTCAACCGTGTCCACCTCCGGATCAATCGAAATGCTGTAAAAATGGATATCCTGCCCGACCCGCGGACTGAGGAGGGCATAAACCTCCCGCAGTCTGCTGGTCTCCAAGGGGCAGGCGTCAGGGCAAGAGGTGTAGATGAAATTCACCACCACCGTCTTGCCCTCAATCAGATCCGTGAAGAACTTCCTCGTCTCGCCATGGTGATTCGTGAGTGTGACGTCGGGAAAGTAGTTACGCCCCCAGAGTCCGTTGGCACGCAGCTCTCCTGCGATGCCCAGCGAAACCGCCACCATTCCCAGCCACAGTATTGTCCGAATCTTTCCCATGATATTTTTGCTTAGTTTTATGCCCAAAACGAGGTGCTCCTGTTTATCCAGCCCCTTAGGCGGCCATCCCGGCCTTCGAACCGCGCACACGTCGCGATCCCAGCGCCAGCAGGCCCAACCCCATCGCCATCAGGCTCACCGTGCCGCCAGCATCGGGCACCGAGGTGCCGGGGGTCTCAGACCCAGTCAGTGACACCGGCGAGGTAGAACCTGGCAGGTCGAGCGTGCCCCCCAGCCAGTCAAAGGTCAGGGTCTCGTCTGCGTAGATGCTGATCGCGGCCCCCAGACCACCCAAAAAGGTGTAGTTTACGCCTTTAAGTTCGAAGGTGTACTCAATGTAGGTGCCGTCAAACACGCCATCGTAGAAATCCAGTTCATTCTCGGAATCCAGATTGACGGTGTCGCCGAAGGACACGCTCCCCAGCTCCATGCCAAAGGTCAAATAGGGGGTGTATTCAAGCCCCGCGCCGGTCAGGCTGGAATCGTCATAGGTGAAGAAGGCCGAAAACGTATCGCCTTCACTCACTTCAAAGACATCCATGTAACCGTCGACGTTATCCATGTAATCAATTGTTCCAGTTAGAGTTTGCTTCCACACCAACGCTTTGGCGGAAGTTACCGAAGCTACAGACACCAACACACCAACGAGGAGACTAATTCCCTTTTTCATCTTACTTCTTTCTACCTTTCTTACTAACTCACATGTTTTACCTACTCATTTCCAGTCAGTGTTTGTCTCCTGTGTCTGACAGCAGGACACCTTAGCTAGCAACATGCCAAGTCACGAATGGAACACATAGAATGCAGTAAAGCCTTTGTGCGCAACGTGTTAAACATTTCTCAACTACCCCCAAAACTGACATACGACACCTGTCCAGGTGTAAAATCATCCGTACGCTGTCCGTATTACACACTTCGTAACACATTGCAAACCAACGCGTTGCACATGTGTAAACAAACCTGACGCGTTTACAAATGTGATAAATACATGAGCGTTCCACTTATCTTTTGCAGGATTAAGATTTTACCCCCGTCGTTTGCAATGGGTTACGCAGGTTTTAACCCCGTGTTTAGGCCTATATTGCTGCTATTGACCGCTTTCCTGCGCCTTGATCACAGGAATACTGGTTTTTGAATTCCCAATTACCTTCGAAGAAGACTCCATTTAACGCTCACCCTCTCCATTCTTGAGGAGGATGAACCTTGGTTAGTTATCCTTGCAGTCGTTTCAACAGGCTTGGATCTGTCGATCTCCCGGTTTGCCAGCTCGGGCACATGGGGACTGCGACCCCAGGATTGGAATCAGACTCAGTTGACCCGGCCTTAGGCGAATGCCACGCTGAGGCCGTGTTCCCCAGCCTGTCATCTTATCGGCCCGGCGCGTTGCGATGGCTGCTCTACCTCTGTTTACTCACCGGCGCTATGGCCCTCGCATCCGGGGCCACCCATGAAGGGGAGACTCAGGACGGCTCTTTTATCCAGACCTATTGCCTGGACTGCCACTCCGGCCCTGAACCGAAAGGCGATGTATCGCTACAATCCCACCTCACCCCGGCAGACTGGGAGGCCACCCCCCTGCTGACGTCACTCATTGCCGAGCAGACTTCGTCGGGCGCGATGCCGCCTGAACAGGCACCACAACCTACTGCGGGCGAACGGATCGCCTTTCTGGACGCACTCCAGTCGGCTTTGGCAAAAGTCGCCCGACAATCCGCCGGCGACCCCGGGGACGTTGTCCTGCGTCGTCTCAACAACGCAGAATACACTTACACGCTACGTGACCTCTCAGGGATCGCCTCACTGGAACCCGCGGCGACCTTCCCCACTGATTCCGCTTCAGGTGAGGGATTCCTCAATCAGGGCCAATCACTTGTGATGTCGCCGTCCTTGCTGATCAAATATCTGGAAGCGGCCAGGGAATTCAGTCAGCTGCTGTTCCTCTTGCCGGACGGGATTGATTTCAGCTCCTCCACCTCACGACGCGACCGGACAGAGGCGCTTTTGTCCTCCATTCGCTCCTTCTATCGCCGTTTTTCCGTTGAAGGGGCCGACTCGTCTCTAAATCTGCAGGGCATTCGATTCAGCACCCGGGACGGCGGTGTTATCCCCCTTGGCGTTTACCTCCGGGCCACACTGGAACTCCGCAGCCGTGGCGCTTTGGTGTCCAATCCGGCTGACCCAACGGACCGGGCCATCTTGGACATGGCTGATTCAGAGGGACTGTCCCCTCACTACCTCTCACTCCTCTGGAATACTCTCAATTCTACCAATGAAAGCCCAATCCTGGGTCCCTTGCGCCGCGCCTGGAGGAACACGCATCCCGGTAGCGAAGCCGGCCTGGCCAGCTACGTTACGTTGTGGCAGTCCTCCCTTTGGCGGTTCACCACCGTCGGCCATATTGGAAAGCGCGACGGTCCAAAGGCCTGGCAGGAACCTGTGAGTCCGATCATCCACACCCAGGAGTTGCGGCTGGACCTCGAGGACAGGTCTAACAACGGCGCACTGGATGTGTATGTGGAGGTCGGTGATGCCGGCGACCCGACACGCGATGATCTCGTTATTCTGGATAACCTACGTCTGACGTTCCCCGACCAGCCGGACCTCCCCCTGTCCGATCTCCCTCGACTCCTGGCAATGGAACAACACGCCGAGGCAGTGGTGCGCTCCCAGTCCGCATCCTGCCTCAGGCTTGCGGCGACACTCGACGATCCGCTGGACCACCTCGAACTCAGATCCCTCGCAGCCTCCAATGGTCTGGAGCCAGCTCTCTTCACCGCCTGGTGTGATCTCCTGGGTATTTCCCGCAACACCACAGCGATCACCGACCACCTGTCGATAGCGCTTAAATCCATCGGGGGGCATGACTTCGTCCAAGGCTGGAATGGCGGTGGCGACCTGAGCGTGATCGCCAATGCTTCGGCTCAATCCGTCCGTATTCCCGGCAACCTGAAGCCGTTCAGCGTGGCTGTCCACCCTTCCCCGACTCACGCTGCCATCATCAGCTGGCAAAGCCCGGTGCACGGCCGTGTTGTGATCACAGGAGAAATCGAACACGCGCACCCCGAGTGCGGCAACGGAACCATGTGGTCACTCCAGATGCAGGGTGGTGCCCGCCGGCAAACCCTTGCCCGCGGCACAACTCACGGCAGTACTCCCATACCAATCCACCTTGATCGTCGCTTTACCGTCCATCCCGGGGATGTCATTTCACTCTCCATTAATGCCCGTGATGGCAACCATGCCTGCGACCTTACCTCCATTCAGCTAACCATTCGCGACGACACCCACCAATGGGATCTCTCAAGCGATGTCGCACCCAACATTCTCTCCGGAAACCCGCTCCCTGATGCATACAACAATTCAGGTGTGTGGCATTTCCATTCCAAGCCCAGTGAACCTCTGCCGGATTCCGGGCTCTTCAGTCCTGACTCTCCTCTCTCCGAGTGGGCTGAGGAAGACACCGACCAGATTGAGCTGGCCCAGCAACTCGACCAATTACTTCACTCCACTCCGGCCCCCAGCTCCGACAACTCGGCGAACGCCCGTTTGAGCAGAGTGCTCCTCTCCCCCCATGGTCCTCTGCTTGGGCCCCTTCTGAGGCAAGATCTCACCAACGACGGGTCCATTGCCCCCAAACATCCCTCCCGACCTCTATCAGCGGAAATTACCCACGATGCCACCACGAGGCCCTCGCCAATCAATATCGAGGAACTCTTTGGACGCCACCCCGACGGATTGACCCTACCCGCCAACTCCATCTGCCTTCGCGCCCCTGCCCTGCTCCGGCTGACACTCCCGTCGAGATGGACGGAAAACGGCCAACTCGTCGCCAAGGTGCGACTTGCAGGCCAGGCCACCTCCAGCGGGAGTGTCCAGGTCAGACTCATGGACGCCGAAGAGTGGTCCTCGCTTGCACCAGAAACCCAGCTCGCCAAAGGCCTCCAACCCGGTGTGCCCATACTGGCCAACGCCAAGAGTCCGGGTGAACTCCGAATCTCGCAAGCCTGCGAGGATTTCCGCAGTCTCTTCCCCGCTGCCCTCTGTTACTCCAAGATCGTGCCCGTCGATGAGGTCGTCACGCTGACTTTATTCTATCGTGAAGACGACCACCTCCGCCGTCTGATGCTTTCGCAGGCAGAACGCGATGAACTGGACCGGCTCTGGAGTCATCTGCACTACGTCAGCCAGGATGCCTTGAAGCAAGTCGATGCATTCGAACAACTCTGGCAATATGCGACACAGGATGCTGACCCCTCCGCCTTTGAGCCCCTCAGGAAGCCCATTTACGAAAAGGCGGAACAATACCGACGATGGCTGCTGGAGACCGAGCCCGTCCACCTTCAGGCGCTCAGTAGCTTTGCTTCCCGTGCCTACCGCCGTCCGCTCACCACAAAGGAGCAGGCTGACATTCTTTCCTTCTACCAGAGTCAACGGGACGAGCAAATCGATCACGAAGATTCCCTGCGTCTCACCCTAACCCGGATCCTGGTATCTCCTGATTTTCTCTACCGGATTGAATCCCCACCGGACGGCCACGTATCCCGAAGAGTCAGTGCGTGGGAGCTCGCGACCCGCCTCAGCTATTTCCTCCATGCATCCACCCCGGACGCGGAATTGCTCCGCGCCGCGGAAGCGGGTCTCCTGAATACCCCGGACGGAATCCTCCAACAAACTCGCAGGCTACTGAAACACCCCCGCATCCGGCGGCTCAGCAGTGAATTCGCCACGGCATGGCTTCACCTCTACGACTTCACATCGCTGGACGAAAAAAGCCCGCGACACTTCCCTGAATTCTCCGGCCTGCAGGCGACAATGCTCGAGGAAACGGAGAGGTTCTTCACTGCAATGTTCCAACAGGACCGCCCGATCCTCGACATCATCAACGCTGACTACTCCTACCTGAATGAGGCCCTCGCCCGTTTTTACACCATCCCGGAGGAAGTCTGGAACAAGGCTCACGAAACCGAGAATGGCTGGCGTCTCGTGCGCGGCCTGGAACAATACTCGCGCGGAGGCATACTCACGCACGCATCCATACTTTCCAGACAATCGGGCGCATCCCGCACCTCCCCCATCCTCCGTGGCAATTGGATCGCTGAAGTCCTCCTCGGCGATAAGCTTCCTCCTCCACCCAAAAACGTCCCCCAATTGCCTGCCGATGAGGCCGCAGAAACAAGGACCGTCCGTGAACTCACCGAGATGCACAGCACTGACCCCAGTTGTTACGGCTGTCACCGTCTGATAGACCCGTACGGCTACACACTTGAGGCCTTCGATGCCATAGGTCGCCATCGCCAAACCGATCTGGCCGGCCGTCACATCGACGACGCCGCCAAAGTCGTGGATGGAACACACGTCCAAGGCCTGGATGGGCTGCGTGAATACCTCCTTCACTCCAAGGGTGACATTATCTCCAGACAATTCTGCAAAAAGCTCCTGGGCTATGCCCTCGGCAGACGCGTGCTCCTCTCCGACTCTCCCCTCCTTGATGAGATGATCCGGAATCTCAAGACCAGCGATTACCGCGTATCCACTGCCATTGAAAACATCGTCCTCAGCCCGCAGTTCCTTGAGATACGGGGCCGGGACCACGGAGAATCAGCCGTCTCGCTGAACAGCCAGTGAACCCGGCACCTGACTCAGACAATGCCAACCCCGAAATCCCATTGACCATGCAACATCAGCTATCACGAAGGAGCTTTCTGCGCGGCCTCGGCGTTACCATGGCCCTGCCATGGATGGAATCACTTCACGTGTGGGGCGACGACCTCACCGCCCCCACCGCCAATGCCAGTGAAGCGCCAGTCCGCCTCGCCGTGCTCTTCTCAGGAAACGGATTCCACTCCCGGGAATGGTGGGCCAAAGGTGAGGGCAAGAAGATGGAACTCGGCCAGGTCCTGGCCCCGCTCACCCCATTCCGCGACAAGCTCGTCTTCATCAACGGCCTCTACAACGCCGAGGCACTCAAGGGCAACATCCACAGCTCCCAAACCGGCAACCTTCTCTCCGGAGCACCACTCGCCTCCGGCGGTGAAATTCGCTCTGGCACCAGCATCGACCAACTCCTCGCCGAACACTACGGACACTCCACCAAAGTCCCCAGCCTCGTCGTCGGTTGCGAAAAATCCAACCCATCGGTCCATAAGAATTACTCGATGCTCTACAGCTCGCACATCTCCTGGACCTCACCGACTACCCCCACCCCGCTGGAAATCTATCCTGCACTCGCCTTCGACCGACTCTTTCGTGACCAAACCTCCGCCACAGATCGCAGTGTCCTCGACGCTGTTCTCCACGACGCGGGCCGCCTCCGCCAACAAATCAGCTCACGCGACCAACAAAAGCTTGATGAATACCTCGATTCGGTTCGCGAGGTGGAGCTCCGGATCGAGCAAAGCAGCAGGAAGGGCGAACTCCAGGGCTGGCGCCCCTCGCTCACCGAACCCAATATACAGCGCCCGGCCGACGGCATCCCCCAGGACATCTCCGAGCACATGCGACTCATGTGCGATATCCTCGTGCTCGGATTCCAAACCGATACCACCCGTATCACCACGCTGAAACTCAACAATGATCACAGCTCACTCCGATTCCCCCACCTCGGCGTCGATTACATGATCCACCACTTGCTCTCCCACAGCGACACTGCCGACTGGCTCAAGGTGAACCAGTTCTTTCTAGAACAAGTCGCCTACATCGCCGGAAAGCTCGACGCGATCCAGGAAGGCGAACGCACTCTACTGGATAACACCATGCTCCTTTTCTGCTCGTCGATGCTGACTGGAAGCCACGACGCGACCCGCCTGCCCGTGCTGCTCCTCGGAGGCGGAGGCGGCCGGATCCAGGGCGGCCGGGTTCTTGACTACCAGAGCAGGCCCGAGCGGCAAATGTGCCGGCTTTTCCTCTCCATGATGGACAAGATGGACCTCCACCTCCCCTCGTTCGGTGATGCAACGCAACCTCTGGACGAGGTCTAACATGTCATCCACAGGCTGAAACAAAACCCTGCCCCATTTAAACCCGACCTGAAACATCCCCAGTCTCCCGGGGTCTGTTAGGCTGTATGGCAACGGTCCGGATCATCCTCAGCTCATTTCACCGCAGGCTCCTCACGGCCACGATCTGCTGCATTCCCCTCCTGCAGACACTGTGTGCAGATCTGCACCCACACATCGCCAGCAGCGCCTCGCAGTCGCGACCTGTCGAACCGACTACCGCAGGTCACCCGCTCTTCCTCAGCCCACAGTTCCAGCCTATCCTCTCCACCAGGGAATTCGTCCTCGTAGCCAATACCCCGTCGGACACCGTCGATGTTCTCGACAAGGCATCCCTCCATATCCTGAAAAGCATCCCTGTCGGGATAGAACCCGTATCGCTCGCCCTCCGACCGGACCAGCTTGAACTCTGGGTAGCCAACCATGTCTCAGACTCAGTCAGCGTGATTAGCCTGGCCCCGGAATCACCGCTCTTTCTCCATGTCATCGATACCATTCAGGACCTCGACCCCGTACGGCACTCCACCCGGTTCGATGAACCCGTCGGGATCGCTTTCGCCTCCAACTCCAAGGCCTACGTTGCTCTCTCCTCCAACAACCGCATCGCCGTCGTGAATGTCACCACGCGGCAAGTCACCCACCACCTCACCATCCCCGCCCAGGATCCAAGGGCCATCGTGGTCCGGAATGAGAAACTCTTCGTCATCCCCTTTGAGTCCGGCAACCAAACACAACTTTCTGGCGGATCACACATTGACGGTGACCTGGTCACGTTCAATGCATGGGAGCACTCAATCAAACACAACAACGTCCTCTCGCTGGGCCACACGGTGGATATCGTCAAGCACCCCCGGGTCCCGGACCGTGATCTCTTCATCTTTGACACCAAAACCGACCAGCTACTCCAAACGATATCCTCCATCGGAACACTGCTCTATGGGATCACAATCGACAGCCTTGGCGGGGTCTATATTGCCCAGACTGATGCCAGAAACGACGCCAACGGCCGGGCGGGAACCCTTCAACACGGCCTCGCTGAACTCCAAAACCGTCCTTTCCTGAATCGAGTCACCAAAATCACACCCGCGGACCCGGCTATCATCGAACACTTCGAGCTGGAACCTCTTCCCCCCGAAAACCCGGACAACAACTCCAGCCTCGCCACGCCATTCGCTCTTGCTATCACGGACGACAACTCGGTTCTCGTCGGAACCGCATCGGGATCGGATAAGCTGTTCACCATCGACAGCGCCACCGGACGGATTCTTGGAAAGACCCCAGTTGGCGCTACTCCACAGGGGCTCGCACTGGAATGCACTAGTGACGGTGAACCATACCGGGCATGGGTCCTCAACGCTGTGGATAATTCGGTTTCCGTGGTCGACCTGACTCATCCGGATCAACCTGCTGCCCGCCATTCGATTGCCTTGCCGGATCCAACGCCACCTGAAATCCGCAAGGGCCGGCATGCCTTTGAAACTGCCCTCGCATCCACAACCGGCACGTTCTCGTGCGCAAGTTGCCACCCCAACGGCCATACAGACCAACTCCTCTGGGTCCTGGCAACGCCGGTCGTATCGGGAGGAACGCAGATCATGCCTCGCTCCACCATGCCTGTCAGAGGATTGCGGGATACTGAACCCTTTCACTGGGACGGAATCCCCGGCGACCCATACGGTGGAATCAACTCAGCCAACGTTCACCGTGCTGTCCCCCCAAACGTCGTCGCAGACCAACCTGAAAGCAGCATCCGCCACCTTCTGGATGGGGCGCTTTCCACCACAATGAAGCACGTCGAGGATACCGCCACCAACGCGTCCGGCCAACCCGGCCACCTCAATGAAGAGCAGCGTCAAGCCATGGCAGCATTCCTCCTCAGCATCCCGTTCCCGCCAGCCCCAGAACGCTCCTATCACAACCAGCTTTCCAAGGAGGCCATCAGGGGCTTTTCGCTTTTTCATATTGAGGGTGATCTCGATCCCTCCAAGCAAAGCCCCAATGTCTGCGGGGATTGTCATCGGATGCCGTATTGGGTTAGCACCGACACCCCCGGCACCGGCATGGATGCCCCCACATGGCGAGGTGCTTACGACCGATGGCTTATACTCCCCCAGGGCCGACTCAACATCATCGATTTCGATTTCTATCGAAGGGTCGCCGAGGCAGGAGCCGATGAGCGGTCCATCTGGCGCTTCTCCTGGGGCGGTCGTCCACGCTTCGATCCCGTTTGGAATATGGTGGTTGAGGGTAGCACTGGTTTTTCCGGTGCGTTCGCCCGCCAGCTCACCTTGAACTCCGAGACAGCCAAACAACCGCTTCATCTCGACCTGTTTCAAGCACTGCAAAACGCCGCTCTCGATGAAACCATCCTCCTCCGGGGCGAAGGTCTCCTGCAGGACGCGCAGTCCAACCGGTGCCTCGAACTCCAATTCGAGGCGTCCAAGGGACGATTCATCGCCACTCACAACCGGGGAACCACCACCTTCACCTCCGATCAGTTGGTGAATCTCTCAGCAAAGGGAGACCTCACCGCAACCTTCACTGCAAGGTCACTCCCTGAGTCCGGCCCACCTCACCCCCAACCCGCCATCTGGACATTGGGCCCCATCCAGCAACAAAGCGGCCGACAACAATTCCCAACGCTATCCCCCGGGCGCAGTCAGATGACCGTCAGTGCCCGCCACGTCCAACCGGGTGCTGTGGTTCTGGTCAACGGAAAGCGCGTTAAGTCGGATATCGTCATCCGAGACTCACGCCTGACTATCGCCCTGGCAGAATTACCTCCGCCGGGGCTCCACTTTCTCCAAGTCCAGAACCCCCGGGGGTTATGCAGCAACGACTTCATCTTCCATGTCCGACAGGACACTCCTCCCCCAACGGCATCACCACCCCATCACCTCATGGGGACTCTTGCCGAACACTCATGGGCAGACATCGAAGGCACATGGATCTCCCCACAAACAGAACGACAACGTCTCACTATCTCATTCAGGTGGATTCTCAGAGACCATGGCCTGGAGTTCACCATCCAGGATGGCGAGAAAACCACGACCTCCCTTGTCACCCTGAACCCATCGCAACACCAAATCTTCCAGTCAGGCGCCGACAGCGATGGCAACTCCATACAAGCCCGTTGGGAATTCACTGAAGCCAACGAGATCCTCATGCATCGCACCTACATCTCGGCCTCAGGCAGTGAGAACTCTCTCAGGCTCTCCTACTCGCACCCTGACCCCAACACGATCCGAATCACCCTGCACCTGCCGGAACCGGTCACTTTCCGGGTAATTCGAGCTCAGGAACCCAACAAGGGACCCTCCGGCGCGAGGCCGGAACCAAGCATCCACAACCGGACTGAAATCTAAGAACGCGGGTGCAACCCGGAAGCCGGAGTGACTCCAGGCCCTTTGAACTCCGGCCACCCGAATGACAAAGGCTCCCTCCCGCCTCGGATCGCGATCCAAAGCCGGAGGGAGCCTGATTCATCTTCCTCCTAACGCATGCGCGTTATGGCAGGGCAGCCTCAGAAACCGTCACCCGGAAGAATTTCACCCCGCTTAAACCAGCGACATTCTCCCAGACAACCAGCTCTGTCCCGTCACCTTGATCCTCCCGGGAGATTTCCACCCAGTCCGTCTGGGCTGTGGTAATCCACGGCCCCATCGGATCATCAGCCGTGTCGACTCCCCAGACCAGATCGGCAGCGTCGATCGCACGACGGAAGGTAATCCGCAGATGATCACCACTACGCACGCTCTTCGGGTGATTGTCCGAATGGACTTCCCCGACTGTGGGAGAGGTGCCGAAGGCGTATTCCAGAATGTTCGGAACACCATCCCCGTCATAGTCATCCCCCATCTGGCTGTTGGGTTCGCCCGGGCTAAAATGCTGGCTGGACCAGTTGCCGTAATCCGCTCCCGGAGGTTTAGCCGCCTGCAACTCGAGCACGTCACTGGCCTGGACACCATAGAAGCCCAGCGTCTGCTGGTTGTCAGCCAGTTCTACACCCGCAAGCCAAAGTGACTGCTCCCCAGCGGGGATACCCACCTCCGACGCCAGGCGGCTCTTGAGGCTCGCCACGGTATCTTCCGCCATCACGTCTATGATCAGCGTGCCCTGGTCCGGCAGCTGAATCGTGATGTCAAAGACACCACCGGACGATGGTGTAATAATCACGTTGACCATGGAGCTCAAGGTCTCCCCCGAATCGTCCATGACACGGACCTGATAACTCCCCTCGTGGACCGATTTAACTGCAGCTCCAACGGAGTAGCTCGGACCAGTCGCGCCCGGCAGCGCAATCCCGTCCTTGATCCACTGGTAACGCAACGTCCCGGCTCCAGTCGCCTGCACGCTCAAGGCAAACGGGGATCCCTCGACAGTGTTCACACCCTGAGGTTGCTGCCCAATGGTCGGCCCACCCGCTGGCACCGTGTTCACGGTGACCACGGCCGGATCGCTGAGAACGGTGCCATTCGGGTCCGTAGCCCGCACTCGATAGGTGCCCTCGTGTTGGGATTTCACCGCGGAAGGGACGTTGAAGTTCGGACCAGTGGCGCCCGGCAGGTCTACTCCGTCCTTCGTCCATTGATAGATCACCGCTCCGGTGCCTACCGCAGCCACAGATAGCGAGAAACCCTGGCCCTGTTGAACCGTGGTGGATTGAGGTTGCTGGGTGATGGTCGGACCGTTGGCAACACTCCCCCCCACCGTCACGGCCGCCATCTGGCTCTGCAGGGTAGAAACATCATCCATGACCCGAACCTGATAATTCCCCTCATGCTGGGCCTTCACGGCGGAAGCAACACTGTATATGGAACCGTTGGCTCCTGGGATGTCCGCGCCGTTGAACATCCACTGGTAGCGAACGCCCCCCACGCCGCCATTGGCCTGGATGCTGAGACTGAAAGGCTGTCCCTCCTGCACATTCATCCCCTGGGGTTGTTGGGAAATCTGCAATCCACCGCCACCTCCGCCCCCGCCACCGTTCACCGTGACAAAAGCAGAGTTGCTGGTGACCTCACCCAGGTCATCCGTGATCCGCACCCGATGCGGCCCCTGATTCTGCGCGCGGTCAGCCGAGGCAACCGTGTAAGTGGCTTCCGTGGCCCCGGGAATATCCACGTTGTTCAACATCCATTGATATTGCAGCTGACCCGTTCCCACAGCCTCCACCGACAAGGAGAATGGCTCACCTGCGTTGACCGTGGCCCCGGAAGGCTGACGTGTAATCTCCAATGGAACGTTGACGCTAAGCACGAATTCCGGACTCGTTACGCTGCCGGCCACATTGCTGATGATCGCCTGGTAGATGCCAGACGCCGAGGCAGAGACGAACCCTAGATTCAGACTGGCCTCAACCTGGTCCGCAATCAGTTGCCCATCCTTGAACCATTCAATCGTCGGATTCCCGTAGGAATTGCTGAAATCCAGCGTGAAGGAGACCCCATCGCCCTGCATCACGTTGCGGGTCTCTCCCGCCCCGACGTAGACCGGCGGAACCGCATAGACAATGCTGTAAGGCAACTGCGTCTCATCCCAAATCTCGGCCCGATTCTGGAAACGGACGTTCAGGGTGTAGCGACCATAAGCCCCCTCAACAATGGGTGGCAAATCGAGGATATGATCACCCCCCTGTAAACCGCCTCCGTCCAAGGTGGATCCATCGTCCCGCGTCCAGCCCCAGAGCATCTGGGCGATGCCGGAAATCGCGTCCACCGCACCGCTGACCTCAACGGTCGGCGTAAATGCAAAGTCTACAACCGCCTCGTTGACCACACCCCCACCGGTCTCCACAACGCTCAACCCCGAGGTGTCCGGAGGCGTCGTGTCATATCCGACCTCAGTATCCCAGGCACCGACGATGAGCGAGTTCGTGCTGCCCGCGAGGTCAGTCGCTACCAACTGCAGCCGATAATGACCCTCCTGCGGGAGGGTAATGTCCAACGACCCGTTCTCCACCCGCGAGGTCCCAGGGTCAGCCAACACGCCTCCAGCCGTCCAGTCACCAAAGACACCCGTGCCAGCATCCTTCAACTGATAGAATACCTGCAACCCGGAGAAACCCTCGTAGCTCGAGGCGTTATAAACCAAGGACCTGACCCCATCCTGCCTAAATACTTCATAATCAAACAACGGATTGAAGTACGCCACGGGCGGAACTGCCGGATGCGCAGTCGCGACCATTGCGGAACCAACCCGCAGAATCCCCCAGTAAGTCAACGAAGGCACGGTCACGGTCAGACGACCGTCTCCCCCCTCCACGTAAGCCAACTCCGTCGGATCTGACTCGCTGTCCGCCACATAACTCACGACAACAGTCCCGCCGGAGTAGCCAGCAGGAGGATCCAATGTCACTACCAGGTCCTGATGCAACGTCACCCCGGTGCCTAGATCGTTGAACGCATAGTTGAGGAGATGATGCACTTCCGAACCATCCATAGCGTCCAAATGACTCACCACCCGAATCCTGTCCTGATCAGCGATGTCCACGCGAGCTAAGCCCGCAGGCAGCTGCGCACTCACCAGACTCCGGGCCGCGGCGTGGCGGCTCTCGGCATCGACATCCGCCTGGGCCTGATCGACATAATACTGGGAGCCCAGCGCATCCAGGCTCACCACCGAAACGGTGCCTGCCCCCACAGCGACGTCGCCAACTCCGGCGAAAAGATCGCTCCACCCCAAGCCTCCATAAGACCTCGTCGATGACCGATCGTCGCCCAACGCGTCATACCTCAGGTTATCCAAACCCCAACAGACCAGATGACCACCACCATTTGCATAATCCAGCAACTGGGCAAACTGGTTGTCGGTCACTTGGGATGCTTCGGATATCACCACGACCGGATAACCGGTCAGGTCTGTCGCAGAAAATGAATCCTCCAAACCCAGACCGTCTCCGCCAAACGCGACGTCATAACCCAAGCCAAGATCCTTCAACAAATAGCCCGCTCCCAAATACCAGTAATGACTCCCCCCATCCATGGGCAGCGTGCCCAACTGTCCTGGTCGCGTGTGCAACGCTGTCGCCAGCGGATAGAACACAGCCAACTCGCTCTCCAATGTACCTGTCAACTGGGTCTCAAACCGGCGTGCCATCCGCGCGATGCCTGCTGTCGCAGGATAGTCATCCTGAAAGGTGCCCACACCCTGGTTCACCACCGATTCTGCCAGGAATACAGACCTGACCGCAGCAGAGGTTTGCGGCGGCTCGTTCCAGCTCTCAAACCTGTTACCGAAAGTCTTCAGGTTTGCCCTGAACACCGGCTCCAATGAATACCCCTTGTGATAATCCCAGCTCTGCCCGGAAAAATGGGTCTCACCCAAATCCCAAGCCGCATATTCGCTCAAAAACCACCGGTCAGCCGGGCGCTGGATAAAGCCATAACGGTTAAATGCAAATCCAACCTCCCGACCGGACAACGCTGCGTATTCATTCGCCTGGGTCACCAAGGCCCCGAGGATCGTACGTTCTTTGTCACGCAAGAACGCCTGCCACAAGCGCCATGGCTTACTCTGCATCAAGACCACTCCCCCGACCAAGGTGGTCTCCTGAGCATGGTTCGCCTCAGTCACACCCTGCGCCCGTAACCATCCACCAAAATCAAACGCTGCCGCGTCGTAACCCGTATCGAACAGGCCCTGCAGACCGGCCAAATCATAGCGTCCATTCAGCCATTCACGGAAATCCTGCATTGTCGCCGCATCAAAGGGTCCCGCAGACCCAAGCGCCACCCAGGCCGTATCGTAATGAATGTAGTCCACCCCCGCATCCACGTAAGCCTTCGCCACCGCAAGCAAGGCTGCCTGAGTCTCGGCCTGGAAGACGCTGACACCTGAATCATTCAGATCCAGGTCTACAGAGTGTGAAGCAGCTGACAGCGTCCCCTCGACATACCCGGATTCGTTCAGCGCGAACGGAGAAAGCGTCGCATACGCGGAATACGCCTGTCCGCGCTCCCGTATCCATTCAATCTGTGGTGCCAGCTCCACCGCGCTCATGCTGTCACTCAGCTCCCCTGCAGCATCGACCCGCAGTGTCGGGTAGACCCCCGCAGCCGTAGCTGAGTCTCCACGTCGAAACTGTTGGGCCGCAGATTCAAACCCCCGCAATAGCAAGCCGTCCGGTTTATTGACCGCCGCCTGTCCTGCGATGGACAGAACGGCAAATATTCCAAGAAGCAGACTCTTCTTCGTTACCATTGTGTAGTGTGTTGATTACCAGTGTGTTGCTAGATGCGCATCCCATGCGCTTCCTGATGCCATCGGCAACCCGGCCGATAGACTTGAGCGGCCTGAGCAAAACCCGCGCCCGGAAACCGCAAAACACCCATATTCACGACCGATTACGACATACATCTTACACCCGTCCTTGACTACGCCTGGCCCCATCACAAATCCCGCTATTGCGTCGACAACTCCAACGGTTACGAGCTGCTCAACGACCTAACAACGACCGGTTCCATCGAAACCGACCAGTCCGTCATGCAGCTCAACCATCGGTGGCGCCACCACCTGATCGGGGGCGTAGGAGGAAACGCGTCCTCAGTCGAGGAATGGAATAATAGCCAGCTCACTGTCGGCCCGGATACCTACAGATGGATAAACACTAAAATCCAGAAGTCCTTCCGGGATGGAAAGCCCTCGAGTCTCGACACCTACTGGCTGGCTGGAGGAACGGTGACACGGAATGGCCTCGATTACGGGTACCGCCACCTGCGCCCCCTCCCCCTTGAGCAACGAATTCAAGTTGTACTGAGCCTTCCAAGCGATGACCTCGTCCTAGAATCCTGGCCAATCATACCCTGAAGGCTCCTCCAGCAAGTCGTCAGTCGAGAGACGGCCAGCCAACCCTCCTACGCCTGTCGGGCCATGGCTTCACGCCGCATCTCCCGTTCCCGCAGCCACACAAACAACACCGGAGTCACCACCAGGATGTGCAGAAAGCTGCTGAACATCCCCCCGATAACCGGTGCGGCCAAAGGTTGCATAATCTCCGACCCGGTACTGGTGCTCCATATGATTGGCAACAGACTCGCCACGGTCGTGGTCACCGTCATCATCTTGGGACGCAAACGAAGTCGAGCACCGTCCTGAACCGCGCTCGGCAAGTCGGCATATCTGAACTTCCCTCCCAATTCCTGCCGTGGCTTATTCACCGACTCCTCCAGGTAAACCACCATGACAATCCCCGTCTCGATGGCCACGCCAAACAGTGCAAAGTAACCCACCCAGACAGCCACGCTGAATGGATATCCCATCAGGAACTGCAGCAGCACCCCGCCGGTGAGGGCAAACGGCACCGCGAGTATCACGTGAGCCGCCTCCTTGAACGATCGATATACCATGTAGAGCAGCACAAAAATGATCCCCAATACGGTGGGAAAAATGATGCTCAACTTTCTCTGCGCCCGAAGCCGGCTTTCATACTGCCCGCTCCACTCCAGTGTCATGCCGGGCTCAAGCTGGACCAGCCTCGCAATACGTTCCTTCGCCTCCTGCACAAACCCTCCCAAATCCCGCCCCTGCACGTTCGCCTGAAAGTAGGTGCGCAAACGACCATTTTCGCTTGCCACCTCGCTTGGCCCCACCACCCTGTCAATACTCGCTACCTGGCCCAACGGAATCACCTTGCCGGAGGGGGAGAATACCAACGCGTCCCTCAACCGGTTCAAGTCGTCACGTTCATCCCGCTCATACCTCACCTGTATGGGAAGACGTTCGCGTCACTCAATGGTGGTGGTGACATTCCGCCCACCCAACCCCTCCTCCACCACATCCATCACATCCCGCGCCCGCAACCCGTACCGGGCCATGGCTGCCCGATCCACATGCACCTCCACATACGGCTTTCCCGTCGACCTCGAGCTCGCTACCCCGGACGCGCCGCGAACTTCCTTCAACACTTTCTCGATCTCGAATGCCTTTGCCTGGATCGCCTCCAGATCTGCCCCCAACACCTTGACGCCTACCCGCGCCCGAATCCCGGTGCTCAACATCAGGAGCCGCCCCTCAATCGGGTGAAGGAATCCTGGAACAACACCCGGAACTTCACTCAGCTTCAAGTTCAGTTCCTCGATCAGCTTCTCCTTCGTCATCCCCGGCCTCCATTCAGACTCTGGCCGCAGCTCGATTGTCGTCTCGATCATCTCCACCGGCGCGGGATCAGTCGCGGTGTCTGAACGCCCCAGTTTGCCGGCCGATGAAAGAACTTCCGGCACCTCAGACAAAACACGGTCCTGCCACGCAATGATGCGCTTAATCTCTGTCAGCGAGGTGCTCGGTAGGAGAACCGGCATGAAAAGCAGGCTTCCCTCGTTCAGGGTAGGCATAAATTCACTGCCCATTCCCTCTGCGACCCTGGCCACGGACTCCATTCTCTTTGACCGAAACCAGGCTGATACCGGACGCGGCAAACCGGTGACCAGAACCAATGCCACCGCAAGCAAAGCCGCCGCAAGGGAGATGACCAGCGCCCTTCGCTCCAGTGCCCATCGCAGAACGGGATCATACACACCCAGAATTCGACGCATGAGCCAGTTGTCTTCCTCCCGCCTGAAAGGACCCCGCACTAAAAAGGAACAGAGCACCGGAACCAAGATCACCGCCAAAAGCGTTGAGCCTATCATCGCGAAGGTCTTGGTAAAGGCCAGCGGTTGAAACAGCTTGCCCTCCTCTCCTTCCAGCGAGAACACCGGCACGAATGCCAATATAATGATCAGCATCGCAAAGAAGATCGGTCTGCCCACCTGCTTGGCAGCTTCCAGGGTTAATGCCCGCACCTCTTCGCGGGTCAACAGGCCTCCTCGGCGGACCGATTCAGCACTCTCGCAATGGCGGATCACATTCTCGGCCATCACAATACTTGCATCCACCAACACCCCGATGGCGATGGCGATTCCGCTCAAGGACATGATATTCGAGGTGATGCCGAATTCCTTCATCAGGATAAAGGAAATCAGGATCGAGAGCGGCAAAGGCAGGGTAACGATCAGGACACTCCGGAAGTGCCAGAGGAAAAGAATGTGAGCCAGAGCAACAAGGAGGATCTCCTCTCCCAACGCCCGCTTCAGTGTCGAGATTGAGCGCTCAATCACGGTGCTGCGATCGTAAAACGGCCGAATGCTCATCCCCGGTGGAAGGCTCGCTGAAATCTGGGCCACCTTCTGCTTCACCGCCTCAATAACCGCCAGCGCGTTCTCTCCCGAACGCATCACCACCACTCCCCCAACAACTTCCCTCCCATCCACATCCAAGGCACCGCGGCGAAAATCCCCGCCAAGCTGCACTATCGCCACATCCTTCAAGTATACCGGAATACCATCCGTCTCCCTTAAAATAACCCCCTCCAAGTCAGCCACCGATTCCACCAGACCCACTCCCCGCACAACAAATTCCATCCCGCTCTCCTCGATAACCTTGCCGCCGACGTTGAGATTGCTCTGTCTTACGGCATCCATCACCTGCTGCAACGTCACGCCCCTGGCCCGCATGCTAAACGGAGACACCTCAATCTGATACTGCCGCACAAAACCACCAACGCTCCCAACCTCAGCCACTCCTGGAACAGCATTCAGCTGGTAACGCACAAACCAGTCCCGGATCGAACGCAACTCAGACAAATCATATCCCCCCTCCGGGGCGGATGCCGGGTCCACATGCAAGTAATACTGATAAACCCAGCCAAGCCCCGTTGCATCAGGACCCAAGCGCGGCAGCACCCCCGCCGGCATCAGTTCCCCAAGGAAATGCAGCCGCTCCAAAACCCGCGACCTCGCGAAATAGTTGTCGACCCCATCCTCAAAGATCACTGTCACAAAGCTGAATCCAAACATGGAGGACGCACGGACGGTCTTCACCCCGGCCAAACCCTGTAGGTTGACAGACAAGGGATAAGTGACCTGGTCCTACACTTCCTGCGGGCTTCTCCCGGGCCAGTCGGCGAATACAATCACCTGGTTCTCGCTCAAGTCGGGAATCGCATCGACGGGTGTCTGATAAACGGAACGAATTCCCCATCCCAACAGAAACAACGTGCCGCACAGAACCAGAAACCGGTTCTTCAAGGACCATTCAATAAGTCGGTAAATCATCGCTGCGCCTTCCTGACTCCTCTGTTCACCCGCCTCAGGGCAGCACCTCTGATCCGCACTCCAGCATGGAGGCACCATGATAAGGGTTGCGCAACGGCCCCTCCACTTGGACCCACAAGCCCGGAGCCTGAGTCATGGAGCAGTGATACACCTTCCACTCGCTCAACTCAGCATTGCCCGCCCGCATCCACTTCACCACCTCCACCAATTGTGTACTCATGAGCAAAAAGCGTCGCCTCGCCACCTCCAGGTCGACCGATTCAATGATGTTGGCATGAACCGACATCCTGCGTAGGAGCTCATGGAGATCATGGTCCTTTCCAAGGCCCCGAATGACCTCAGGCAAAGCTGAAGCAACCTCGGCATGTAACTGGTTAAAAGCAGCGAGGTCATCGGCGGCGAGCGCCGTGCTCATCCCGGCGGCAAGCTCAACAAAGCTCTTCAACCATCCCAGCTCATCACCTGAAACAGACACCGGCGCACGCTCACCACGGACTTTCCCACCCTTAACCACAGCCGCCGGCTCCGCCTCTATCTCCAAGCCATTGCCCGCAGGTGCCGGCTCAACCTGATAGTCAGTGATGTTTTCCTTCCTCGTGCTGGAATAGATCTCTGCTGCACGCTGCCAGAACGCTTTACTGACGGTGTGACGCCCGCTTCGAATGTTCCGGCCAGCATCCTGCAACAGCTCCGGCAAGGACGGAGCTGCTCCATTTGTCACCGCTTGGGAAGACTGAGACATCGCCTTCTCAACCTCCACCGCCCTCGCCATACCGCGGTTTCGCATGGCAGCATTTCGCTCCCGTAAAAGGGATTAGCCAGGGGACCTTCAGCCTGAAACCAGAGGCCGGGCTTCGGCGCCATCGGGCAGTGATAGACTTTCACGGACCGAAAGTCCCCCGGAAGCAACCGCAGGCTCTGAACCAGCTCTACCAATGCCGTGCTAAAGGGTAAAAAGGCCTCCCTGGCGGATTCCAGATCAGCCCCTGCTTCGGACTGATACCCTGCGACCACGGCACCCACCACATCCTGCAGCTGCGTGCCCGGCCCAAACAGCTGTCCAACTTCGCCGAGTTCATGCCCCAAACGACTCCACTCTGCCGCAAATCGACCAGCGTCATCCGCTGACAACGCCTCGCTAACCGCATCAGCCACCTCGAGCAAAGCCGCCAAGGCTGCTTCCTGCAAGGAGTTCAATCTGACGTCGTTCCCTGGAACAATCTCCAGATGACCCCCATCAACCTCCAGGCTCCCGTTGGATGCATCCCCATCCTCATCCTCATCGTCCAGCGGGTGCATCATCTGGGCCTGTGCATCGATCAACACGTTGCCTGCCGTCACAACTCGCTCTCCCGCGAACACTCCCGACAGCACCTCCCACTCGGAATCCCCCTGCCTGCCCAACTTCACACTTGTGAAGGCCTGATCCCCCTCGTAGATCGGGGTCAGATCCATCGCGCAGATCGTGCACTTTCCAGGCTGATCCAGCTTCACCCACGGATGCATGGAGTCCTGGTAATACAAGATCTGGCGCTTTTCCGGGCCCGCCCCGCGCCACGGACGCAAGACAGCAATCAGGGCGAATACCAGGACCGCCACGCCAACCAGCCACCTTCGGTTCACTTTCATCATCGATTCACAAACTGTCATACCCAAGCCCATGGGCGTTGCATTGCCCCTGCATCAAAGCCCAGCCGTAAACAAATCGAAATGGGGCACGCCCCGAAAGCGGCATGGGGGAATCTCCTAGAGCCGAAGGGGACCTCGCCGCAGGAGCTAGTCCCCCATGCGCACTGCGCGGGGGCGAATCCTCAAGGTCTTTCCAAGCCAATCACTGCACAACGAAGACGCGAATCGACAAGAAAACTGAGCTCTGCCATACCCTGAGCTCGCCCTGTGAGCACATCACTGGATTTGGTGTAGCGCCTGGCTGAACGGGCACAGATAACCTGCTGCCTCCAACCGATGACTGTAGCTGAGCATACGAATTCCCATCGACACGGCACTTGGTCCGGGCTGGGTGCCATCCTCCTCTGGGGCACAACCTTTGCCCTGGCACGCTCCTCCGCGCGAACGGCCAGGGGCAAGCCTGCC